>JBBQBQ010000021.1:0-22598 GCA_038317685.1 Desulfuromonadales bacterium | reverse complement strand
TTCGACGAATACGCGATGGAGCTGACGCGCTACATCCACCTGAATCCGGTGCGGGCGGGGAAGGTTGCACTCCCGGAGGATTACATCTGGTCAAGTTACCGCAGTTACATTGGCCTCAGTTCCGCGCCGGATTGGCTGCGGCCGGAGGCGATCATGGCCTATTTCGGTCATGGAGCCGCGAACGCCAAGCAGAGATATCGAACCTTTGTCGAGGATCTACTGGAGTCGGAGTATGAAAGCCCCTTGAAGGGAACGTTCGGAACAGCTGTGTTGGGGACGGAGGGCTTTGTCGCCATGATTGCGGAGACGCAAATCGCGGCGAAAGGAGTGGACCGGACGGTCCCAGGGTTGCAGGCGTTTACTTCGCGTCCCGAACCGGAAGCCATTCTCCGTGCCGTAGCGAGTGTTATGGGCGATGATGAAAAGTTGGCAAGACAGGTCGGGATGTACCTCTGCCACCAGCACAGCGGGAAGAAGCTCAAGGAGATCGGCGCACTCTTCGGTGTGGGCGAGACAGCCATTGCCGAGGCACGTCGTCTGCTGTCGCGAAAGATGAACGAGGATGGGCAGTTGGCAAAGGTGGTTGAAAGAGTTAGGGATAAACTGGAAATTTGATATTTGGAGACGCGACCCCTTATATGCTCCTACCCTTATATGCTCGCGACCCCTTATATGCTCGCCCCGCAGCAGGCGCAGGACAACTTCACGCTTGCGGGCGGCGCTCCAACGTTGCCCCTCGACCAACGGGCCAGTGACAGCTTCCCTCTTGTTCTTTTCGGTCATTTTAAATCTCCTTGGACACGGGGACTTTATCCCAAATCAGTGTCCAAGAAAACTGGCGCCGCCCCAAAAGCAAGTAGCTGTTATTCATACCGGTTTTGTAACTGATTCGGTAATCTTCTCACTCATGACCGGTTCCTGGTCACCGTCCCGGGGGTGGGGTCATCATGGTCAGGCGCCGGCTCCCGCACCTGGCCGGAGAGGAAGTCTTGACCTGGAAGGCCGGGCGTGCCACAAATGCGCCATGTCCCTGCGAACCTTTTGCTCTCCTTTGCTGGTCATGTATGGCAGCTGAACTTCCCATAGAAGCAGTTCTGCCCGCGTTGCAGCGAGCCCTCGCTGCCGAGCCGGCGGCGGTGCTGCAGGCACCGCCGGGGGCCGGCAAGACCACCCGGGTGCCGCTGGCGCTGCTCGGTGCCGGGTGGCTCGCGGGGAAGAAGCTGCTGATGCTGGAACCACGGCGGCTGGCGGCAACCAATGCCGCCCGCTATATGGCCACGCTGCTCGGGGAGGAAGTCGGGCGAAGCGTCGGCTACACCATCCGCTATGAGCGGAAGGTGTCGGCGGCGACGCGGATCGAGGTCGTCACCGAGGGGATTCTCACCCGCCGCCTGCAGGGCGACCCGGAACTCGCCGGCGTCGGCCTGGTGATCTTCGACGAATTTCACGAGCGCAGCCTCAACGCCGACCTGGCCCTGGCTTTCTGCCGCGATGCCCAACTGGGACTGCGCCCCGACCTGAAGCTGCTGGTGATGTCGGCGACCCTCGACGGCGAACCCCTCTCGCGGCTGCTGGGCGGGGCGCCCCTCATCAGCAGCGCCGGCCGGACCTACCCGGTGACGATCCGTTGGGCCGGAGGAGACGGTGCCGGCCCGGTCGCCGAGGCGACGGCGCGGCTGACGCGCCGGGCTCTGCGGGAAACCTCCGGGGATCTGCTGGTCTTCCTTCCCGGGGTCGGGGAGATCCGCCGCTGCGCCGATCGGCTCGCCGATCTGGCGGCGGAGATCGACCTGCGACCCCTCTACGGCGATCTCCCCTTCGCCGAGCAGGAACGGGCGATCCTGCCGGGAGCGCGGCGGCGGGTCGTCCTCGCCACTAACATCGCTGAAACCAGCTTGACCATCGAGGGCGTGGGGACGGTCGTCGACAGCGGGCTGGAGCGCCGGCCCCGCTTCGACGCCGGGAGCGGTCTGACCCGTCTGGAGATGGCGCGCATCTCCCGGGCCAGCGCCGAACAGCGCGCCGGCCGTGCCGGCCGCCTCGGCCCCGGAGCCTGTTATCGACTCTGGAGCGAGGGGGAGCAGGGGGCGCTCCTGCCCTTCACCCCGCCGGAGATCCGCAGCGCCGATCTGGCGCCGCTGGCCCTGGAACTGGCCCGTTGGGGAGTAGCCGACCCCGCGCAGCTGATATGGCTTGACCCGCCGCCGGCCGGGGCCCTGAACGGGGCTCGGGAACTGCTGCGGCTGCTCGGTGCTTTCGACCCGCAGGACCGGCTCACGCCCCTCGGGACGGCGATGGCCAAGCTCCCCGCCCATCCCCGGCTGGCCCGGCTGCTGGTGGCTGCAGAAGAGGCGGGCTGCCCGGGTCTCGGCAGCGATCTGGTGGCGCTGCTGGCGGAGCGGGACCTGTTGGCGGGGGGCGAGCTCGCGGCCCGGCCGACCAGCGACAGCGATCTTTTCGACCGCTTGGAACTGCTGCGGCGCGGCTCCGGGGGCAACGCCGCTCGCGCCGCCCGTTACTGGCGGCAGCAGAGCGGGGCAGGGAGCGGCGAACCGAACCCCGATGCCCTGCAAGTCGGGAGGCTGCTGGCGCTGGCTTTTCCCGACCGGGTCGGCCGGGAGCGGCTACCGGGGTCGGGGCGCTATCTTCTCGCCGGGGGTCAAGGGGCGCGCTTGTCGCCCCGCTCGGCGGTGCGCCGGGCAGAATGGCTGGTCGCGGTGGAGGTGGCCGGGAAAGCGGCAGGGGAGGGGGAGATCGTCCTGGCCAGCGCTCTGGAGCGGAGCTGCGTGGAGGAACTCTTCGGCGAAAACCTGGACTGGCAGCGGGAAGCCGAGTGGGATGACCGGGCCGGCCGCTTGGTGGTCCGCGAAGTGCGGCGGCTGGGGGCGCTGGTCCTTCAGGAGCGGCCGGTCCCGGCGACCTCCGCCGATACCGTCCCGGCCCTGCTGGGGGTGCTGCGCCGGCAGGGGCTGGACCGCTTGGGGTGGAGTCCGGCGGCACTGCAGTGGCGGGGGCGGGTGGCCCTGCTGGCGCGGGCCTGTCCCGATGGCGGTTGGCCCGGACTCAGTGACGAAGCACTGCTGGCGAGTTTGGAGGAATGGCTGGCGCCCTTCCTCGGCGGGGTGCGCAGCCTGGAGCAGCTGCGTCGTTTCGATCCCTTGCCGGCGCTGCAGCAGCATCTCGGCTGGGAGCGGCAAACAGACCTGGAACGGCTGGCGCCGGAGCGTCTGGAGGTGCCGAGCGGATCACGTATCCGTCTTGACTACAGCGTTGAGGACGGGCCGGTTCTGGCCGTCAAGCTCCAGGAACTCTTCGGCCTGGGAGAGACGCCGGCCATTGCCGGAGGGCGGCTGCCGGTCCTCATCCAGCTCCTTTCCCCGGCCGGGCGGCCCTTGGCCGCCACCCGCGACCTGCGCAGTTTCTGGGATACGGTCTACCCGGAGGTGAAAAAGGAGATGAAGGGGCGGTATCCCCGGCATCCCTGGCCCGACGATCCATGGGCGGCGCTGCCGACGCGCCGAACCCGCCATCCCGGGGCCGGACGCTGAGGGTTTTGCCCCCGTTAGATCCGCTCCACCTGCAATCCTTCTCCCCCCAATTCCAGATTGGCTTGCCGCAGCGCCTCTTCCCCGCCGACCACGGCGACAGCGCTTTGGCTCCTGCCGGAGACGAGATAGGTCTGGGCCGCCGCCATCAATTGAGGACGGTCGACGGCCAGAATCCGTTCCCGTAACTGCTGGCGCAGGTCGGGGCGGAGTCCCTGCCGGAGATTGGCGAATTCCCGGCTGCCGCGGCTGCCGGGGGAGACCGGGCGGTCGAGATCGCTGAAGACCGCCAGGATCGCCTGATCGATATCCTCGGAGCTGAACTCTCCCGCCGCGGCCCAAACCGCAGCGGCATCGAAGATTCCCAGGGTGCGGGCCAGATGCGGGTCGCGGTAGGAAAGCAGGGAGAGGAGCCCGCCTTCCGCATCATAACTTGCCATGCCGCCGTAAGCCCCGCCCTTCTCCCGGATCTCCCGGTGCAGGTAACCGGCTCGCAGCAGCCGGGTGAGAACCATCAGCGGCGCGGTGTCGGGGTCGGTGTAGACGACGCCGGGGTAAACTCTGGCCACGTAGTTGACCGGCACCGATGTCGCCCAGCCGCAGCGGTCCGGGGCGGGATGGAAAGGGAGCGGTGCGGGGGGTGATGCCGGCCGGACCGCCAAGGCCGACAAAAATGGAGCGAGAGCCGCGGACAGGTCCGGAAAATGACGAGCCTCTCCGGTCATGGCTGCCGCCAGATGGCGACGGTTGAAGAGGGCGACGGCGATCACCTGCATTTGGGACGCGAATTCGGCCAGCTCCGGCGCCGGTTTTGCGGCCAGTTCCCGGACCCGGCGAATCTGGGTCAGCCCGCTCCAGGTCTCCCGCAGTGCTCCGGCCGGAGTCAGGCGGCCGGCGGCGGCGCGGGCCGCGTAGCTATGGCCGGCGCCGGCGATCGAGTTGTCGAGGTTGGTGCGGATCTGGTTGAGGACGGTTTTCAGCCGTTCCAGGTCGGTGAAATCGGGGGCGGTCCCCAGGTCGGCAAGGAGGCTGAAGAGCTGGGCGCTGTTGCGGACCAGGGCTTTCCCTTTGACCGTCACCAGACCCCGGAACCGGCCCCGGTCAACGGGGTCTTCAAGAATCTCCGTCCCCAGGGTGAGGCCGCCGGTGAAGGCTTCCATGCGTTCGGCCATCTCCACATAACTGTAACCTGCGGCGCCGATTTGGGTCAGCAGGCTGCAAAAGAGCGGCACCAGGGGGATGAAGTCGGGCGGCACCGCGGCCGTCGGCAGGTGGGCAATGAAATAGCCGATGCCGTTGGTCGGCTGGTCGAACCAGTCGATGGTGCAGTCCTGGACCGTTTCCGGCCGAACCGGTACGGCGGTTTCGACCGGAGGGATATCGTCCCGGTGGAGGGTCGGCAGACAGGAGAAGTCTTCACTCCCTTCCTGGGCCTCCTGCAACTCCCGGCCGGCGGTGAGAAGCCCCTCTTTTTCCTTCGCGCTGAGCTTCCGGCGGAATGCTTCAAGTTTGGCGGCGACAGCCTCGTCTTCCCGCTGCTGCAGGGTGGTGTCGGGGTGCAGGGTGAGGGTGACGCGGTGGGGGTTGTCGAGGAACTGACGGCGGATCAGGTTTTCGAAGAACGGGCCTGCCTCGAGCTCCTGCCGCAACCGGGCCAGATTGGCGTCGAGCCGCAAGGGCGAGAGGGGATCGTCGCTGTGCAGCCAGGGGCCGAGGAGGCGCATCAGCAGCGACAGCGGGTAGGGATAGTTATCCCCCGCCACTTCACGATGGCTGAACTCGAGGCGGTGGATGACGGCTTCGATGCGTTCTTCGGGGAAACCGGCAGCCGCCACCTCCTCCAGGGTCTTGAGGATCAGGGCTTCGATCTCTCCGGTCAGTTCGGGTTCGGTCGCCTGCAGACCTACCGCGAAGCAGGTGGTGCGGTTTTCGTCATGATAGCCGCAGCCAGGGGCCAGGTTGCCGCCGAGTTTTGCATCGAGGAGGGCTTTGTAGAGGGGCGCCGCCGGATTGCCGAGCAGGAGCGAGGCGAGGAGGCTCATCGCCAGTCGTTCAAAGCTGTCGGCGATGTCGCAGGTGAGCCAGCCGACCTGCACCATGGATTTACCGGTGGTCGTCTCCGCCGGGTCGAGAGGGTAGGTTTCGACGACCCGGCGCGGCGCGCCCAGGCGGTCTTCGGCCGGGACGCAACTTGTGACCGGACGGGCCTCGAAACGGTCGAGGGCCAGCGCGGCGACCGTCTTTAGATGGTCGGCCAGCGGGAAGGTGCCGTAGCTGAAGAACCAGGCGTTACTCGGATGGTAGAATTCGGCATGGAAGGCCCGCAAGGCTTCCCAGGTCAAGGACGGAATCTCTGCTGGGTCCCCTCCCGAGTTGTGGCGGTAACAGGTGCTTGGATAAAGAGCTCCGCACAGGCGCCGCGACAGCAGCGAAGCTGGGGAGGCCATCGCCCCCTTCATTTCGTTGTAGACCACCCCCTTGTAGACCAGTGGGGAGTTCGGATCGGCCGGGTCGGCAAATTCCAGGCGGTGCCCCTCCTGGCGGAAATCGCGCTCGCGCAGCAGGGGAAAGAAGGCGGCGTCGAGGTAGACCTCCAGAAGATTGGCAAAGTCCTTGCGGTTCTGACTGGCGAAGGGGTAGGCCGTCCAATCGCTGGAGGTCATGGCGTTCATGAAGGTATTGAGGCTGCGTTTGAGCATGGTGAAGAAGGGATCGCGCACCGGGAAATTCCGAGACCCGCAAAGGGTAGTGTGCTCGAGGATATGGGCGACACCGGTCGAGTCCCCCGGGGGGGTGCGAAAGATCACCGCGAAGAGGTTGTTGGGGTCGTCTGTCACCAAATGAAGGTATCTGGCGCCGGTCCCTTGGTGGACCAGGCGGATCAGGGTGGCGTTCAACTCCGGCAAGGGTTCCAGGCTGGTGACGATGAAACCATGCAGGGTCTGTCCGATTTCGGGATGGTGGGTTGCCATGGGGGTAAGAGCTCCTGGATGAAAAGTCAGAGCGTTAGTCTAACGCAGCCGGCGTGGTTGTCACGGGGAAAAAAGGACGTGGACGGGCAGGGAAGAAAAAAGCCCCGAAGCCGGAAACGGCCACGGGGCTGGTCAGCGAGGTATGGGCCGGCTGGCTTAAATTTTACTCACGTTGGAAGCCTGGGGGCCTTTCTGCCCCTGGGTCACGTCAAACGTTACTCTGTCGCCTTCGGCCAGCGACTTGAAACCCTCCGACTGAATTGCCGAAAAGTGGACGAATACGTCCGCACCGCCATCCTGTTGGATGAAGCCAAAACCTTTCGCATCATTGAACCATTTCACCGTGCCTTCTGCCATGTTCTGGTTCTCCTCTGGGGTTCACTGGAGCCGTTGGTTGGTTGGTGCAGGTTGCCGCCGGTCAATGCAAAAAACCGCACAGCCCTCAGGGTATGTGCGGTCCGTCTCCATGTACTGTCCGCCGGCAAAGACCATTAAACTGCACAAACTGACTGTGCAGCATCCCTATCACAAGTCTTGGAGAGATTGCAACAGGTTTTTTTGACTGGAATTCCGGCGGGGTAGAGCGTTTTCCGGCATCCTCCTGGTTCGGCTTGGACCCTTGCGGGGGCTGCTGGCGATCCTTTGGCGGGAGAGGTGGGCAGAATTGGACAATCTCAAAACTGCCTGAATTTAATGGTCGTCGGTCGACACGGGGGGGGGGCGTTGCTATAGTTAATTGCCCTGAGAGCCCACGCCGGAGATTTTTTGTTTCTGACGTCGGGACGACGGGATAATTTGCCAAAGCTCCGCCAGAAAATGGCGGCGGGCCGGGAAAGAAGGCGGCGGATGCAGCAACGCAAGCGGCTTGGAGACCGGCTGCTGGATGACGGTCTGATCACCGGGGAACAGCTTCAGGTGGCCCTTGCTGAGCAGAAAAAGACCGGAGAACTGCTCGGTTCGATCCTGTTCAGCCTGGGTTTTATCAGCCAGAAGGATCTCTTCAAGGTCCTGTCCAGCCCTGACGACCAGAAACGCCCCGCCGACCAGACGGTCAGTGTGGCAGGGTTTTCGGATGAGATCGACTTCCTGGTCCGGCAAAGCCGGTCCATTTCTCTGACCGAAGGCGAAGGGGGGCGTCAGGAACTTGACTCCCCGCATTCTCCGCTGGTCAATCTCGTCGACAAGATTCTGGGCGAGGGGGTTCGTCGCGGCGCCACCGATGTTCATGTCAATCCCGACGATAAAGGTATTCGAATCCGTTACCGGGTCGATGGGGTTCTTCAGCACGGGATGTTCCTCCCGATCGAACTGCTCCCTCCCATCGTCTCCCGCTTCAAAATTCTGGGCCGCATGAATATCGCCGAGACCCGTCTTCCCCAGGATGGCGGCGCCAGCCATTTCTATCGCAATCGGGAACTCGACCTGCGCATTTCGACCTTTCCGGTTCTGGGGGGGGAGAATGTGGTAGTGCGCATCCTCGATAAGGCTCAGGTCCGGGTGGGTCTGGAAAACCTCGGTTTCTTCGACGAGGATATCGCCCTTGTCAATGAGGCACTGTTGCTCCCTTACGGGATGATCCTGGTGACCGGACCGACCGGTTCCGGGAAGACGACCACTCTCTACTCCTGCCTGTCGGTCATCAATACCGTCAACCGCAACATCTTCACTATCGAAGATCCGGTCGAATATCATCTCCCTCTGGCGCGCCAATCCCAGGTCAATCTCCGCGCCGGCCTGACTTTTGCCAACGGGCTGCGCTCGATTCTGCGCCAGGATCCCGATGTGATCCTGGTCGGTGAAATGCGCGATGCGGAAACCTCCGAACTGGCGGTACGGGCGTCACTGACGGGGCATCTGGTCTTCAGCACCTTGCATACCAACGATGCGGCTTCCAGTATCACCCGCCTGATCGATATCGGCATCGATCCCTTTCTGGTGACATCGACCCTGGATACGATTATCGCTCAGCGGCTGGTGCGGCTGCTGTGCCTGGAATGCCGGCAACAGGTGCCGGGCGAAGACCCGCTCTTTCAACGTCTCGGCGTCGATCCGGCCGATCGACCCCTGTACCGCAGCCAGGGTTGCCCCGCCTGCGGTGAGACCGGCTACCGGGGCCGCACCGTGATCTACGAAATCCTCCGGCTGACAGCCCCGTTGCGGGAACTCGTCAACCGCCGGGGCAGCCTCGACGAACTGCGTCGGGCGGCGGCCGGGGAGGGTTTCCGGGGCATGTACCAAATCGGACTGGCCAAGGTGTTGCAGGGCATCACCACCTATGAGGAAGTCAGCAGCGTGACGAGGACCCTGAACTGATGACCGTCTATGCCTATCGCGCCATCGACCGCGATTCCAAGATTCTCATCGGGCGGCTTCAGGCCCAGGATGAGGCGGACCTGGAAAAGGTCCTCGGGCAGCGCGGCCTGACCCTGATCGAGTCGACCCGCAAGGGGCTGCCGGTCTTCTCCCGGGGTCTGGGCCCGCGCTTCTCGGAGCGGGACCTGCGGGAGTTTACCTATCTGCTGCGCATTGTCCTGACCTCCGGCCTCTCCTTGCTGGTTGGCCTGCGAGACTTGACGGCCGGCCAGGCGAGTCCCCGCCTGGAGGTCGCGGCCCGTCACCTTCTGGGGGAGATCGAATCGGGGGTTTCTCTCTCCGATGCCATGCAGAGCCGGCCGGAATTCTTCCCCGCCTATTACGTGCAGATGATTCGGGCCGGCGAACTTTCGGGGACCCTGGAAAAGAGCCTCGATTACCTGTTGCGCTATATCGAATGGCAGATTGACTTCAATAAGACGGTCCGGTCATTCATGATCTATCCCGCGGTTATTTCAGGGGTCATGGCAATCCTGGTGGTGATTCTCTTCACCTTCGTTTTCCCGGGTCTGGTCAAGGTTCTGGTCAGTCTGAAGGTCGATCTGCCGCTGCCGACCCGGATGGTGATCGCCATCTCCACGGCGGTCCGGGAATGGTTCTGGCTCGGCCTGCTGCTGCTGATCCCGGCGGTCTTTCTGGTGCGCCTTGGGCTGGGGAATCAGCAAGGACGGCTGTGGCTCGACGGCCGGCTGCTATCCCTGCCGCTGGTCGGGGGATTGATCAGCAAGATCAACCTTTCCCGTTACTTCAAAACCCTGGCGACCCTCAACGGGTCGGGCCTGGAGGTGGAGCGTACCTTCAGCACCGCCGCCGAGGTGGTCGGCAACCTCTGGCTGAAAGAACGCCTGAACGGCGTGACCCAGACGATTCTGTCCGGTGGAACCATCGCTCAGGCCATGCAACGCAGCACCGTGGTCCCCAGCCTGGTCCTCAACATGGTGGCGATGGGGGAAAGAACCGGCCAACTCGACGAAGCCCTGTTTCGGGCCAGCGACATCTTCGATCGCGAAGTCCCAGAAACGCTGAAACGGGTCTTTGCCCTGGTCGAGCCCCTGATTATCGTCCTCCTCGGGGTGCTGACGCTGATCGTTCTGCTCTCGGTCTTTCTGCCGATCTACAAGATTACCGGGGGGATTCACGTCCGATGAAGAGCCGAGGGTTTACGCTCATCGAAGTCATGGTGACCGTTGCCATCCTGGCGATTCTCGCCGGCATGCTGGTTCCTTCGGTCTACCGGATGCTGGAGCAGTCCGAGATCGAAACCACCCGGCAGCGGCTGGCCGCCCTCAAGCTCGCCATGGTCGGTGACCCGCGCCTGATCCAGAACGGCATCCGCACCGATTTCGGTTTTGTCGGCGACAACGGGGAACTTCCCGCGGTTCTCGATAACCTGGTCAATCCTCCCGGGGGCTATCCCAACTGGCAGGGGCCTTACTTCACCGGTTTCGACCCTGCCCAGTTCTCCCTGGATGCCTGGCAGACCCCCCTGGGTTATCAGCCGCTGGCCGACGCCCTCGGACGGCTGGTGTCGGCTTCCCTGGCCAGCGCCGGCCCCGACCGGGTTTGGGGGACTGCCGACGATCTGGACGCGAATAACCTTCCTGAAGCTCAAATCGTGGAAGCCGAGGTGACCCCTGCCGACCGGATTGAGGGGAATGTGAATTTTGTTTTTCTGGCAGCGACGGATGTGACCCCTGCCTATTGGACCCAGGTGACGGTCGCCTATCGGGAGGCAAGCGGCGAGTTTTCCACCGCGACCGGATGTTTTGCCGTGATGACCGGAGAGGTGGCTGCGGGGATTCCCAAGAGCGTGGCCCAGAATTTCGGAGAGGTGCTCCCGCTGCGGTTACCGGTCGGCCGAGTGCTGCTGCAAAGTTCATTGTTTGCTGATGGGGACTGCCTGACCGTTCCGGTGGCAAGCACCCCGGCCCTGGCTTATTTCCTCCGGGAGGGGGAACCGGCGCTGCCGGTCAACCTGCCGGCCATCTACTACCGGATCAACTGAGGAAGAAGGGGATCATGACCCATCTGTTACTCGATCTGCGTGGCAGCATCGTCCGATTCCTGGTGGTCCAGGGGAAGCTTATCCGTGGCCATGGGGAAGCCGAGCTGTCCAGCTTTGATGGGTCCGCGCTGGAGCGAGTGATGGTTCAGGCCCAAACCGCCGCGGGGGGGCGGCGTCCGGACCAGCTGCAATTGCTGCTGCCGACCCGGGAAGTCGGGATTCACAGCTTTCGCCTGCAACAGATGTCCCTGGCCGATGCCCGGAAGATCGTGCAACGGGGGATTACCGCCGAACTCGGAGAAAGTCCGATCCTGCAGCTCACCCCCCTGGCGACCGAGGAGCGACAGCAGACCTTTCTTGCCGAATTCCTGCGGCGGGGAACGGCCGTTGACTACCAGGCTAAGGTGCGGGCCGCCGGCCTGCGCCTGCAGGCCCTGACCACTGCCCTTCAGGCCAACCTGGCTGCGATAGCTTCCCGACGGGCCGGCATCCTCCAGGCCCAGGCCCTTTACGATATCGATGAATCCGGAGTGGAGGCCCTGTTTTTAACCAGCGACGTTCTGCTCCATTATGAGAGGGTCTCGTTTCCGACAGTGGAGGGAACCGAGGAGGAAGGGGAAGGGGACCTGGAGAGCCGGGAACGGGCTCGCCGCCGCCGTCTCTTCGCTATCGTCAACACGATTTACGGATGTCAGTCGACTTTTCTGCAGGCCCATCCCCGGCAGGCCCTCGATGGCGCCTGGCTGTGTGGTTCGGACTGCGCCCTGCCGGGAGTTGCCGAGGCCCTGGCGGATGCCCTGGGCTGTGAGGTGGCACCGGCCGGCCTGAACGGGTTACCGGAAACCGAGTCCGATCGTTTTGCTGCGTTGCTGGGAATGGCCGGGGCCCTGGGCGAAGGCACTCTTGCCAATCTTCTGCCGGAGGATCTGGCCCGCCGGGTCCGATTGCCATGGCAGAAAATCGTCGCCGCCGGGGCGGTTCTGGCCGTGCTGGGACTGGGAGCCTTCGGGGCGATCAGCGAGCGCCGTTTCCAGCATCTGAATCAGGAGGTGGCCGCCGCCCGGAAGCAGTTGGCCGGCCTCGAAACCTCTCTGGTCCGGGAACGGAGCCGCGGGACGGCTGCGGTCTTGTCGTCCCTCACGGCCGGACAGATTGACTTTTATCCCCAATTGCGGATTCTGGCCGATGCTTTTCCCCCGCAGATGACCCTGGAAAAGGTGCGGTTTGTCGCCACCGGCAGCGGCGGGAACCTGGAACTGGCAGCGGTCACTCCGGACCCCTCCGACCTCGACCGGACCCGGCTGTTATCGCGCTTCGAGAACGTTTGCAGCGCCCTCGCCGGGGGTCGTTCCAACGGCCCTCCCAAAATCACCCTGGTCACCGAGGGCGCCGAGCGGTTGCTGCGGATGGACCTGGCCTGCTCCCTTGAGAAGACTGCCGCGAAAGGATTGCGACCGTGAAGAGGTTGGGCTTTCTGGTCGTACTTTTGATCCTCATCCTCCTGGTTCACCAGGGGCTGCGCCAAACGGGCCGCAGTCGTCTGCTGACGGAGCGTGATGCTTTATCCGCGCGCATGGTCAAACTGCGAGGGGAACAGGCGCAGCTGAAGTCCTTGAACAAGGCCCTCCCGACCCGTTTGGAGATCGCCCCATTCATTGAAACCCTGACTCGGCTGGCGCGCCAGACCGGTGTCCAAAACCATGTGGCGGTGACCGCCGCCTCGGGCTCGGGTCGAACCGCAGCGCGGCGCCCGGTGGCCGTCCCGGGGTCGTCAAGCCTCCAGACCGCCCGGCTCAAAATCGAATTTTTTTCCTCCTTTCGGGAGGCCGCCGAATACCTGCGTCTGGTCCAGAACCTTGACATCTTCAAGCGCATCGTCGATCTGGAGATGGACCCCAAGCAGGGGACGGTACGAACGCTGCTGACCATCGATCTTATTGCCTTGCAGGATGGCCATGGTGACTAAATGGGACTGGATCTATCTGCTGACGGTGGTTTGCTGGGTCCTGGCGCCCTGGTCGACCCTGGCGGCTCCGAACGCCGCCGCGTCACCCGCTTTTGAGTCGCTCGGCCTTCCGGCCTTGATCGGCCCGCGGCTTGAACCCCTGCCGGCGGATGCCGGGGACTGGAAGGCAGACCCCTTCGCTGGACCCATGGCGCGCCACCCTGCGGCCGAGGTCAGGGAGGTGCCGAAACCCTCCCCCCAGGGCCTGAGGCTGAGCGGGATTCTCACCGGGGTGAGAGGGCGCTATGCCTTGCTCAATGAGCAGGTGGTGATGGCCGGTGACGAATTGGACGGGGTCAGGATTTTGAAAATCGAGCGTGACCGAATTCTAGTTGAAGATGCCGCCGGGCGTCGCGTATTGCCTGTTTTTCCCGAATAACCTTCCAGCGACCTTGGGGAGACCGATGAAATACCGCACTGTCCTGCCGCTCAGTCTGCTCCTGCTCCTGCCGGCCTGCAGCGTCCAAAAGGTGGTCAGCCCAGCCGATAGCATGGTTCGGTCCGGCCGCCACTCTGGCGTGATGGCTCAGACCCAGCCGACCACGTCGCCTCTGCCTTCGCCTTCGCCGGCGATGGTGGGGAAGGGAGTCGACGAGGACCCTCGCTATTCTCTGGCACTTAAACAGGCCGACCTGCTGGAGGCTTTGGCGCTGCTTTCAAGAGATAGCGGCATTCCCATCGTCAGCGAGCCCGGGGTCTCAGGCAAGGCCACGATCAGCGTCGAAAACCGTCCCCTGGGCGAGATCCTCTTTACCATGCTGCGTCCACTGGGCTATCAGGCATCCGTGGAGAACGGGGTGATCGTGGTCGGCTTGCCCAAACTCGTGACTCGAGCGTTTTATCTTAACTACACCAAAGACAAACGCTCTTCAACCAGCAGCACCAACGCCTCCATCTCTGCTGCCGGCGGCAACGGCAATGTAACGGCTTCCTCCGGGATCAGTCTTAATCTGAACAGCGGCGCCAGCACCACAGACATTGGCAGCGGCAGTGGCGGCAATTCCCAACAAGGGAACGTCAGTGTCACCACCAGCGGCACCGCTGATTTCTGGGATGAGGTGACGCGCGGTCTGGAGACGATCATTTTCGGCGGGTTGGAATCTGGAAAAGGGGGCGGCGGCAGTAACACCCGCAGCGATTCTCGAGGGCGCAAGCTGGTGATCAATCAGATGGCAGGTGTGATCTATGTCACCGACAGCGCCGAAAACCTGAATAAAATCGGCATCTATCTGGCGGATGTTGAACAGGCCGTCAAGCGTCAGGTTCTGATTCAGGCCCATATCGTGGAAGTGGCCCTCAAGGACACCTTTTCGCTTGGCATCGACTGGGAATATGTTTTCAAACAATCCCAGACCTATTCCATTTCCCAGGGGTTGGCGCCGGTTCCCCTGAGCAACGCTTTCAATATTTCGATTACCGGCAGCGACTTTAATCTGCTCCTCGATGCCATGAAAACCCAGGGCGATGTGAACACCCTGTCAAGTCCCAAGATTTCGACCATGAACAATCAGCGGGCGGTTATCAAGCTGACCACCCGGGAGGTGACCTGGGTCAACAGCTCCATCCTCAATGCCCAGGGGAATACCCTTCAGACCTACACCACTCCCCAAATCGACGAGGTCGGAATTTTCCTTGATGTCACTCCCAATATTTCGCCGGACGGGCTGATCACCATGCAGATTCATCCGAGCATCTCCGAAATAAAAAGTGTTTCGGTTTCGCCGGACAACAAGAGCAGTAAGCCGGTGATCGACGTCCGTGAAGTCGATACGATGGTCGATATCCGCACCGGGGAAACCGTGGTGATCGCCGGCTTGATCGTGGATCGGCTGCGGGATGTGCGGAAAAGCGTCCCCTTCTTCGGCGAGCTGCCGCTCATCGGACCGCTCTTTTCAAACATCCAGCAGGAGCGTGGCAAGACCGAACTGGTAATCATGCTGACGCCCTACCTGCTTAATGAAAAGAACCTGGCGGAGATCCGCGCCGAGCATGAGAAGCGGCTTCTTCAGATTGATGAAAACTATAAACTTATCAATACGCTGCGATTTAGTGGTGGCTGCAAGACGGCCCCCGCGCCGGAAGCCGGGTCGATGTCGATGAAGGGAAAGGCCCCAGCCGCTGAAACCACCCCGGTACCGCCACCCCTTTCTCCTCCCCTGCGCCCGGTCATCGGAACCCCCGCCACTGCTCCCGCATCCGTGGGGGTCACCGTCAAGGCTTCATCTCCGAAATTGACGCCCGCCACGGCACCGGCTGAACCCGCCGGCGGGGCGTCAAGTCAGCTTGCAGGCGCCGGTGGACTCTTGACGGAGGATTTCCGAACCGGCCTTCTGGCTTACAAAAAAGGGGAATGTTCCCGAGCGATCCCCGCCTTCGATCGCTTTCTGAAAGAGTACCCCGATTCCCCCCAGGCGGTCGAAGCGCTTCACTACCGCACCATCTGTAAGAATTTCCAGTAACGGCCTCGTCCTCGGCCGTCCCTCCCGTGCCGCCCCGCATTCGGTGATTGTTGGATGGCGGCGCGGCAGGTGTAGAATTTCGGTTGCAAATAATAGATGACCATGCTAGAAGACACGTTCGCGTCGGGGTGTAGCGCAGCCTGGTAGCGCACCTGCCTTGGGAGCAGGGGGCCGCTGGTTCGAATCCAGTCACCCCGACCACTGCGCGCCAGTAGCTCAGTTGGAAAGAGCAGCGGCCTTCTAAGCCGTTGGTCGAGGGTTCGAATCCTTCCTGGCGCGCCAGCTTTCAAGCCGGGAACGAACAAGATTCCCGTTGACAAACGGCCGGGCGTTTGGCTAGTATTGCTCCGTTTTATGGTGGGTGTAGCTCAGTCGGTAGAGCACTGGATTGTGGCTCCAGTTGTCGAGGGTTCGATCCCCTTCACTCACCCCATTTGACGTTCCGGGCCCGCCTTTTTCGCGTCTGATGTTTGTGGCTCGCAGGCCACAGGTGAGTCGGCAGAAAGGCGGGCTTGCCTATTTGGCGTCAGGCTTTCTGTCCCTCATCCCTTGGTTTTTGGGGCGAATCGTACGCCACGCCGGTGGCAACGTTTGAGGCAGTTTCCGTACCGTGCGAGAGTGGCGGAATTGGCAGACGCACTGGACTTAGGATCCAGCGGGCAACCGTGGGGGTTCGACTCCCCCCTCTCGCACCATTCACTCCATTAGGTCTTCCCGACACGCATCCGCCCTAGTCCCTTCCATCCGTTTGATCACTTGGTGACCTAGGTTGTTACAGACATTTTTAAGATGAGGTAGGATTATGAACGTAAAAATAGAAGAAATCAGCAGCATCCGGAAAAAACTCTCTTTTGAGGTGCCGGCCGAGCTGGTCGATGCCGAGATTGACAAAGCCTATGGCAAAATCGCCAAGTCGGCCAAGATTCCGGGATTTCGCCCCGGCAAGGCTTCCCGTGCGATTCTGGAGCGGACCTATGCGCCGCAGATGGAAGAGCAGGTTCTCGGGCGACTGATCAACGACACCTACTTCAAAGCTCTGGTTGACCATCGCATTGCCGCCGTTTCCGATCCCAACATCGTCGACAGCAGCCGGCTGGAAAAAGGCAAGCCGTTTATTTACGAGGCTCAGGTCGAGGTCAAACCCGACTTCGAGGCCAAGGGTTATACCGGTCTTGTCCTGCAGAAGGAAAAGTTTATTGCCGATCCCGAGGTCGTTGAAAAACGCCTTGAGGAAATGCGCTGCGCACGTGCCGTCGAGGCAGTTTCCTCCCGGCAGGAAGCCCGTCTGGGCGATTTTGCGGTTGTTGATTTCAAGGGGTTTTTAAACGGCCAGCCGTTTGCCGGAGGGGAAGCCGAAGACCACCAGCTGGAACTCGGTTCAGGGAGTTTTATCCCCGGTTTCGAAGAACAACTCGCAGGAATGGTGCGCGACTCCGAAAAGGATGTGGTGGTGACCTTTCCTGCAGAGTACGGGAATGAGGATCTGGCCGGCCAGGAAGTGGTTTTCAAGGTTCGCCTGAAGGAGCTCAAGGAAAAAGTCCTGCCCGCCCTCGATGATGATTTCGCCCGGGGGTTCGGCCTGGAATCATTGGAAGAGTTGCGTGCTCGGATCGAGGGAAACTACCTGACTCAGGAGCGCAACCGGGTTGAAGGCGACCTTCGGGAGCGGTTGATGTCGGCATTGATCGAGCACAATCCGATCGAAGTTCCGGAAACCCTGGTGGCCGGGCAGTTGGACTACATGCTCGGGAACGTCCGGAGCCGCATGCAGTCTCAGGGGATGTCTCTGGAAATGCTCGGCATGACCGAAGAATCCTTTAAGGCCATGTACCGTGATACGGCGGTGAAACAGGTTCAGGGGAGTTTGACCCTGGAGACCATTGCTCGCCAGGAAAACCTGCGTGTTGCCGAGGGAGATATCGAGGACAAACTGCAACGGATCGCGGAAATGTCCAATGCGCCCCTTGACGCGGTGAAGCGTCACTATGGTAATGAAGATGCCCGCCGCGCACTCCTCGGTCAGATGATTGAGGAAAAAGTGATCGAGTTTCTGCTGGAAAAATCCCAGGTCCATGAGGTCGACAAGGACCAGTTGACCGATGCCAAGCCTGATGCCTCCAAGGAGTGAAGCAATGCCTCTGATACCGATGGTGGTCGAACAGACCGGTCGCGGCGAACGCGCCTACGACATCTATTCGCGGCTCCTCAAGGATCGGATCATCTTTCTCGGCGGGGGAATCGAGGATCACATGGCCAACCTCGTGATTGCCCAGCTGCTGTTTCTGGAGTCCGAGGACCCGGAGAAGGACATTCACCTTTACATCAACTCGCCGGGCGGAGTCGTCACCGCAGGGATGGCGATCTACGACACCATCCAGTACCTCAAATCCCCGGTTTCGACGATCTGTGTCGGACAGGCGGCGAGTATGGGGGCGGTGCTGCTGGCCTCGGGGGCCAAGGGGAAACGCTTTACCCTGCCCAATGCCCGGATTATGATTCATCAACCGCTGGGAGGCTTTCAGGGGCAGGCGACCGATATCAATATCCATGCCCAGGAGATTCTGCGCATGCGCGATACCCTCAATGAAATTCTGGCCCGCCATACCGAACAGAGCATGGAACGGATTGCCGCGGATACTGAGCGGGATTTCTTCATGGGTAGCGAGGCCGCCAGAAAATATGGTATTGTCGACGATATAGTGAGAAGCAAGAATTGAGACTTGCCGAAGCGGAGGCACTTTCGTGAGCCCAAAAGATGAAAATTCCGGCCATCTGACCTGCTCGTTTTGCGGCAAGGCTCAGGATGAGGTCAAGAAGCTGATCGCCGGCCCCGCGGTCTATATCTGCGACGAGTGCATAGAGTTGTGCAAGGACATCATCGCCGAGGAAGCCAAACTCGAGGAGTCGTCCCTGGTTGGCATCGGACGTCTTCCGAAGCCGGCCGAGATCAAGGAGACCCTCGACGAGTACGTCATCGGTCAGGAACGGGCCAAAAAGGTCCTGGCGGTAGCCGTCTACAACCACTACAAGCGCGTGGAGAGTGTGGGACGGACCGGGGACGTCGAGGTGCAGAAAAGCAACATTCTGCTGCTCGGGCCGACTGGGAGTGGAAAAACCTTGCTGGCGCAGACTCTTGCCAGGGTTCTCAATGTGCCCTTCGCCATTGCGGATGCTACCAATCTGACCGAGGCCGGGTACGTCGGAGAGGACGTGGAGAACATTATTCTCAATCTTCTCCAGGCCGCCGACTATGATTTGGAGCGGGCTCAGAAGGGGATCATCTACATTGATGAGGTCGACAAGATCGCCCGCAAATCCGACTCCCCTTCGATTACCAGGGATGTCTCGGGGGAGGGGGTACAACAGGCCCTTCTCAAGATCATTGAGGGAACGATGGCCAGCGTTCCGCCCAAAGGGGGACGCAAGCATCCGCAGCAGGAATTTCTCAAGGTGGACACCACCAACATTCTTTTCATTTGCGGTGGGGCTTTTTCCGGTCTGGAGACGATCATCGGTCATCGCACCGGAGCCAAGGGGATGGGGTTTGGTGCCGAGGTCCGCAAGCACCGTGACCAAAAACTTGGAGAGGTGTTGACCCAGGTGGAACCGGTCGACCTTCTCAAGTACGGGCTCATCCCCGAATTCATCGGTCGGCTTCCGGTGGTGGCAACCCTCAGTGAACTGGATGAGGAATCCCTTATTCAAATTCTCAAAGAACCGAAGAATGCTCTGGTCAAACAGTACCAGAAACTCTTTGAACTGGAGAAGGTGCACCTCCGGTTCACCGACGGTGCTCTGGTGGCCATTGCCAAAGAAGCCCTCAAACGCCAGACCGGCGCCCGGGGACTGCGCTCCGTTCTGGAAAACGCCATGCTCGACGTCATGTACGACATCCCGTCTCAGGATCGGGTCAAGGAAGTGGTGGTCAGCGAAGAAGTCATCATCGGCAATGCCCGACCGATCGTGTTGTACGAGTGTGCCGAATCGGCGTAACCCCGGACCTTCTGGACGCTGAAGAAAGGCCATTCTGCCATGACCGAAAATACCGGCGCCGCCTTGGAGGAAAAGGACCAAGCTCCTCTCTATCCCTTGTTGCCGTTGCGCGACATTGTCATCTTCCCCCACATGGTTACACCGCTCTTCGTCGGTCGGCCCCGCTCCATTCAAGCACTCGAGTGGGCCAGCGAGAAGCAGCAACTAATCTTTCTCGCGACCCAACTGGACCCCCGCACTGATGAGCCGGAAGCCGAGGATATCTACCATTTCGGTACTCTCGGGCAGATCATCCAGCTGCTCAAACTTCCCGATGGTACTGTCAAAGTCCTGATCGAAGGAAAGCAGCGAGCCCGGATCATCAGTCTCAGCAGTGGTGAGGCCGGCTCCTTCGTCAGCGCAGAGTTGGTGGACGATCTGCCCGTTTCCTCACCGGAGTTGGAGGCCCTGCTACGCAGTGTGCGGGACGCTTTCGAGAGGTACATAAACCTAAGCAAGAAGATCCCTCCCGAGATGTCCGCGTCGGTGGCCGGCATGGCCGAGCCGGGGCGGCTCGCCGACACGGTGATCGCCCAACTTTCCGTAGGCATTGCCGACAAGCAGGAAATCCTCGAGCAGATTGATCCTCAAACCCGTCTAGAGAGCCTGTTGGCGCTCCTGGAGCGGGAGGTGGAAATTTTACAGATTGAAAAGAAAATCCGCAACCGGGTGAAGAGCCAGATGGAGCGGAGCCAGAAGGAATACTATCTCAACGAACAGATGCGGGCGATTCAGAAGGAGCTGGGAGACAAAGACGAATTCAAGCAGGAAATCCGCGAGCTCGAAGAGAAGATCGGCCGCCAGCGCATGTCTCGCGAGGCCACCGAAAAGGCCGGCAGTGAACTGCGCAAGCTTAAGCTGATGTCGCCCATGTCGGCTGAAGCCACGGTGGTTCGCAACTATATCGACTGGCTGGTCTCTCTTCCTTGGCGGAAGAAAACCCGGGATCGTCTCGATTTGACATTTGCCGAGCAGGTATTGGAAGAGGATCATTACGGTCTGGACCGGGTCAAGGAACGGATTGTCGAATATCTGGCGGTCCAGGCTCTGGTCCGCAAGATCAAAGGGCCTATCCTGTGCCTGGTTGGTCCTCCCGGGGTAGGCAAGACCTCTCTGGGACGTTCCGTGGCCCGGGCGCTGGGCCGGAAGTTTGTAAGGGTGTCCTTGGGCGGGGTGCGCGACGAGGCTGAAATCAGGGGCCACCGACGCACTTATATCGGAGCCATGCCGGGGAAAATCATTCAGAACCTGAGAAAAATCGGGGTGAAAAACCCGGTCTTTTTGCTGGACGAAATCGATAAGATGAGTACGGATTTCCGCGGGGACCCTTCTTCGGCCCTTCTGGAGGTTCTTGACCCGGAACAAAACTCCACATTCGGTGATCATTTCCTCGACGTTGAGTATGATCTTTCCAGTGTCATGTTCATTGCCACGGCCAATACTCTCTTTTCCATCCCCCGGCCACTTCAGGACCGGATGGAGATCATCCGGATCGAGGGTTATACGGAGGAGGAAAAACTCAATATCGCCAGGCGCTACCTGCTTCCCAAACAATTGGAGTCTCATGGTTTGGCGACCGGACAGGTGCATTTTGCCGAAACCGCCCTATATGAAATAATTCGTCGCTATACGCGGGAAGCCGGGGTGCGTGGTCTGGAGCGGGAACTCGCCGGAATTTGTCGAAAAATTGCCCGTGAAGTTGTCAAGTCCCAGGATAAGGATCGCCGCTTTAACGTGGCTCCGCTCCAGGTAAAGAAATACTTGGGAGTCCCGCGCTTCAGCTACGGGATGCGGGAAGAAGAGAACCGGGTCGGTCTGGCGACCGGATTGGCGTGGACCGAGGTTGGCGGTGAATTGCTGACGATTGAGACGGCGATTCTCCCAGGGCAAGGGAAGCTGACCATTACCGGTAAGTTGGGTGAGGTGATGCGGGAATCTGCCCAGGCTGCGTTCAGTTATATCCGGTCCCGTTGGCAGGAACTGGACCTGGATCGGGATTTTTATCAGAAAGTCGATGTTCATATCCATGTACCGGAAGGCGCCATCCCCAAGGATGGTCCTTCTGCCGGGATTACCATGGCTACCGCACTCGCTTCGGCTTTGACCGGAAGGAACGTCGATCGCAACTTGGCGATGACCGGCGAGATTACTCTGCGGGGGCGGGTGCTGCCGATCGGTGGTCTCAAGGAGAAGCTTCTGGCCGCCAAACGGGCAGGTATAACTCGCGTACTGATTCCTCAAGAAAACGAAAAGAATCTCGAGGAAGTCTCTCCGACGATTCTTAAGTCACTCCTGGTTATCCCTGTGGCCCATATGGACGAAGTCCTGGAGGAAGCACTGCTCGTTCCCATGCCACTGCCTCCTCTTCCGCCTGGGTCCGAATGCCGTCCAGGGGCCGAAGAACCGCTTCATCATTAGGCTGGCTCGGTAAATATTCTCTTGACACCTTTTTTCGAACTCTGATATAAGTATCGCGATTTCGGCAGGGTTTTACTTTAATAAATCCCTTAATATGTGGAGGTATGTTGTGACGAAAGCTGATCTGGTTAATGCGATGGCGGAGAAGGCTGGGCTGAGCAAAACGGACGCTGAAAAGGCTCTGAAAGGGTTTGCCGACGCGGTAACGGAAGCGCTCAAGGCCGGAGAAAAAGTCGCCTTGGTCGGATTCGGCACCTTCAGTGTCAGCGCCCGGGCCGCGCGGACTGGAAAGAATCCCCAGACGGGCGCCAAGATCAACATCCCTGCTGCAACAACCCCCAAATTCAAGGCCGGCAAGGCCCTTAAGGACGCCGTAAACTAAGCACATATCCGCTGTCTGCTACCAGCGGAAGCCAATTGGGAAATAGGAAACGGAAAAATAGCCGCCCCCGGTGCCTCTTGCCGACTATTTTTCGTCTCCTATTTTCTGTCTGAAACGGGGCTGTAGTAGAGTCGGTTACAACGCCGGCCTGTCACGCCGGAGGTCGCGGGTTCGAGTCCCGTCAGCCCCGCCATTTTCCGATGCCACCGAAAGGGGCGAATAGCTCAGCTGGGAGAGCATCGGCCTTACAAGCCGAGGGTCACAGGTTCGATCCCTGTTTCGCCCACCAAATAAGCTGTTGTCAGTTATTTCTCGCAAACACAGACACGTTTAGGATTGATTCTGGGGCTGTAGTAGAGTCGGTTACAACGCCGGCCTGTCACGCCGGAGGTCGCGGGTTCGAGTCC
>JBBQBQ010000020.1:0-22702 GCA_038317685.1 Desulfuromonadales bacterium | reverse complement strand
GGCCGAGGCGCCCGCAACTCCGGCCCAAAAAGGGGTGTTGAAGAGCCTCTCGGGAGAGCAGGTTCACTTGACCAAATTGGCCGGGGAACCAATCCGGGCCATCCTTACCCGGGCCCCGGGGAACGGCGTTCCAATCGGAGGGTTGAAGGTGGTGGCCGATAGCGGCTGGTTCGCGGCGCGGCCATCGGGAACGGAGGACATTTACAAAATATATGCTGAGAGCTTCCGGGATCAGGAACACCTGCACAGCATTCTGGAGGAAGCCCGGGCGGTTGTCGACGAAGCTTTTGCGAAGGCGCTGGGGGAAGGTTGATGGCAGACCTTCTCTCGGCACGCGCCCTGATGGGCATTTCGCTTGGGTTCCACATCATTTACTCGACCATCGGAATCGGACTGCCGTTCATGCTGATGATTGCCGAATGGCGGTCGCTTCGAACCGGGGACGAGTCCTACCACCAGCTGGCCCGGCGCTGGATTCGTCCTGCCGCTATTCTGTTCGCCATCGGTGCGGTATCCGGGACCATCATTTCCTTTGAGTTGGGGCTTCTGTGGCCTCGCTTCATGGCGTTCAGCGGTCCCCTCATCGGTCTCGCCTTTTCGATGGAGGGGTTTGCTTTCTTTACCGAGGCGATCTTCCTGGCTCTCTATTTCTACGGCGAGCGCCGGCTCTCCCGCAGGATGCTGTTTTTCTGCACCATCGTCCTCACCCTTTCTTCCGCCACCTCGGCGGTATTCGTCATCAGCGCCAACGCCTGGATGAATACCCCCACGGGGTTCCATCTCGTCAACGGGGTTCTCGCCGACGTTCACCCCTGGCAGGCCTTTGTCAACCCGGCATGGGCCCACGAGGCCGTGCACGGGACGCTCGCGGCGTATGCTGCCACCGGTTTTGCAGTGGCCGGCGTGTACGCGGCGGCACTGTTGCGTGGACCCGCCCGGGAACACCATCAGCGTGCCCTGACGCTCGCCATGACAGTTGCCTCCATATCCCTCCCCCTCATGCTGGTCTCGGGCGACTGGGCGGCCATGACCCTCGCGGTTCAGCAAAAACCGAAGCTGGCGGCGATGGAATCCCTCTTCACCTCGACCAGGGGTGCGCCGCTCGTCATCGGCGGCTGGCCTGACCCTGCTTCCGGCCGAGTCCTCTACGGGATTGAAATTCCCAGGTTCCTGAGTTTACTTGCCTATCGTGATCCGGATGCCCTCGTCGAGGGGCTCGATGCCTTGCCGCCCGGCACGACCCCCGACCCGCGACTGGTCCACCCCTTTTTCGACCTGATGGTCGGGTCTTTCTTCATCATGCTCGCAGCAGCGGTCTGGTTCTGGTGGCTGCGCTGGCGGCGACGGAGTGCACCCATGGGCAGATGGCCGCTGCGGGCGGTCCTGGTTGCCTCCCCGTTCGGAATGATCGCCCTGGAAAGCGGCTGGCTCGTGACCGAATTCGGCCGCCAGCCATGGATTGTCCACGGTCACATGCGCGTGGCGGAAGGGGTGACGACGCAGACCGGCATTGGTCTGGTGCTCTTCACCTTCCTCGTCGTCTATCTGGTGCTCACCGCCGGGCTCTTGAGACTGCTGTTCCGGCCGGCCTCGGCGGGAACACAGATACCATCGAGGCAGGAGGACCGGCATGTGGACTCTTGAGAACCTGGCTGCCGGGGCCGTTTATCTCGGTTTGGTCATGTATGCGGTTTTCGGTGGTGCGGATTTCGGCGGCGGCATCTGGACCGCCCTGGCCTCCGGCCCTCGGACACCGGAACAGCGGGACCAGCTGTTCAATGCCATCGGACCGGTCTGGGAGACGAATCACGTCTGGCTTATCTTCGTGGTGGTCACCCTCTTCACCGCTTTTCCGGAGGGGTTTGCAGCCCTTTTTACCGTTCTGATGGTCCCACTGGTGATCGCCCTGATCGGTATCAACTTCCGCGGAGCAGCCTTCGCCTTCCGCCACTTCGGCAGACAGACGGGGCGACCCGTTTCTTTTATGGCGAGCATATTCGCGGCATCAAGCATGTTGACTCCCTTTGCTTTCGGGATGGCGGTGACCGCAGCCGCCAGCGGTAAAATCGTCTTCATGAATGGTCTGGTCCAGGTTGAACCCTGGATCTGGTTCAGCCCGTTCACTCTCGTGGGGGGAGCGGTGGGAATGGGCATCTGCGCGTACCTGGCGCCGATCTACATGACGGTGCGCAGCGACGGAGAGTTGCGGGGGGATTTCAGACAACGGGGGATAATCGCCGGCTTGGTTCTCGGTATCCTGACCGCAGCAGAGATTCCCGTTGCCATGGTTGATGCTCCCCTCTTTGCCGGCCGGCTCCTTGCCTCGTGGGCAGCATTTTTTGTCGTTCTGGCCGTACTCGCAGGCATCTCGACCCAGGTACTTCTCTGGAGATGCCGGTTTCTGCCCGCACAGATCGCTGCGGCAGGCACCGTCACCCTGGCAATGACCGGTTTCGCGGCCGCCATGTATCCGGACCTCCTCGTCGGGCAGCTGACCCTGGCTGCGGCGGCGGCGCCGACCGCCACCCTCCGTGCCTATTTATCGGTGCTGGCGATCGGCATCATCATCCTCGTGCCATCGCTTCTGTTCCTTTACTGGACGTTTCGCGGCGCACCGGATTCAGAGCTTCCTCACTAGTGGCGAGACTGCATCGGTATCGGCATTTGCATGAACGCTCATGCACGCCGCGCTACGGCAGCAGCCGGGGTATTCCTTCAGGACCCATTATGCTGGAGAACCTATGGATAAACTCTCATCTGTCAATCAGCCGATCTACAGCACCTTGCCGGTAAACGTCGCGGGCTTCGATTCCCTCGCCGAGCTTGCCCTGGACCTGCGCTGGTCGTGGAGTCATGTCGCAGACGAAGTTTGGCAACAGCTCGATCCCGACCTTTGGGAGCTTACGCACAATCCCTGGGCCATCCTGCAAACGGTTTCCCGGGACAAACTCCGGCGGGTGTCAGCCGGGCCCCTTTTCCGCAAAAGCATCGATCACCTCGTGCAAGCCAGGCGTCAGGCGGCCAAAGCCCCTGCGTGGTTTCAGCAAGAGCATGCGAAGTCTCCCCTGACCCGTGTCGCGTATTTCAGCATGGAATTCATGTTGAGTGAAGCTCTGCCCATCTACTCCGGCGGACTGGGCAATGTGGCCGGCGATCAGCTCAAAACGGCCAGTGATCTGGGCGTACCGGTGGTCGGCGTGGGGCTGCTCTACCAACAAGGCTATTTTCGTCAGGTGCTCGACCAGGACGGCGCGCAACAGGCCCTTTTCCCTTACAACGATCCCGGTCAACTGCCCATCACACCTTTGCGCGGGGAAAACGGGGAGTGGCTGCGGCTGAAGCTCGACTTGCCCGGTTACCCGGTCTGGCTGCGCGCTTGGCAGGTGCAGGTCGGCCGGGTGCACCTCTACCTGCTCGACAGCAACGACCCTGCGAACATTCCGGCTCACCGTGGCATTACCAGTGAGCTTTACGGGGGCGGGCCGGAACTGCGGCTGAAACAGGAGCTGATGCTTGGGATCGGCGGCTGGCGCTTGCTCCGCGCGCTCGGCATCCAGCCGGAAGTCTGTCACCTGAATGAAGGACATGCGGCTTTCGCCATTTTGGAACGGGCCCACAGTTTCATGAATGAGACAGGGCAGCCCTTCGAAACCGCACTGTCTGTCACTCGAGCGGGCAATCTCTTCACCACCCACACCGCGGTGGCTGCGGGTTTTGACCGTTTTGCTCCGGCCCTCATCGAGCAGTACCTCGGCGGTTATGCCGAGCAGAAACTCGCTATCACCCTCCACGAGCTGCTGAGCCTCGGCCGCCGGGACCCCAACGACGCGTCGGAAAGCTTCAATATGGCTTATCTGGCGATCCGCGGAAGCGGGGCGGTCAACGGCGTGAGCCGTTTGCACGGAAAGGTGAGCCGGCAGCTCTTTGGGTCTCTCTTTCCTCACTGGCCGCCGGACGAAGTGCCGGTCGGACACGTGACCAACGGAGTTCACATGCCGAGCTGGGATTCGGCGCCGGCCGACGAGCTTTGGACGAAAGCCTGTGGCAAAGACCGCTGGATGGGGACAACGGAAACCCTGAAAAAGGACATTCGCCGCATCTCCGACGCCAGGCTCTGGAAATTTCGCACTTCCGCAGGCACCTCTCTGGTTGAATACGCGCGCCAACGATTGTCCCGGCAACTGGCTGCTTCAGGCGCATCACCCGAGGAGGTTGACAGGGCGAAACGCCTCTTTGATCCCAACACCTTGACGCTCGGCTTTGCCCGCCGTTTCGCGACCTACAAAAGGCCGAACCTGCTGCTGCACGATCCGGAGCGACTGCTGCGCCTGTTAACCGATCCGGAGCGTCCGGTGCAGCTCATCATTGCCGGCAAGGCCCATCCGGCGGACCAGTCGGGACAGGCTTTGATTCAGGCATGGACCCACTTCATCCGACAACCCGAGGCGCGCCATCATGTGATCTTCCTCAGCGACTACGAAATGCTTTTGACCGAACACCTGGTACAAGGGGTAGATGTCTGGATCAACACGCCGCGTCGGCCTTGGGAGGCCTGCGGAACCAGCGGCATGAAGGTGCTGGTCAATGGCGGCCTCAATCTGTCGGAGTTGGACGGATGGTGGGCTGAAGCTTACACCCCTGAAGTGGGCTGGGCGTTGGGAGACGGCCAGGAACATGGCGAAGATCCGGCCTGGGATGCTGCCGATGCCGAGACGCTTTACGACCTGCTCGAACGCCAGGTGATCCCGGAGTTCTATACTCGTGACAAGAAGGGCATCCCGACCGCCTGGGTGGCGCGGATGCGTGAAAGCATGGCGAGTCTGACCCCCCGCTTCTCAGCCAACCGCGCGGTGCGCGAATACACTGAGCAACACTACCTTCCGGCTGCCAAAGCCTTCCGTGCGCGCGCTGCCGATCAAGGCGCCACGGGGAGACAGGTGATCGATTGGCGACAGGATCTGGAACGCAAATGGGGAGCGCTGCGCTTCGGCGAATTGAAGCTCAGGGCCAAGGGGAAGCAGCATCTGTTCGAGATTCAGGTCGCGCTCAATGACCTCGACCCGAAGGCGGTGCGAGTCGAGCTTTATGCCAACGGCGTTGGCGACAGCGGTCCGGTGCGGCAGGAGATGAGGCCGGTTCGCCGGCCTGCGGACGCGGCAGGGGTCTTTGTTTACAACGCTGCGGTGTCTGCAGCCCGCCCGGCGACGGACTATACGGCGCGGGTGATCCCGCACCGCGACGGCGTTGCGATCCCACTGGAAGACGCCCACATCCTGTGGCAGCGGTGAATCAGAAGTCGGCATTGATTTCAACTTAAATCGCGGCATGCTTTAACAAAATGAGGAGGAGAGTATGGCAAAAAAATCCAACACGGCGACTAAACCTTCGGGCCTGGGAGCCATACCCGCCGCAAAGGGTGTGACCTTTCGGGTCTGGGCGCCGCACGCCGAAAAAGTTTATGCGACCGGAACCTTCAATGGCTGGAATGAAACTTCCACACCTCTCGCCAGCGAGCAGAACGGTTACTGGTCGACTAACGTTCCGGGAGTAAAAGCTGGAGAAGAGTACCGATATATGATCCACACTCCTGTTGATTGGAAGCTCCCTCCCCTCTCCCGGATTGACCCATACGCAAGAAAAGTGACGAGCTCAACCGGCAACGGAATTATCTATGATCCCAAATCCTTTGATTGGGGTAACAAGAACTTTAAAATGGCCACGTGGAATGATCTTGTCATCTACGAGATGCACATCGGAACCTTTAATGTCAAAGAAATGGGGCATCCGGGCACGTTTGACAGTGCCATTGAAAAATTATCGTACCTCAATAAACTGGGTATCAATGCCATCGAAGTGATGCCGGTCATGGAGTTTTCAGGCGATTTTTCGTGGGGGTATAATCCGGCTCATCCCTTTGCTATTGAAGGCATTTATGGTGGACCGGATGCCTTCAAGCGATTTGTCAAAGCGGCCCACGAGCACGGTATCGCTATCATCGTTGATGTCGTTTACAACCACTTTGGCCCGGGCAATCTTGATCTGTGGCAATTTGACGGTTGGAGCGAAAACGAGAAAGGGGGAATTTACTTTTACAATGATCGCCGTTCGCAAACACCCTGGGGCGAGACGCGTCCCGATTACGGTCGGGGCGAAGTGCGGAAATATATTCGCGATAACGCCATGATGTGGTTTGAAGAATACCATGCCGACGGTCTGCGCTGGGACATGATCACCTATATCAAAAGCATCGATGGTAATGGCGACAATCCGGCGAATGACATCCCCGACGGCTGGAGTTTGATGCAGTGGATCAATGGGGAGATCCAGCAACAATTCCCCGGCAAGATCTGCGTCGCCGAAGGGATGCACAAGAACGCCTGGGTCACCAAAGACGTGGGAGCCGGCGGCGCGGGCTTCAATGCCCAATGGGACGCCGAATTCGTTCACTCCGTTCGCCGGGCCGTTATTGCTCGCGATGATGCCTCCCGCGATCTGGGAGCAGTCAGCAGAGCGATTGAACATCGCTACGATTCAGACGCTTTCAGGCGGGTCATTTATACGGAGTCGCACGACGAGATTGCTAATGGCCGGGAACGGGTGCCGGAGCAGATCTGGCCGGGAAACGTAGGTAGCTGGTTTTCCAGGAAACGCTCTACGTTGGGTGGTGCTCTGGTTCTTACCTCGCCAGGCATCCCGATGATCTTTGAAGGGCAGGAGCTGCTGGAAGATCGCTGGTTCCAGGATAAGGTCCCGATCGACTGGTCCCGAGCAAAGGACGAACACGGTATTCTCGGAATGTACCGGGACCTGATCGCCCTGCGGCGCAATCTGTCGGGTGTGACGCGAGGGTTGTGTGGGCAAAACCTCCATCTCTATCATTTCGACGAGGGGGCCAAGATCATCGCCTTCCATCGCTGGGACAAACAGGGACCGAAAGACAGCGTCGTTGTGGTGGTGAATATGACGAATCAAATCCGCGATGATTATGTCATCGGATTTCCGCGGGACGGACTGTGGAAAACGCGGTTTAACAGCGACTCCCATAATTACGGCCGGGATTTTGCCAATCATGCCACTCCTGATGTAGATGCGCAGGGGCAAGGAACCGCCGGGCTGCCCTGCTCCGGCAAAATCAGCATCGGGCCCTACACGGTGGTCATTTTTTCCCAGGATGGATAAGAATCGATTTGCGGGAGCTTGAATGAAAAAGGGCAGTTCAATCACAACCTTGTTTCTGGACATCGGCAACGTTTTGCTGACCGATGGCTGGGACCATCATGCCCGCAAACGGGCCGCGCGGAAATTCAAGCTGGAATTAACGGAACAGGAGAACCGCCACCACTTGCTTTTTGAAACCTTTGAGGATGGAAAACTCACCCTGGAAGAATATTTAAATCTGGTGGTCTTCTACAAAAGGCGACCTTTCACCTTGGCTGAATTTCGGCGCTTCCTGTTCGCACAGTCGCAACCCCATCCCGAGATGATTGAATTGGCGCGCCGACTCAAATCACGCTATGGATTGAAAATCGCCGTGGTCAGCAACGAAGCGCGCGAACTGAATACCTATCGGATTCAAACTTTCAAGCTGGGTGAATTTGTAGATTTTTTTATTTCTTCCTGCTTTATCCACATGCGCAAGCCCGACGCGGAAATTTTTCAACTGGCATTGGATATCGCCCAGGTATCACCCGAACAAGTCGTGTTTATTGATGACCAGCCGTTGTTTGTTCAAGTCGCGGAAAGTTTGGGCATCCGCAGCATTTGTCACACGGGTTACCCATCCACTTGCGCCAAACTGGCGGCGTTCGGATTGCAGAATGACGAAGGAGTTATCCTTGAGACCAGCTAACCCACGCATCCTGACGATCAACGGCGGCTCGTCGAGCATCAAGTTCGCGTTGTTCAAGGTAGAATCATCCTTGCGGCGGGTTCTTGAGGGCGGGATCGAGCGGATTGGAATGCCGGCGCCCAACTTTGCGGTGAAAGGCTTGCACAAGGCCGATAACTTCTCGCGGCCGATAATTGCGCCGGACCACACGGCGGCGGTCGGAGTGTTGATGGATTGGGTTGTGGAACAGATCGGACGCGGCGAGTTGACCGCAGTAGGGCATCGCGTGGTCCATGGCGGGCCGAAGTACAGCGAACCGCAACGGATCACACCGGAGATGGTCGAAGAGTTACATCAGCTCGAAGCGTTCGATCCGCAGCATCTACCGGAGGAGATCCTGTTGACCGAAGCGTTTCATCATCGGTTTCCCGATCTGCCTCAAGTGGCGTGTTTCGACACCGCGTTCCATCGAGACATGCCGCGCGTGGCGCGTCTCTTGCCGATCCCGCGCCGGTACGATGCAAAGGGAGTTCACCGCTATGGGTTTCATGGTCTGTCGTACGCATTCCTGATGGAAGAACTGGCGCGTTTGGCGGGACTGGAAACGGCTCGGGGCCGGGTCATCCTCGCCCACCTGGGTAACGGGGCGAGCCTGGCGGCGGTGCACGACGGGAAACCCGTGGATACCTCCATGGGCTTTACGCCGACTTCAGGGGTGCCGATGGGCACCCGCTCGGGTGATCTCGATCCTGGGCTGGTTTGGTATTTGGCGCGGACTGAAAAAATGAACGCAAAGCAATTCAACGAAATGGTCAATTTTCAGTCCGGGCTGCTCGGCTTGTCGGAGACCAGTTCCGACATGGGTGAGCTGCTCCAACGCGAAAACGAAGACATACGTGCGGCAGAGGCGGTCGCATTGTTTTGTTACCAGGTGAAGAAATGGATCGGTGCGTTCGCGGCGGCGCTGGGCGGACTGGACACGCTGGTGTTCGCCGGCGGCATCGGGGAGAATGCGCCCAAGGTACGCGCCCGGATCTGCGAAGGACTGGGATTTCTGGGCATCGAACTCGAAAAGAAGGAAAACGCTGCCAGAGCCGGTCTGATTTCCTCTGATGCCAGCCGGGTCACAGTCCGCGTTATTCATACGGATGAAGAATGGATGATCGCGAAAACGCTCTGTCGAGTTCTCGGTCTGGGCATGGCCAGTGGAAAAAAGGATTCGGACCATGGGGTGAAATGAATCTTTATTGCGAAAAAAGGGGGGATGTCTATGATATGACGAAAAAGGGTGTGTGAAGGGTTTCTCGGAAGATATTTGAAATTAACTTATGCAACCAAGGAGGTTTTACATGAAGAAGCTAGCAATTGGAATCAGCCTTATCGTTTTCCTTCTCGGCAGTTCATTTGCATTTGCCCAGACGGGCGGAGGTATGATGGAAGACCAGAAAGGCGGTACGCAGCAAGGCCAGATGATGGAGCACGGTCAAATGACGAAACACGGCGGGATGATGGAACACGACCAGATGATGGGCGACATGACGGGTATGTCGAATCAGATGTCCGAGACGATGGGCAAGATGTCCGGCGTGATGAAAGACATGCCTGCAGGCAACATGAAGACGATGTCTGGCGTCATGAAAGATATGTCGCATCAGATGATGGAAATGTCGAAGGCAATGGGTAAAGGTAAGGTCTCAGCTAAAGAGATGAAGAAAATGCAGAATAGAATGGCGGAGATTCAAAAAAGGATGTCCGGAATGGAAAGGCATAACTAGCTAGTATCATAGAGGCTTTGCCCCAGCGGCTCTCGGAAGCAATAGTTGCTTTTGAAAAAAGAGCGAAGCCTCATACTTATGCAAACGACCATTGCCCATTTATGATCCCCACGGGTTCTTCCACAAGGGTCTTGCACGTAACAGGAAACATGATCATGAGAACAACAAGAATGGCTGAAAGAATATTGTCAGAAAGATAAAAAAAGAGGCTTGTGGAGAAAAGAGCTGCGGAACTGATGAAAATCGTCATCACACTCTCCCCGCGAGACTCCGGGCGCTCCCGTTCGATCTCGACGGGGTGCTGACCAGGACGGCGAATGTTCATATCACGCCCTGGGAAAATCTTTTCGACGGTTTTCGCGCCATATACGAGTAAGTCTCTGAAAAGATCTAAAAAGTCCATACGTCAAAAAGGGGAGGATAATTTCATGAAGAAAATACTTATGTGTACGGCGGTATCAATATTCATCGGGATAACACCTTTTCAAGCCAAAGGCGATGCGGGGAACGAAAACGACAAAGGAAAAACACTTTACACGGACAAATGCCAGTTTTGCCATGGAATGAGAGGAGACGGGAAAGGACCGGCGGCTGAACCTCTACTGGGGCACCCTGTTGACTTCACCGATTCCAAGTTTTGGCAGGGCAATGCTGAGGTAAAAATTGAAGACACAATCAAACAAGGCAAGGAGATGATGCCGGCATTTGACCTGACGCCCGCTGATATAAAGGCCATTATCGAGTATCTGTCTCACACTTTCAAAAAAGCAACTCAGAACAATGATCGAGGGAGGGATGAAAAATGATCAGGAACAAACTTGGAAAAGTATTCTTTCTTCTCATAGTGGTCGGGTTATTGCAACTTTTGCCGTTAAACACTGCCCAGGCAGTACCGAGTTTTGCCAGGCAAACAGGTATGCAGTGTAATGAATGTCATACCATATTCCCGGAGTTGACGCCCTTTGGACGGATCTTCAAACTTGGCGGTTATGTGCTGAGCAAAAGCGGCAAGCCATATGAATTCCCTCCTCCGTTGGCGGGTATGGCGCAGATAACTTATACGGACGCTAAGGGACTGACTTCCGGGGTTGCTCCTTTTGACTCCACCAACAGGGCTACCGATAGAATAAATCTGCCGCAGCAGTTGAGCTTATTTTACGGAGGCCGAATTTACGATAATGTAGGCGCTTTTGTGCAGGGCACCTACGATGGCGTCAGCAACAAGGTTTTCCTGGACATAACAGACATACGTTATTCAAATAACACCATCGTCGGGGACAAAAACCTGATTTACGGGCTTACGCTCAATAATAGTCCGACAGCGCAAGATGTCTGGAATTCCACTCCAGCGTGGAGATTGCCTTCTGCTTCGTCAGGCGTTGCCTCAACTCCCGCCGCTGGTACGATAATCGACGGGGCTTTAGACCAGCAAGTAGGCGGCATCGGTGCCTATGTCTTCTGGAACAATTTGATTTATCTGGAAGGGACTGTCTACCGCACGGCCAGGAACGGCATTACCCAACCATTGGGTGCAGGTACCACTACTGATCAGGTAGTGGACGGTGCAGTCCCTTACTGGCGTCTGGCATTGGAACAACGGTGGAAAAACCACTTCTTTACCATAGGCACGTATGGCATGCAGGCTGATATCTTTCCCGCCGGTAATACAAGCGGCCCGACAGACCGCTTTACAGACATCGCTTTTGACGCTCAATATCAGTTCATGGGGACTATTGAACCGGAACAGATGCAAGAGCATACGCAAATGGACAACGAACATAAGGCCAAAGCGGGGAAGCATATTATTACGGCGCACGCCACATGGATTCATGAGGACCAGGACTGGAAGGCAAGCTTTCTCGCCGGGAATACGGCAAACCACTCTGACTTCCTGAATACATTCAGAATGAACCTGAATTATTACTACAGGAGCCATATGGGCGATATTGGTGGATCGGCAGGCTATTTTTCCACGACAGGGAAAACAGACCCGCTGCTCTATTCCTCTAACCCGGGCGATGGAAGTAGAACGGGCAGTCCCAACAGTAACGGTTTTATTCTTGAGGCGGATTACCTGCCATGGGAACAGACCAAGATTTCTCTTCAGTACATAATCTATAACAAGTTCAACGGCGCTCATTCAAACTATGACGGATTCGGCAGGAATGCTTCCGATAACAACACGCTCTATGCGCTTGCTTGGTTTATGTTTTAATACACAAGAGACACTGAAGAATAAATTTAGAATTAACAATGCGAACGGGGGGCTTAATGATGAACCATACTGCCGCATGGATGGGTGGCTGGGCGGGCGAAAGGATTTGGCTTTGGGCGGTAGTCGCACTCACGGCGGTCCTGGTGGTTGTCACTATTATCAAGCTGTCCAGTAAAAGTCGTGAGTTCATCGCCTGCCCTGTGCAGTGAACTGCCAGGCAGTGTGGCACAAAAACAGCGGAGGGGAAAATGCTTGATGGCGTAATGCTTCTGTGGTTCCTGCTGACAGCGTTGTCGCTGTTGTTTGTGGTGGTTGATATTCGTACCACACCGGAATCACCAGTCCTCAAGTGGGGGTTCGTATTGCTCACCGCCTACACGGGCCCATTGGGGGCATTTCTGTATGTATTGGGTTGTCGCGAACCACTCCCCGGACTGCACGAACGCTACGTTGCGGTACGGTGGAGACAGGTTCTGGGCTCCACCATGCATTGTGTCGCTGGTGATGGGGTGGGCATCCTGGCAGGCGCGGTCATCGCCAGCCTGTTCCATTTAAACAAAGTTACAGATGTTGCGCTGGAGTATGCGTTGGGTTCCGCCTTTGGTTGGAGTATTTTCCAAGCTCTATTCATGCGGGATATGGCAGGTGGTTCATACAGGCGTTCGCTCACCAGCACGTTCTTTCCGGAGTTGCTGTCTATGAACTGCCTCATGGCCGGCATGGTGCCGGTAATGATTATCGCAACTAAAAGTGTTCCGACGAGCCGCGATCCGACCGGGCCGGCATTCTGGTTCATTATGTCCATGGCGCTTCTTGTCGGTTTCATCACCGCCTATCCCATGAACTGGTGGTTGGTATCCCGTCGCCTGAAGCATGGCATGATGACGGTGCCATCACCGGAGGAGTCCGTAAACGCTGAAGCGCCTGCAAAGATGAAAGACACTCGCCCGCCCGGTGAACACTCAGGCGTTGCACAAGAAAAGGCCGCGTCCTCAATGGATAGTGATGAAACAATGGTTTCAAAAAGCGTCCTCACAGGGATGACAATACTCTCGTTTATTGTATTTGGGTTTGGGCTGTCTATGGCGATTATATTCGGCGGCTTTTAGTAGAATCAGGCGCGCTAGCCCGGCGACAGCAGCTATTGCAAACGCAACTCAAACAACGAAAGGAGCACTAATATGTTAAACAAAGCTAAAAGATTGCAGGGTTATCCATTGGAAAACACCGACGGGGAGATGATCGGAAAGATCAAGGAATTCTATTTCGACGACCGGCATTGGACCGTTCGCTATCTGGTTATAGACACGGGGAACTGGCTTACGGGAAGACAGGTGCTGATTTCCCCTTATGCGCTGGTTGCTGTGAATAATGATTCTAAAGACATCGTTGTCGATTTAACCAAAAAGCAGATCGAAGACAGTCCATCTTTGAACAGCGACAAACCTGTCTCGCTACAATTCGAGGAGGCTTACTACGGGTATTATGGATGGCCAATGTACTGGGATGGACCTTACTTGTGGGGGGCCTACTCTTATCCCATCATTGTGGATGATCGTGAAGAATTGAGGGAAGCCGCTCAAGGTGAAAAAACAACGTGGGATCCCCATTTACGGAGCACTCATGAAGTGAGTAGCTATCACATTCAAGCCTCAGACGACGAGATTGGCCACGTCGATGATTTCATCATCGATGACGAGACCTGGGCAATTCGTTATCTGATCATCGATACACAGAACTGGTGGCCGGGAAAAAAAGTCCCGGTTTCACCGAAATGGATCGAGCGAGTTAGTTGGGAGGAGTCGAAGGTTTTCGTCAACCTTACTCGTCAGACCATCAAACAATCACCGGAATACACGGAGGATTCTCTTCTAACTCGGGATTATGAGACCGGACTGCATCGACATTACAATCGTCAGGGATACTGGGTCGATGAAGCGCCTCACAAGGAGCATTCCAGTTAAATAAAAGAGGAGAATTAAACCGTGGAGACAGAAACTCTTTCCCCTGAACTGCTTCACAAGATGGACGCCTACTGGCGCGCCGCGAACTATCTCTCGGTCGGCCAGATTTATCTCTACGACAACCCGCTGCTGAGGCGGCCGCTGGAGCTGGAGGATGTGAAGCACCTGCTGCTGGGCCACTGGGGCACCACACCGGGGCAGAATTTCATCTACGTTCATCTGAACCGGGCAATCAAAAAGTACGACCTCGACATGATTTACGTCTGCGGCCCCGGCCACGGCGGCCCGGCCGTTGTGGCCAACACCTATCTGGAAGGGACCTACAGCGAGATCTATCCCGAGATCAGCCAGGACGAGGCCGGGCTGCGCAAACTCTTTCTGCAGTTTTCCTTTCCCGGCGGCATTCCCAGCCACGCCTCGCCGGACTGCCCGGGCTCGATCCACGAGGGTGGCGAGCTGGGCTATTCACTCAGCCACGCCTTCGGGGCGGTGTTCGACAATCCGGAGCTGGTCGTCGCCTGCGTAATCGGCGATGGCGAAGCGGAAACCGGACCGTTGGCTACCGCCTGGCATTCCAACAAGTTCCTTAACCCGGCCAGCGACGGCGCGGTGCTGCCGATTTTGCACCTCAATGGCTACAAGATTGCCAATCCGACCATTTTCGCCCGCATGGAACCTGAAGAACTGGAGCAGTTTCTGCGCGGTTGCGGCTGGACGCCGTATTTCGTCGAGGGGCACGAGCCCGGGTTGATGCACCAGGCCATGGCTACGACCCTCGACCGGGCGGTGGAAGAGATTAAGAGCATCCAGCACGACGCCCGCGCGAATGGCAACCTCACCCGGCCCCGCTGGCCGCTGATCGTGCTCAAATCGCCCAAGGGCTGGACCGGGCCGAAAGTCGTCGACGGGCTGCAAATCGAAGGGACCTTCCGCGCTCACCAGGTGCCGCTCTCCGATCCGGCCAGCCATCCCGAGCACCTCAAACTGTTGGAAGAGTGGCTGAAAAGCTACCGGCCGGAGGAGCTCTTCGATGAGGATGGTCGCCTGAAGGCGGAACTGGCCGAACTGGCGCCCCAGGGAAGCCGCCGGATGGGCGCCAATCCCCACGCCAACGGCGGCCTGCTGCTGCGCGACCTGGTCATGCCGGAGTTTCGCGACTACGCGGTCGATGTCCCGTCACCAGGGGCCGTGACCGCGGCTGACACCCACGAACTCGGCGTGTTCCTGCGCGATGTGATCAAACTCAACCTTGAGCAACGTAACTTTCGTATCTTCGGTCCGGACGAAACCCTTTCCAACCGCCTGAACGCCCTGTTCGAGGCCACCAACCGCCAGTGGAACGCCCGGACGCAGGCCAACGATGAATTCCTCGCCCTGGATGGCCGGGTCATGGAGATGCTGAGCGAGCATCAGTGCGAAGGCTGGCTCGAAGGGTACCTGCTCACCGGCCGGCATGGCCTCTTCAACTGCTACGAGGCGTTCATCCACATCGTCGATTCGATGTTCAACCAGCACGCCAAGTGGCTGAAGGTCACTGCGGAGCTGCCGTGGCGGCGGAAAATCGCGTCGCTGAATTATCTGTTGGCCTCGCATGTCTGGCAGCAGATGCACAACGGCTTCACCCATCAGGACCCCGGTTTCATCGATCACGTCGTGAACAAGAAGGCCGAGGTCGTGCGCGTCTATCTGCCGCCGGATGCCAACTGCCTGCTCTCGGTGATGGACCACTGCCTGAAGAGCCGCCATTACGTCAACGTCGTGATCGCCGGCAAGTATCAAGCGCCCCAGTGGCTGACGATGGACGCCGCCGTCAAGCACTGCAGCGCGGGGATCGGTATTTGGCCGTGGGCGAGCAACGACCAGGGGGGGGAGCCCGATGTCGTCATGGCCTGCTGCGGCGACGTGCCGACGCTGGAAACCCTCGCCGCCGTCTCCATCCTGCGCGAGCATCTGCCCGAGCTGAAAATCCGGGTGGTCAACGTCGTGGACCTGATGAAGCTGCAACCCGAAAGCGAACATCCGCATGGCCTGAGCGACGCGGCTTTCGACGCGCTTTTCACCAGGGACAAACACATCATCTTCGCCTTCCATGGCTACCCCTGGTTGATCCACCGGCTGACCTACCGCCGCACCAACCATGACAACCTCCACGTCCGCGGCTACAAGGAAGAAGGGACTATCACCACCCCCTTCGACATGACGGTGCTCAACGATCTGGACCGCTTCCATCTGGTAATGGACACCATCGACCGCCTGCCCCAGACCGGCGACAATGGCATCGCCCTGAAGCAGCGTCTTCTGGACAAACTCATCGAGCACAAACAGTACATCGACAAAAACGGTCAGGACCTGCCGGAGATTCGTAACTGGATGTGGGGTGACCCCAAATGAAAACCCAAGAGCTTATCAGCACGGCACAGGCGCTGGTCTCTGGCGACAAGGGCCTGCTGGCGATGGATGAAAGCACTCCGACCTGCAACCAGCGATTTGCCGGATTGGGGATTCCTCAGACCGAGGCGACCCGGCGCGCCTATCGGGAGTTGCTCGTGACCACGCCCGGCCTCGGGGAGTCCATCAGCGGCGCAATCCTCTATGACGAGACGATCCGCCAGCGGAAGCAAGATGGCACTCCCTTTGTCAAAGTCATCAGCGATGCGGGAATCATTCCCGGCATCAAAGTGGACACTGGCGCGAAGGATATGGCAGGTCATCCCGGAGAGAAAATAACCGAAGGTCTGGACGGCTTGCGCGACCGCCTGGCTGAATACGCTCAGATGGGCGCCCGTTTTGCCAAGTGGCGCGCGGTGATTGCCGTGGGCGATGGCATTCCCAGCCGGGGCTGCATCGAGGCCAACGCGCAGGCACTGGCTTGTTATGCTGCATTGTGCCAGGAAGCCGGACTGGTCCCCGTCGTCGAGCCGGAAGTGCTCATGGACGGCGATCATAGCCTGGCGCGGTGCAGCGAGGTCACGGAGGAAGTCCTGCGAACGGTTTTCAACCGGCTTTACTCACAGCGGGTGATGCTTGAAGGTATGATTCTGAAGCCCAACATGGTGCTTCCGGGATCGTCCTGCCCCAGGCAAGAAGCGGTGGATGAAGTGGCCGACGCCACGGTGAGGTGTCTCCTGCGAGCCGTCCCCGCAGCTGTCCCGGGGATTGCGTTCTTGTCGGGCGGCCAATCCGCGGAACTGGCCTCAGCCCGCTTGAATGCCATGAATGTCAGGTTCAAGTCGCGACTGCCGTGGGCATTGGCGTTTTCGTTCGCCCGCGCCATCCAGCAGCCGGCTTTGGAGCTATGGCAGGGCAAGGAAGCCAACGTGACTGCGGCACAGCAAGCTCTGTATCATCGCGCCAGTTGCAACCGGGCTGCCCGCCGCGGCGAATACAAGGCAGCGATGGATCTGCTGCAACGCACGATAGCAGTGGCATAGCAAAGCCGGGAGAATAGCCATTATGGAACCCAATTCCGATCAACCCAAGGCGCCCGAGTCTAAGCCCGCTGCCAAGGACGATCTGAAATCTCTGCCCCTGGCGGAAGTGGAGAAAAAATTGGGATCGTCGCCGGACGGCCTCAGCCAGACCGAGGCGCAGAAACGGCTGACCCAATATGGAGCAAACGAGATTGAAGAAAAAAAAACCAACCCGTTCCTGAAATTCCTCACCTATTTTTGGGGCCCGATCCCGTGGATGATCGAAGCGGCCGTGATCCTTTCGGCGGTAGCCCGGCATTGGCCGGACTTCGGCATCATCCTCATCCTTCTGCTGGCCAATGCCGTGGTCGGCTTTTGGGAAGAACACACGGCGGGCAACGCCATTGAGGCCCTCAAGGCCAAACTGGCGGTCAAGGCCCGGGTGAAACGTGACGGGAAATGGATCAACCCGCCGGCGCGCGAGGTGGTGCCGGGCGACGTGATCCGCCTGCGCCTGGGCGACATCGTGCCGGCGGATGCGCGCCTGTTGGATGGTGACCCGGTGGAAGTGGACCAGTCGGCGCTGACCGGAGAATCTTTGCCCGCCACGCGCAAGTCCGGCGAGGCGGTGTTCTCGGGTTCGATCATTCGCCAGGGTGAGATCGGCGCCCTGGTCTATGCCACGGGCGCCAACACCTACTTCGGCAAGACGGCGCAGCTGGTGCAGGAGGCGCACACCGTCAGTCATTTTCAAAAGGCCGTTTTGAAAATCGGCAATTACCTGATCATCCTCGCGGTGGCGCTGGTGGCGGTGATTATTACCGTCGCGATTTTACGCGGCGACCCGATCCTCACCACCTTGCAGTTCGCTTTGGTGCTGACCGTGGCCGCGATTCCCGTGGCGATGCCGACGGTGTTGTCGGTGACGATGGCGGTCGGCGCGCGCCTGCTGGCCGGGAAACAAGCGATTGTGAGCAAGCTGGTGGCCATCGAGGAATTGGCTGGCGTGGACGTGCTGTGCGCGGACAAGACCGGAACCCTGACCCAGAACAAACTGACACTGGGCGATCCGTTCAGCGTGAACAAGGTCCCCGCCGAACAAGTGGTCTTGAGTGGCGCGCTGGCCTCCCGCGCCGACAACAACGACACCATCGATCTGGCCGTCCTGGGGGGCCTGAAGGACAAGGATTCGCTGAAGGCCTATGAGGTGGTGCATTTCCAGCCCTTCGACCCGGTCCATAAACGTACCGAAGCCACCGTCAAAGCCAAGGATGGAAAGACCTTCAAGGTGACCAAGGGCGCGCCGCAGGTGATCCTGGCATTGTTGGGCAATGCCGGTGAGGTCAAGCCGGTCGTCGACCAGGCAGTCAACGAATTCGCGGTGCGTGGCTTTCGATCGTTGGGCGTGGCCCGGGCCGAGGACGACGGGCCATGGCAGTTTCTTGGTGTATTGCCGCTGTTCGATCCGCCACGGGAAGATGCCAAGGCGACCATCGCGACCGCCGGGCAGATGGGCGTCAAGATCAAGATGGTGACGGGCGACGCCCTGGCTATTGCCAAGGAAACCGCCAAGAAGCTGGATATGGGCACAAATCTCCTCGAAGCCTCAAGCCTTGGTGACTCGAAAAAGGAAGAGACCACGGAAACATCCGAATCCATCGAGAAGGCGGACGGTTTCGCCCAGGTCTTCCCCGAACACAAGTTTCACATTGTGGATGTTTTGCAAAAGCGCGGCCACATGGTCGGCATGACGGGTGACGGGGTGAATGACGCCCCGGCGCTGAAGAAAGCGGACTGCGGCATCGCCGTTTCGGCCGCAACCGATGCGGCGCGCGCGGCGGCGGACATCGTACTGATGACGCCGGGACTTTCCGTGATCATTGACGCGATCAAGGAGAGCCGGAGAATCTTCCAGCGGATGAACAGCTACGCGATCTACCGCATCGCCGAGACCCTGCGCGTGCTGTTGTTCATGACACTGTCGATCCTGATTTTTAACTTTTATCCGGTAACCGCAGTGATGATCGTGATGCTGGCGCTGCTCAACGACGGCGCGATCCTGTCCATCGCCTATGACAACGTTCATTACAAGGACCAGCCCGAGGCCTGGAACATGCGCATGGTGCTGGGGATATCCTCGGTGCTGGGCGTCATCGGGGTCGTCTCCGCCTTCGGGCTGTTTTATCTCGGTGAGCGGGTCTTTCATATTGACCGTGCGCACATCCAGACGCTGATGTATTTGAAGCTGTCCGTAGCCGGGCATCTGACAATATTCCTGACCCGCACACGCGGCCCATTCTGGTCGATCCGCCCGGCAAAGATTTTATGGATAGCCGTGCTCGGCACGCAGATCGCGGCGACCCTGATCGCGGTCTATGGACTGTTCATGACACCCCTGGGCTGGAAATGGGCCGGGTTCGTGTGGGGTTATGCGTTGTTGTGGTTCATTATGAATGACCGCGTGAAACTGCTCGCATATCGGATTTTTGACCCCGTCAAAGCCGAGACCAAACCTGAATCTGAAGCTGGGTCTGAGCCTGAAGTCAAAGCTGAGTTTATACCCGAAGACGAAGCTGCGGTTAAGCCTGACGAGAAAGATGATGCTAAGCCTGACGCCAAAGAGGTGGCAAAACCTGAAGCCAAGGCGGAGTCCCCGTCCGGGTTGAAGCCACAGATCGCCAAGCGCGCTTATGAACTCTACGAGGAGAGAAGCCGTGAGGGTGGTCCAGCAGCTCAGGACTGGGCGAAAGCGGAGCAGGAGATTCGGAAATCTGCAGTCAAAACTGAACCGAAGGCTGAAACTATGGACGAGCCTAAACCTGAGACTAAGGCAGAGCCTACGCCCGAAGCCATGGACGAACTTAAGGCTGAAGTCAAGACGCCGTCCGATTTGACCCCGGGGATGGTCAAGCGAGTCCATCAACTTTACGAGGAGCTAGGACGCCAGGATGTTCGAGCAGTTCAAGACTGGGAGAAGGCGGAGCAGGACAAGCGGAAAGTTGACGTCAACGCGGAACCTCAGTCTGAAGCCAAAGATGAGGCAAGCCCTGATACAAAAGCTGAGACTAAGCCTGAAGACCCTGAAATAAAGAGTCCATGAAATGGAACCTGAGAGGCTCCAAATCATCGGGGTCGTCAAAAGGCTCGGATTTGGTGGTCAATGATCCGAACTGGGGCATGGACAGAGGCCCGACAACCGCTCTCACCCTCGAAGACGATGGCCGGACCCGGCGATCCTCCCGGCAGGGAAATCGTCCCGGCTGAAAGGTTCCTCCGATCGGCCCCGTTTGGGGTTGCGCCCCGGATGATGCACCCGCTGTCAGCCCCCCACCCCGCTGTCAGCCCCCCACCCCGCCATCAGCCCCGCCCCCGCCTGGCCCGTTTCCGGTTCCGGTGCAGTCCGGGTCGGGGCCTTGCAGCACCACCCCGGCAAAAAACTCCTGCATCGCGGCCTTCTCCAGAACTTCCTCGGCCAGCAGCCGTTCGGTCAGTTGTTCCAGGATGGGTCGATTCGCTTCGAGGATTCTCGCCGCACACCCTTCAGCCTGTCGCACCAGGACCTCGATCTCTTCGTCGATGACCCGGGCGGTCTGTTCGCTGAAACTCTTGTCCGTGGCCAGGGTGCGCCCGAGAAAGGGATGTTCCATCCCCCGCTCGAAACTCACCGGCCCCAGTCTTTCGCTCATACCCCACCGGCAGACCATCTTCTCGGCCAGGTCGGTGACCTGTTTCAGATCGTTCTGAGCGCCGGTCGAGTACTCGCCAAAGACCAGTCGTTCGGCCGCGCGCCCGCCGAGGCTGATGATGAGTCGGGCGGACAGGTCGCTGAAGCGATAGTGGTAACGATCATCCTCGGGAAGTTGCTGGGTGACCCCCAGAGCCTGGCCGCGCGGGATAATGGTCACTTTGTGCAAGGGATCACTCCCCGGCAGGCATTGCACCACCAGGGCGTGCCCGGCCTCATGAACGGCGGTGAGCCGTTTTTCCTCTTCGGACAGATAGAGCTTGCGCTCCAGCCCCAGCAAATGCCGGTCCTTGGCTTTCTCCAGATGTTCTTTGGAAATTGCCTCGGCCTGTTCGCGCCCGGCAATGAGGGCCCCTTCGTTGATCAGGGTTTCCAGGTCGGCGCCGACCATCCCCGGCGTACCGCGCGCCAGGGCGTCCAGATCGACATCTGCGGCCAGCTTGACCGCGCGCGTATGAACCCTGAGGATTTCCGCCCGGGCCCGCCAATCGGGGCGTTCAACCACCACCTGGCGGTCGAAGCGCCCGGAGCGCAGCAGGGCCAGATCGAGGACATCGGGGCGGTTGGTGGCCGCCAGCACAATCACCTCCTGGTGGGGTTCAAAACCATCCAGCTCGGAGAGTAACTGGTTGAGGGTCTGTTCACGCTCGTCATTGCCGCCCCCCAATCCGGCTCCGCGGGAGCGGCCGACCGCGTCGAGTTCGTCGATAAAGATGATGGCCGGGGCGTTCTTCTTGGCATTTTCGAACAAATCCCGCACCCGGCTGGCGCCGACACCGACAAACATCTCGATGAACTGCGAAGCCGAAATGCTGAAAAACGGCACCTCGGCTTCTCCGGCCACGGCCCTGGCCAGCAGCGTTTTGCCGGTCCCGGGCGGGCCGACCAGCAGAATGCCACGCGGCACCTTGCCGCCAAGGCGGGTGAAATGTCGCGGGTCACGCAAGTAAGAGACGATCTCCCCCAGTTCCTGTTTGGCCTCTTCGAGTCCGGCCACATCCTTGAAAGTCACCGTTGAAGTCTGCTTATTGAAGAGCTTGGCGCCGGATTTGCGGAACAGGCCGAGCATCCCTCCGGCGCCCCCGCCCTGCTCGCGCATTCGTTTGATCACGAACCACCAGACGCCGAGGATCAGCACCCAGGGAAGAACCGAAATCAGGAGCGATTTCCAGAAGTTCGAATCTGTGCTCGATTGGGCCTCGACCACCACCTGGTTCTTCTCCAGCTGAGTGATCAGCTGTGGATCGGCGATCGGCGGAAGGACCGTATGAAACTTCTTATAACTGACTTTCGGCGCGCCGGCTTTTCCCTCGATCTCGACCGGCGCACGGAAGTCGCCGGCCAGCGATTCCCCCTGCATCAGGACCTTGGACACCCGGTCCTGGGAAAGTTCCTGTTTGAAGCGGCTGTAGGGAATCTCCGCAACGGGTTCCTGTTGCGGCGGGAAAAAATAGAGGTAAGCGGCGTTGACCAGCAACACCAGCAGCATCACCTGCAGGACTCGTTGCCACGGTTCCGTCAGCTTGGGTTTGGCCATCAGCAACCCTTCCTTTCCGATTCTCTTCTGAGCCTAACAGGTTTTCGGTTCATTGCCGGGGACTGGTTCGGTTTCGAGCGAGGCTTGGCGAAGCGTTTGAAAACACTCAGGCGAGTTGAATGGAAGAGGATGATTCCAACCGCAGTCCCTTACCATATGACGGATATGTTGCATGTGGCGGGACTCGCTTGCCCCTGCCCCTCATCAAACCCGCCCTATGTAAATTTT
>JBBQBQ010000019.1:0-22821 GCA_038317685.1 Desulfuromonadales bacterium | reverse complement strand
AGCTTCAGGGAACAGAAAAAATCCCAAAGAGTGGTCATGAAGCTCCGGTTTTTTGCGCTCAAAATTGCTTCTCCTGAGGTGGGGGGGAGCCGCTTGGTTGGGGGCTTGACACACGGAGACCGGCGGCACACCGCCGGCCATTGATTACCAATAAAGTTAATATAAGGGCTTCCGGCGTGTCAAGAGAAATCGCCCCTTGCCGGCACGAGCCTGGTCCCTCACAACAAGGGCTAATCCCTCAAATTTTCAGACTAAATTGTCCGTGGCCAGACGTTTTTTGAGCCCTTCCGCCTTTCGTTCCACGGCCGCGGCCAATTCCTCCTTGAAGGCGGCGAGACGGGCCGCGAGGCCGGCATCGGTACCGGCCAGAATCTGGACGGCAAAGATTCCGGCGTTGCGGGCCCCGGCTTTGCCGATGGCCATGCAGGCCACGGGAATGCCCGCCGGCATCTGGACGGTGGCCAGTAAGGAGTCGAGTCCCTTGAGGGTCGATGAATCGATCGGCACCGCGACCACCGGCAAGGTGGTCTCAGCGGCCATGACCCCGGCCAAATGCGCCGCCGCCCCGGCGCCGGCGATCAACACGCGCAAGCCGCGCTCCCTGGCGGTGCGCACATATGCTGCGGTGCGCTCCGGGGTGCGGTGGGCACTGGCGACGGTCATCTCGAAGGGAACTCCGAATTCCTTGAGGGCTCGGGCCGCCTCGACCATGACCTCGTAATCGTTGTCACTCCCCATCAGTATGCCGACCGTAGGTTTGTCGCTCACCTGCCAACTCCTTGTGGTTGTCGTTAATATGGGTCCGGTGGGACCCGTGGGCCTTATCTTCCAAGGGCCTTTTTGCCGATGTCGGTGCGGTAATGGGCTCCTTCCCAGGTGATGGCGACCACCCCCTGGTAGGCTTTGGCAATAGCCGCTTCCACATCCGACCCAAGTCCGGTGACGCCGAGGACCCGGCCGCCTTGGTTGACGATCCTGCCATCCTTTAGGCCGGTGCCGGCATGAAAGACGAAAAGGTGGTCGAGGACCGCCGCCGCGTCGAGCCCGCGAATCTCAAAACCCTTGTCATACTCTCCGGGATACCCCCCCGAAGCCATGACGACGCAGACCGCCGCCTGGTCGTGCCACTCGATCTCAAGGTCCGCAAGGCCCCCCCCCGACACCGCCAGCAGGACCGGCATCAGGTCGGATTTCATCCGCATCAGCTGCGGCTGGCATTCGGGATCGCCGAAGCGGGCGTTGAACTCCAGGGTCTTGACCTTGCCGTCAGCGATCATCAGGCCGGCGTAGAGGACCCCCCGGTAAGGGCGCCCCTCGGCGGCCATGCCGTCGACCGCCCGCTGCATAACCTCTGCCATGGCCTGGGCGTGGATGGCGGGCGTCACCACCGGGGCCGGTGAGTAGGCGCCCATGCCGCCGGTGTTCGGCCCCTGATCACCGTCGTAGACCGCCTTGTGGTCCTGGGCACTGGCCAGGGGCAGCAGTTTCCTGCCATCACTGAAGGCAAGAAAGGAGGCCTCCTCGCCGCGCAGAAACTCCTCGATCACCACCCGAGCCCCGGCCGCACCGAAGGCGTTGCCGCTGAGCATCTCGCGCACCGTGGCGACCGCGTCCTCCCGGCTCTGGGCGATGACCACTCCCTTGCCGGCGGCAAGACCGTCAGCCTTGATGACGATCGGAATCCCGACCCGGTCGATGAACGCTACCGCCGGGTCGACGGTCGTAAAGACCTCGTAAGCGGCCGTCGGAATCCCGTACTTTTTCATCAGGTCTTTGGAAAAGGCCTTGCTCGCCTCGATCACGGCGGCGTTGCGACGGGGCCCGAAGACCTTGAGTCCGTACTCTTCGAAGAGATCGACGATCCCGAGGGAGAGCGGCAGTTCGGGCCCGACGACGGTGAGGTCGATGGCTTCCTGGCGGGCCAAGGCGAGGAGACCGGGGAGATCGTCGACGGCCAGGGGTACGCACTCGGCCAGGCCGGCGATGCCCGGGTTGCCGGGGGCGCAGAAGACCTTCTGCACCAGTGGCGACTGGGCGATCTTCCAGACCAGGGCATGTTCGCGGCCTCCGCCGCCGATCACCAGAACCTTCATCGGAAAACTCCTGTATAGGACAGCATAGATCGCAGGGGTCCTATTCGACCGATGGGACCTATGGTTTTGCAGATGTTAATGCCGGAAATGCCGCATGCCGGTGAAGACCATCGCCATGCCGTGTTCATCGGCGGCAGCGATCACTTCGGCGTCGCGGATCGAGCCGCCCGGCTGGATGACCGCGGCGATACCGGCGGCGGCGGCGTTGTCGATACCGTCGCGAAAGGGGAAGAAAGCGTCAGAGGCCATCACCGAGCCCTTGACGTCGAGGCCGGCCTGTTCGGCCTTGATGGCGGCAATGCGGGCCGAGTTGACGCGGCTCATCTGCCCGGCGCCGACGCCGATGGTCATGCCGTCCCGACCGTAGACGATGGCATTGCTTTTGACGAATTTGGCGATCCGCCAGGTGAAGAGAAGATCCTCAAGTTCCCGAGCGGTCGGCTGGCGTTTGGTGACGACGCGCGTTTCGTTGAGGAGAGCCAGGTCGGCTTCCTGGACCAGGAGCCCGCCGTTGACCCGCTTCAGGTCGAGGCGGGCCGTCGGCTCGGACGGCCAGAAGCCGCACTCGAGGAGGCGCACGTTCTTCTTGGCGGCGATGATCGCCGAGGCCTCGGCCGAGACGGTGGGGGCGATGATCACCTCGACGAACTGGCGGTCGCAGATCGCCTGCGCCGTGGCGCCATCGAGCTCGCGGTTGACGGCGATGATCCCGCCGAAGGCCGACTCGGGATCGGTGGCAAAGGCCCGGTTATAGGCATCGAGAAGATCCTTGCCGAGGGCGACGCCACAGGGATTGGCGTGCTTGACGATGACGCAGGCCGGCCCTTCGCCGAACTGTTTGACACATTCGAGGGCGGCATCGGTATCGCCGATGTTGTTGTAGGAGAGTTCCTTCCCCTGCAACTGGCGAGCGGTGGCGATCGACGCCTCCGCCACCTTCTTCTCGACGTAGAAAGCGGCCTGCTGATGGGGATTCTCCCCGTAACGCATCCCTTGCGCTTTGTGAAACTGAAAGGTCAGGGTCGGCGGAAACTCGGCGTCATCGGCCGCAAGCTTCCTGCCGAGCCAATTGGAGATGGCGCCGTCGTAAGCGGCGGTATGCTGGTAGACCTTGACCGCCAGGCGGAAGTTGGTCTCCGTCGAGACCGCCCCGCCGTTGCCCTTCATCTCGGCCAGGACCGGCGTGTAGTCGCCATGATCGACCAGGACCGTCACGTCGCGGTTGTTCTTGGCGGCGCTGCGCAGCATGGTCGGACCACCGATATCGATATTCTCGATGGCGTCCTCCAGGGTGCAGCCATCCTTGGCGACGGTGGCCTCGAAGGGGTAAAGGTTGACGATCACCATGTCGATCGGCACGATGCCGTGCTCGGCCATCTTCGCCACATGGGCCGGGTTGTCGCGCATGCCGAGGAGACCGCCGTGGACCTTGGGATGGAGGGTTTTGACCCGGCCATCGAGCATTTCGGGGAAACCGGTGAAATCGGCAACATCCTTGACCGTCAGCCCCGCGTCGCGCAGCAGTTTTGCGGTCCCACCGGTGGAGAGGATTTCAACGCCGTAACCGGCCAGGTCCTGGGCCAGAGCGACGACGCCGGTTTTGTCCGAAACACTGATAAGAGCACGCTTGATGACCGCCATGGGAGAGTCCTTTCCGTCGCTTTTGCCGGGCAGTAGATGACCAGAAACACGAAAAAACCGTCGGGGGGCGGTTTTTTCAAAAATCGAGAGCATGGAGAAACGCCGCCTCGAAGGCCGGGGTGCCGGAGAGGGGATACGGCTTGAGCCGGTCGGCCAGGGCCGCTACCGCCGCCGGGCCGCCGGAGGCCAACAACATGCGGCCAACCCCGCCCAGAGCCCCCCCTGGAACGAAGCGTACTTTATCTACCATGGATGCCGGAAGCATCGCAACCCTTTTCAAAACCGTCGGCGGCAGAGACAAACCGAAGGCGCCGGTGACAATCACTTGGCGCACCTCTTCCGGAGCGCTGCCGGCACGCTGCAGCAGGCACTCGACCCCGGCCTTGATCGCACCCTTGGCGAGTTGGAAGTTGCGGATGTCCTGCTGGGTCAAGAGCAGATCGGCCGATGCGTCGCGGTAAAGGCGCAGAGCCCGCCCCGCTTTGGTGTCGACGATGATCCGGGCCAGATTGGTCGCCACCGTCAAGGGATCGACAATCGTTCCGCCGGCATCGATCAGGCCTTCCTCGCGGGCGGTGGCGATGGCCGCCGCCAGTCCGCTGCCGCAGAGTCCCCGGGGCGGGCCGCCGTCGTGAATCGTCAGAGCCAAACGTTCCCCGGCCACCGCGACATCGACCACCGCCCCCCGCTCCAGGGCCATGCCGCAGGTGATCTCCCCCCCCTCGAAGGCCGGTCCGGCGGGGACCGAGGTCGTCCACCAGCCATCCTCGTCGAACCAAGCCAACTCGCCGTTGGTGCCGATGTCGAGGAAGAAGGTCCCGGCGCCGGCTTCGTTCTCCCCGAAGAGAAAGGCCACCAGGTCGCCGCCGACATAACCGGAGATCAGGGGGAAGAGATACAGGGGAACCGGCAGGGGCAACTCCAGAGACGCCGGATCAAGGGTGACGCCGGCGCTCTGGGTCGGTCGGTAGGGCGGGAAGAGCACGCTGTCGACCGGCAGTCCCTGCAGCAGCAGGCTGACCGCCGGATTGGCGGCGGCGGCGGCGGCGCCGATGGCGGTCAGGGGTCGGCCGATCTGGCGGCAGAGCCGCTCGGCGAGTTCACCCATGGCCCTGACCAGGAGGGACTGAAGCTGTCGCCCTGCCCCGCCCCGGGCCGCCTCCAGACGCCGGATCACGTCCCGCCCGAAGCTCACCTGGGGATTGAGGAGATGCCCCTCGGCAAGGGTCCGTCCGGCGTCATCGAGAAGACGCGCCGCCAGGGTGGTGGTACCGAGGTCGAAAGCGAGCACCATATCCGCATGGGTCATCGGCAAGGTTCCAGAAATCGGGGTCCGTGGTGCAGGAATGGCTCGCCCAGCGGGAAGCGCTGGGTCCTTAATTCGCCGGCTGGCCTGTATAAATCCGCGGGACGCGTTTGCTGACCTGGCAGAAGATCTCGTAGCTGATGGTCCCGATGCGCTCGGCCCACTCTTCGGCGCTGATCCGGCAGCCGTTGTCGCGGCCAAGGAGGGTCACCTGGTCGCCGACCGTGACTCCGGGAATATCCGTGACGTCGATCAGGGTCCAGTCCATGCAGACCGTGCCGGCGACCCGGGCCCGGCGGCCACGCACCAGCACTTCGCCGCAGTTGGAGAGCTTGCGGGTAAAGCCGTCGGCGTAGCCGACCGGGATCGCCGCCAGGAGCGACCGCCGGGAGGCGACAAAACGGTGACCATAGGAGATGCCGGTTCCGGCCGGCACCTCTTTAAGTTGCACCACGGTGGTACGAAAGCTCATGACCGGCCGCAGGTCAAGACGGGAGGCCAGGTGCTCGGCCGGCAGACCGCCATAGAGCGCAATCCCCGGCCGCACCAGATTACATTCGGGGAGATCCCTGGAAAAGAGGTCGGCACTGTTGCTGAGATGGGCGTAGCGGAAGGCGAAGCCGGCCTCCCGGACCTGCTGCAGTACCTGGCGGAAGAGGTCGGTCTGGGCCCCGGTGAAGGGGTGATCCGGCTCATCAGCCAGGGCCAGATGGGAGAGCACCCCCTCCAGGCGCAGGGCCGGCAGGGTCCTCAGTTCGCGCAAAGCCGTCGGGAGGTCCTCCGGACGAAAGCCGATCCGTCCCATCCCGGTATCGACCTTGAGATGGATAGGGCAGACCGCCCCGACGCCCGCGGCCCGGGCCTGCAGCCGCCTCGCTCCTGCCAGGTCGAAGATCGTCGCCGCGAGTCCATGCCGCAGGAAAACCTCCTCCTGGCCGGGATAAACTCCCCCCAGCACCAGAATCGGCCGGGCCACCCCGGCCTGGCGCAGCTCCACTCCCTCCTCGACAATCGCCACCCCGAAGAGGTCGGCTCCGGCGGCCTCCAGTGCCCGGGTCACCGGCACGGCGCCGTGACCATAGGCATTGGCCTTGACTACGGCCAGGACTTGGCGCTCGGATCCGGCCTGACGACGGATTTCGCGAAAGTTGTGCTGCAGGGCATCCAGATCGATTTCGGCGTAGGTCGGACGGTGACCGAACATGGCAGCAATCTTCCCGGCGAGGGCCCCGAGGGGCCGGAAAATAGAAATTCTTAGCATGGCCGACTCCCCCTGTAAAGGGCAAATTCCCGATGGGGGACGACGGGGGTTGACAGCTACCGACGAATCCGTTAGGCTGGGCTGGATTTATGCCGGAGATCGCCGCCATGTATGCGGATCATGGAAGTTTTCTGCTGGTCCGGGGGGATGAAGAAAACGTCCCGTGCTGCATGCCGCCGCCCTCTTCTGTCACCACCGTCTGTGCCTGGCCCTGGTCTCCGACGAGACCGGCAAGGTTCGCGGATCGATCGAGGGATTTGACCTGCTGAACCGGCGGGTCGACCCCGCCTGACCCGGCCCGTCCGGGAGACCAAAATAGCCAGACCGCTAGGGGAGTAGTTGCTACTGAGAGTTCCGCCGCCTGCGGAACGACCCTTGGAACCTGATCCGGATCATACCGGCGTAGGGAAGCGGCATGATGGACGGAGATTTTTCCTGACGCCGCATGCCGATTTTTGGGACTGCGGCGTTTGCTTTTTTCCTGACAACGATCGACCTGCCAAGACGGCTTAGGAGAGGCCCTATGTTCGGAGGACTTTACCTGATTACCGATGCCGACGGCCGAGCCGTCGAACGGGTCAGTGCCGCCCTCAAGGGCGGGGTGCGTATCGTTCAGTTCCGCAGCAAGTCGGGCACCCCTGAGTCCAACCTGGCAACCGCCCGACGCCTGGCCGACCTATGCCGGAATGCCGGAGCCACCTTTCTCGTCAATGATGCGCCGGAGCTGGCCCGCGACTGCGGCGCCGACGGCGTTCACCTCGGCCAGGGTGATGCCAGCGTTGCCGAAGCCCGCAAGGTTCTTGGTCGCGGAGCGCTCATCGGCGTTTCGACCGGTAGCGTTGAGGAGGCCCTCAAAGCCGAGATGCAAGGAGCCGACTACGTCGGTGTCGGCAGCATCTTCCCGACCCGGAGCAAAGGCGACGCCGTTCTGATCGGCCTCGGGGTACTCAAAAAAATCCGCAGGGCGGTTCGGGTCCCGGTGGTCGCCATCGGGGGGATCGGCCGGGATAACGCGGCCGAGGTGATCGATGCCGGAGCCGACGCCATCGCCGTTATCGCGGCGGTCATGAACGATCCCCAGCCGACTCTCGCCGCGCGCGAACTGGTCCTCCTCTTCAACCGCAAACGGCCCCTGCCGCAGGGGCGGGTGCTGACCATCGCGGGCTCCGACTCGGGCGGGGGCGCCGGCATTCAGGCCGACCTCAAGACCATCGCCCTGCTCGGCGGTTACGCCACCAGCGCGCTGACCGCATTGACCGCCCAGAACACCCTGAAGGTGGGGGGGATCCATCCTGTCCCGCCCGCCTTCGTTGCCGAACAGATCGAACTGGTCCTGAACGACATCGGCACCGACCTGGTCAAGACCGGCATGCTCTTCTCCGCCGACATCGTCGCGCTGGCGGCAGAGGCGATCGAGCGCCACCGGCTGCTGGCGGTCGTCGATCCGGTGATGATTGCCAAGGGCGGAGCGCCCCTCCTGCAGCCCCAAGCGGTAGAAATTCTGCGGCAGGTGTTGCTGCCGCAGGCCTACCTTCTGACCCCCAATCTTCCCGAGGCTGCGGCCCTCACCGGCCTGCCGGTGGAAAGCGAAGCCGACATGGAACTTGTCATCCGGCGCCTCCGGGAGCTCGGACCGCGCAATGTTCTCCTCAAGGGCGGACACCTCCCGGAGACGGCCGTCGATCTGCTTCTGGCGGGGGAGCAATTGTACCGCTTTCCGGCTGAGCGGATCGAATCCCGCAACACCCACGGCACCGGCTGTTCCTATGCCGCGGCCATCGCCACCTTCCTCGCCCAGGGGGAGCCGCTACTTTCCGCCGTGGAGCGCGCCAAGCGCTTTATCAGTGAAGCCATTCGCACCGCCACCGACCTGGGGAGCGGCCACGGTCCGGTCAATCACTGGGCGGGGGCGAAAAGCCTTTTAAAAGGTTTATAGGACCTGTCGGACCGATCGGTCCTAATCAAGAGCCGAGGAAACCATGACCACACTTGAAGCCGCCCGTCAGGGCCTGATCACCGACCTCATGCGCCAGGCTGCCGCTGCCGAAGGAGTCGACCCGGAACTGCTGCGCCAGCGCATCGCGGACGGGACGGCGATCATCTGCCACAACCTGAGGCGCATTGGCGTCCCCCCCCTGGCCGTCGGCCTGGGGCTGCGCACCAAGGTCAACGCCAACATCGGCACCAGCAAGGACGACACCAGCATCGACAAGGAATTGGAAAAGGCCCGGGTCGCGGTCGCCGCCGGCGCCGATGCGATCATGGACCTTTCCACCGGCGGACCGATCGACGCCATCCGGGCCGCGATCATCGCCGAGACCCGGGTCTGCATCGGCAGCGTCCCCCTCTACCAGGCGGCCGTCGATACCGTGGTCCGCAAACAGAAGGCGATGGTCGACATGACCGTCGACGAAATCTTCGCCGGGGTGGAAAAGCACCTTGACGACGGCGTCGACTTCATCACCGTTCACTGCGGGGTGACCCGCGCCACCGTCGAACGCATGGACCGGGAAGGACGGATCATGGAGGTCGTCTCCCGGGGCGGTTCCTTCACCATCGAATGGATGACCCACAACCAGGCCGAGAACCCCCTTTACGAATACTTCGACCGCCTGCTGGAGTTGGTTCGTCCCTACGACGCGGTCCTCTCCCTCGGTGACGGCTTTCGCCCCGGATGCCTGGCCGATGCCACCGACCGGGCGCAAATTCACGAACTGATCATCCTCGGCGAGTTGACCCAGCGCGCCTGGGACGCCGGCATCCAGGTCATGATCGAGGGGCCGGGCCATGTGCCCCTCCACCAGATCGCAGCCAACATCCAGCTGCAGAAGCGTCTCTGCCACGGCGCTCCCTTCTACGTCCTGGGACCGCTGGTGACCGACATCGCCCCCGGTTACGACCACATCACCTGCGCCATCGGCGGGACGGTGGCCGCCGCCGCCGGTGCGGACTTCCTCTGTTATGTCACGGCCAGCGAGCATCTGCGCCTGCCGACCGTGGAGGATGTGCACGAAGGGGTGATGGCGAGCCGCATCGCGGCCCATGCCGGCGATATCGTCAAGGGGGTCAAGGGGGCCATGGAGCAGGATATCGCCATGGCCAGATGCCGCAAGAACCTCGACTGGGAAGGACAGTTCGCCCTCGCTCTCGACCCGGCCAAGGCCCGCCGCCTGCGGGCCGAATCGGGGGTCGACGAAGAGCACGGGGCCTGCACCATGTGCGGAGAGTTCTGCGCCTACAAGGTCATGAACGAGAGAGGGGGGAAACGCCAGGCTGGTTAAGGCCTTCGTTGCCCCAGACAAGAAAACGGCGACAGCTCCCCGTCAAGGGCTGTCGCCGTTTTCATTTGGAAAACCTGATCGAGGGGGCTTCAGACCGCCAGTTTCCGGGTCACCTCGGCCACGTGGCGCCCCTGATAGCGGGCGATCTTCAATTCATTCTCCGAGGGCTGACGACTGCCGTCACCCCCGGCCAGAGTGCCGGCGCCATAAGGGGAGCCGCCGGTGGTCTCGCTCATGGTCAACAGCTCCGGGCAGGCATAAGGAACCCCGACAATGATCATGCCGTGATGCAGGAGGGTACTGTGGAACGAGGTGATGGTCGTCTCCTGCCCACCGTGTTGGGTGGCCGTGGAGGTGAAGACGCTCCCGACCTTGCCGACCAGGCCGCCATTCATCCACAACTTGCCGGTCTGATCGAGAAAATTGCGCATCTGCGCGCACATGTTGCCGAAGCGGGTCGGGGTGCCGAAGATGATGGCATCGTAGCTGGACAACTCTTCCACCTTTGCGAGGGGCGCCGTCTGATCGAGCTTGGCGCCGGCCTGGCGCGCGGCCGCCTCGGGCATCAGCTCGGGAACGCGTTTGATGACGACCTCGGTCCCCGCTACACCACGTGCCCCTTCCGCCACCGCCTCGGCCATGGTTTCGATATGTCCATACATGCTGTAGTAAAGAATCAGAATCTTTGCCATGCCGAATCTCCTTGAAGTCGCGAGTGAACAGACGGATTTTGTCTGGATTATACCGCTGATCTCTCCGGTCTGCAGTTTGTCAGAGAAAAATTCCCGGAGGCGGGTGAGTACTCGCGGCCCTTCGGCTGGTTCCCCCGAATGGATAATAGAAATTTACTTATCAGAGGTCGCCGTCAGCGGGGCCGAGAATCCGATTATAAATCGACCGCCTTTCATTTGCACCGCATGCCAACAACCCTGTCCCGCGCTTCCATGTCAATTAGATGCCTGCATCCGCCCCGTTGTAGATGTAGCCAACCATCATCCAACGCTTCGCGGAACTCAACCAGCCCCGTTAGGCCCTTCACCTGCTGGCGAAACGTCGCCTCGGACTCGTCGGAGACTAGCCGGATATTGAAAACTTCCCGGCGGTTTTTCGAGTAGCAAAGGGGGCCAGCAGGGACGATTTCAGCCGAGCGGCATTTTGGATCAGAGCGACGGCTGCGAAGCGCATCAGATATGGATCGGTAATTTTCAGGAATCGGTGAGCATGCCAGGGGTAGATCTTTTGTCGATAGATGGGGCAGGAGGCGCAGGGCAGGTCGGGCCGGGGAGGATTTTGGCCAAAAAGCATCCCCTGCGCGTAGCGATATCTTTCTCCCTTCAATAACTCACCCAGATCGGAGTCGAAGGCGTTCCCGAATTCGGAGGAGGGGTTGATGCAGCAGCCCAGCAGTCTGCCGTCCCAATTGAGCTGGGGTGAGACCCACATTCGCCGGCACATGTCCAGGGGTCGGAAATCATCATAAACCTTCCAGCGGGAGTAGGTCTCCCCCGCGATGATCTCCCGGCAGAGCATGCGCACCTTCCGGCCGTCGCGGAGCGGCGAATAGTTCGGGTCCCAGCTCCGCTTGGGATAGAAACTCATGCCCAAATCATTGGCCATGGCGCGGGCATCGAGCAACTCCGCCTGGTTGTGCCCGAAAACCACCATTTGCCATTCCAGCTCGGGGAAGGGGCTACTGCTGTTTTTTTTCAATGCGTTGATCTTTTGAATGTTTCCCAGGACACGAGCCAGATTTCCATTAATCCGGTAGCGGGAATAGGTTTCCGGGGTAGCCCCGTCAATGGCCACGCTCAGGTATCTAACGCGATATGTCACCAGTGCTTCGAGTTGGGCATCGGTGACATGATTTAGGTTGACCCCATTGGCGGCCGTGAATTCGATATCCTTTTCGGCGCCGATGGCGATGATATCGATCAGCCCGGGGTTGAGAAATATCTCGCCGAAATGGGAAAGCTCTACGTGGCGGATGGCGGGGTTCTTCTCCAGAAAGCAGCGAAACTTCTCCGGGTCAAGGTGTCCCCAGCCCAGGATCTTGCGCCGCGCGCCGGTAGCTGTCGGGCAGATCGGGCACCCCAGCTGGCACGTGCTTGATGCCTCCATGCGGATCGAAGTGGGGGGAGAGTCTTTGCTGACGGCTTGGAAAACGCTTTGCGGACGCATGGAATATTTTTCGTTTCAGTGTTTGGGGTGACGGGCAAGCGACGGCTGCAACTGTTCCGGTGATCTTAGACCAGGGGTCAAGGTGAGTAAAAGGATATTTCGGATCGATGTTTTGTCCTTGCCTTCAGTCAACCGGCTCCCGCATCCGCTTGGTTGTAATGTCACCAGGCCCTGCACCTGCTGCGCCGCGGTTGGTCGAAAATCCTCTCTTCCGACTGACGCTCGAATGACCGCGTCAGAATCCTGGCACCTTGGCGACGGACCTTGCGGCCAGGCCTTTTTTTGCTTTGCGACTCTTCTCCCCTTCCGCTAGAATGCCAATTCTGTATCGTCACCCCAGAAAGCCTGTTGTCTTTAGTCATAATCATCGAAATATCCATTGAACGGTTGATGGATATCAAAGGGAGACCCGTACATGAAGAAGGATGCCTCCGACCAGCCAAGCCAGCAGTTGATGATCACCCTGCCTGGAGATGATGTCCGCCAGATCATGTGGCGCATCAGCGACCGCTACGATCTGCAGATGGTGGTCCAGTCGACCCGCGAAGTGGCTCGCGGCCTGGTTGCCAAGATGGTCGCCAACGGCGCCCGCAATACCCACGACTGGACGCCGGAGAAGGCCAGCATCCTGACCGCCTTCGACGAGGCCGGCCTCACCCAGGTGTTCATGGACCCGGCCGAAGGCGGCTTTATCGAGGGGCCCAAGAACCTCGCCCTGGCGCTGGTCGCCTTTGAACTCGCCTGGGTCGACGGCGGCGCCGCAACCTCTTCTTTGGCCAGCAACCTGGGCCTTTCGCCGATCCACGAGAAGGGCACCCCCGAGCAGCGCAGCAAATACATGAGCATGGCCGTGCCACCGCAGCCCGGCGAGGACCGCAAAGTCAAGCGCGGCGCCTTCGCTCTGACCGAACCGCTGCCGTTCGTCGGTGTCGACACCGGCATGGTCTCCGGCAAGGTGCGGGTGGTCTCATGGGAAGAAGGCCGGGAGCCGCTGCTGCAGGTCGAGAAACGCGGCCGCTTCATCACCAACATGGGCTTCGCCGACTTCGTCACCGCGGCGGTCGATTCCGACGACGCGCGCATCAAGGGCAGCTGCATGGTCATCCTCGAAGAGGGCGATCCCGGCCTCTTCGATCGCGGCACGCCGACCCGGAAACTGGTCCACCAGCTCTCCTCGACCCGCGACCCGGTTTTCAATCTGCACATCTCCGCCGACCGCATCATCGGCGGCTACACCATCAAGGACGGCGTCATCATCCCCAACTACAACCATTCGGAGATCATCGAGTCGGTGTTCCGACGCACCCGCGTGCCGGTCGGCATCATGACCTCCGCCAAGCTGCTCTCGGCGCCGGAGCCGATCATCCGCTACCACCGCCAGCGTTTCCGCGGCGGCGCCTCGATCTCCCCCGGTTCGCCGCGCTATGATCTCGGTTTGCAGCAGAAAGAGGATTGTCTGCAGCGGCTGGTCGATATCTGGGCCGCCGGTGAAGCGGGCACCTCGCTCGGTTTTTTCTCGGCCCGCCTGTTCGACGGCTTCGACATGCTCGAAAAACAAAAGGAGAAGTTCTTCTCCGAGCTGGGCATAAAAGGCGGACGCGCCCAGATGAATGTGTTCCGCGAAGCACAGGCGGGCGCGCTCGAGTACCTCACCATGAAACAGCTCCCCGCGGAAAAGCGCGATGCGGCCCGCTTCACCGAGTTGGAGAACGACACCGTTACCCAGTTCATGATCATGGATTCCTTGACCAACGTCTTCTGCCCCGCCGGTAAGCTCTGGAACACCGGTCACGGCGCCACCATCTTGCGCGAAGCCGTCAGCCTGATGGGCGGCTACGGCATTACCGAGGACTGCCCCGGCTTCCTCGGCCAGAAGTGGATGGACGCCCAGCTTGAAGCCACCTACGAAGGGCCCGAAGCGGTGCAGCGCCGTCAGCTGAGCATCACCATGACCAATGAGCTGTTCCTGTTCCAGTTCCGCCAGTGGATCGACGAGCTGCGCCGCATCGCCGGCAGCCACCCCGCCTCGGGGGCCTGCGCCCTGGCGAGCGCCATGAACCTGTGGTTGTGGACGCTGGATTACCTGCAGAAGACCAACGACGCCGAAGGCAAGCCGCTGTTCCACAGCTCGCGCCACGGCGTGGTGTTCCCCTTCGCCGACGCGCTCTGCTGGCTGCTCGCCTCACGGACCCAGATCCTCGACATGCTCGAGCTCGAGGCAAAGGGCCCGGAGAACCCGGTGGTCGCCGAGGGCCTCGAAGGCTATCTGAATTTCTTCAGCGATCTCTGTCATGTCCAGGCGGCCCGCGCGGCCGGGGAAGTCGGCCGGATCTGCGCCGACCTGGCCTATGGCTATCATGGCCATGAACGCTGGGAGGACAAAGAGCACCCGAACTGTTACGAGGGCGAATACCTGGATGCCCTCGACACCATCATGCCGGGCATCGCCAGTTACGGCCGCGGTTACGGCGACACCATCGAGACGGACGGATCGCATCTGGCCAAGGCTGGGCCCTGCGCGAAAAGCTGCCGCTCCGGCTTTGTCAAGCTGCGGGCCCGGCTTGACGTCTGCCTGACCGGTTCGCGCCTGTCGAAGGACCGCGCAGCCGCGGCGCTCGCCCAGGTCATGATCCCCGAAGCTCTCGACTATCCGCGTTAACGGGGAACCTGTCATGGACATTGATCGGCAGTCGATGGAAGTCGATATCGCCTGCGTCGGCTTCGGCCCGGCGACGGCCGGATTCATGTACACCCTCAGCCGGGCGATGACCGCCGAGGACGGCTCGGTGCTGCTTGAGAGCCGGGTCATGCCCGGCATGCCGCTGCAGGTGGTCTGTTACGAACGTGCCGACGACATCGGCTTCGGCGTCTCCGGCGTGGTGACCCGCGCAAAGGCGCTGCGCGACAGCTTTCCCGACCTCGACCCGGCCCAGATCCCCATGGCAGCAACCGTCACCGACGAGCAGGTGCTTTACCTCAAGGACCCGCTCGGCGCCAGCCGCCGCAGCTCCGGAGTGCGCCTGCTCGACCGCCTGTTCAGCCTGCTCGGCAGCCGCGATCAAGCCGTCAAGCTGCCTTACATCCCGCACTTTTTGTGCAAGAAAAACGGGCTGGTGCTGTCGATCGGCCAGTTCTGCCAGTGGATCGGCAGCCAGCTGATGGGCTCGGGGCTGGTCCAGGTATGGCCCGGCATGCCGGTCTCCGCACCGCTTCTGGAAGGCGACCGGGTGGTCGGTATCCGCCTGGTCGACCAAGGCGTCGAGCTCGACGGCACGCCGGGGCCCTGCTACCTGCCAGGCATGGACATCCGCGCGGATCTGACCGTGGTCGGCGACGGCCCGGTCGGTCCGGTCGGTCAGAAGCTGGACCAGCATTTCGGCCTTCCCGAAGGCCACCACCAGGACGAGTGGGCCGGCGGTATGAAGTTCGTGGTCGAGCTGCCCGCCGAGTGCACCCTCAAGCCCGGCTTCGTTCTGCACACCTTCGGCTACCCGGAACCGGAGATCTTTGGCTTTATGTATGTCTACCCCGACCGCGTCGCCGCGCTCGGCATCTTCGTCCCCTCCTGGCTCGACAGCCCGGTGCGCTCCAGCTATCGCCTGCTGCAGCACTGGATGCAGCATCCGGCCATCTGGAAGCACCTCAAGGGCGGCACGCTGCGTTCCTGGGGCGCCAAATCACTTCAGGAATCGGGACAACGCGGCGAGCCGCACCTGGCCGGTGACGGGTTCGCCCGCATCGGCGAGGGTTCGGGGAGCACCAACGTATTGACCGGCTCGGGCTTCGACGAGGCTTGGGCGACCGGCGTACAGCTAGCCGAAGGAGTCATCGAGCTGGCCAAGGCCGGCGAGCCGTTCAGCCGCGCCAACCTGGAGCGCACCTACCTCGGCCGACGCCGCAGCAGCTGGCTGGAAAGCGACGCCAAAATCGCCAAACAGGCCCGCGACGGCTTCACCCGCGGCATGCTGCCGGGGCTTTTCGGCATGGCCTTGTCCGGCCTGAGCAGCGGACGCTTCAACGTCGACGGCAGCTTCCGTCGCCCCTGGCAGCGCATCCCGGCCTTCAGGGATTACTTCCGTGAGCAGCTCGCTCCGGACCAGATCCACAGTCTCGTCGCCGAATGCCGTCAACATGGCAAACCGCCCTTCGAGCCGCTGATGGACAAACTCGGCTGGCCGCGCATCGAATATGACGGGCAGTTGCTGATCTCCCACCAGGATGCGCTGCTGATCGGCGGCAAGGTGCAGGCGGCCCACGGCTTTGCCGACCATGTGCGGTTCGTCGATGCGCAGGCCTGTGACCAATGCGAATCCCAGATCTGCGTGGCGATGTGCTCCGGCCAGGCAATCACCGCCGCCGAGGGCGGCGGTGTGCCGCAGTTCGACCGGGAAAAGTGCATCCACTGCGGCATCTGCATGTGGAACTGCACCAGCGCCCGGGCCGACAACCCGCATCGCAGCAACGTGGCCTTCGATGCCGGTTCGGGGGGCTTGCACTCAGCCGAGAACTGATGAGACTGTCCCCGGAGGGGACTGTCCCATTCGCTGTATGCTTGAGGCTTAAGACTGGACGAAAATTCAAAAGCTGGGTCTGAACTGTAGCCAACGACAAAACCTGGGGACCGTCCCCTGCGGGGACAGCCCTTTCCCATGAGCATGAAGGAGTAGAACAGATGACCGGAGGATTTCATATCGTGGTCTGCGGCAGCCTGGTCCCCGACCCGCTGCAAACCCTGGAACCCATCGCGGGACCGAACGGCCCGGCCCTCAAAAACGAAATGATGCTGCCGGCGGTGCTCGACCCCTGGGCGGGACACGCCCTGTTTGAAGCGGCCCACCTGGCCAAGAAGGTGCCGGGCAGCAAAGTCTGGCTGGTCAGCCTCGGTCCCAAGGCCAAGCTGCAGCAGCTGATGATGTCGGTCGCCCAGAAGGTGTCTTTCGAATTGGTCGCCATCGACGGCTCGGCCGGCGGCTTCACCGACCCCTTCGACGTCGCCGCGGCCCTGGCCGACGCGATCGGCAAGATCGCGGGGCTGGAGCGGCCGCGGCTGCTGCTGTTCGGCGGCTGCGCGTCGGCCTCGCGCGATGCCGGGGTGACCATGCAGATGGTCGCCGAACGGCTCGGGATCGTCGACCAGTTCCTGTCGGTCGACAAACTGACCGTCGGCAGCGACGGCGCCCTGGAGATCCTGGAACGCATCGAGGCCGGCCAGTACCAGGCATCCAGCTGCGCCGGCGCACCGGCCATGCTCGGCTGGGCCACCGGTAATCTTCCCGAACCGCCCAACAACCCGCAGGTGGGCATGATGAACATGCGCACCGTCATGCCGGCCCTGCAGAGAGCCCAGCCGGCCGCGGTCGGTATCGGCGGCCTGCAATACGCAGCGGTCGAACTGCCCAAGCAGCGCCGACAGACCCGCGTCGTCAAGGACGCCCCGGTCGAAGAGATCGCCCGCGAGCTGGTCGACTGGATCAAGTCATAGACATTTCCGGACCGCCAGGCGGTTCCCCGAACAAAGATCGATGGAGACTGAAATGGATCAGATATTATTGCTCGCTCATACCCAAGATGACGGCTCGCTGCCGAAGGGCGCTTTTGAATCGCTCAACGCCGCCCTGAAACTGGCCGCCGACCTCGGTGGCGCGCCCCTGACCATCGGCCTGGTCGGCGCCGAGGTTCAGGCCGCTGCCGACAGCCTCGCCGGATGCGGCGCCGCAAACATCCTCGCGGTGAGCGGCGCAGATTTTGCCACCTCGCGCTACTCTTCGGACACGGTCGCCGTTGAAACGCTGGTCAAGCAGGCCGCCCCGACCCTGGTCCTCGCCCCGACCAGTTCACGTTTTTCCCGCTGCCTGCCCGGCGCCGCCTATCGCTGCGGCGGACGGATCGAGACCCACATCGCCGCCATTGAGGTGGTCGGCGGTGCGGTGCAGGTGCAGCGCTGGTACTACCGTCAGCGCATGCTCGCGACGCTGTCGCGCGCCCAACGACCGTGGTTTCTGGTGATCGATTCCGGGGTCTTCGAGCCCTGGCAGGGCGCTGCAGCAAGCGCTGCCGTGCAAAACCTCACGGTCGCCATCGGCGACGACTGCCGGCGCACCAAGGTGCTCGGCGTGCAGAGCCCGGGCAGCAACACCCAGACCATCCGCCCCGATGCCAAGCTGTTGTTCGTCGCCGGTGCCGGCTGGGTCAAAAAGCAGAGCGACGGCCAGCTGCACATCAAGCAGGCTGAAGCGCTGATCCTCGACTTCATCAACGGCAGCAAGGCCTCGCTCGGCAGCAGCAAGTCGCTGGTCGACCAGTCCAGCGAAGGGGAGGTGATCAGCTTCATGAGCCATCTCAACCAGGTCGGCCAGACCGGCTCCTCCCCGCGTCACCCGAAAGGCCTGGCGACCTGCTGCCACGGTGAAGAACCGCACACCGTCGGCTGGCGCTTCATCAACGAGCGCCGCGCCATCAGCCTCGATGCCAACTGCGGCTGGGCTCAGGGCAAAGCCGACGTCCTCTACGTCGCCGACGCCTTCGAGGTGGTTGCCAAGGCCAATGAGCTGCTGGCAAAAGGATAAAGGGTCAGGGCCAGAACCCCCGTACAAGGATTTCCTAAAAGGCCCCGGCGAACAATTTAGCCGGGGCCTTGTTTTTTTTTGGCTGCTTTCCATTTGAAAAATTTTTATGGTAATTCCGTAAGCTGTTTCAGATTTCTCGTCGCTTGCGTTCCTCGGAATGACATACTTCGGAGGCCGGGGTTGCAAAAGGAAATAGAGTCTGATTCGATTCCAGCAGGACATGTCATGAAGAAATCCTGTTTATCTCTCATCGCCCTCGCCGTACACCTGACTGCGGCGTTTACTGCTTTGGCGGCTCCGATACCATCTCTTGGGCCGGTGGATGTGAGAGGCACGGTGAGTGATGTCCGGTGGTTGCCTGATACGATGATAAAGGGCGTTCCGGGCATGTCCGGCAGCGCCGGGAAGGATCGCACCGTGGCGGCTCATTTTATTGTCACCTTGGCGGACTTCACCGGCATCGATGCCGCGACCGCCATTACCATGACGAGGTACCTGGACTGGTACGCCTTAAAAGATCAGGGGAGCAAACAGAACCCACCCTTTATTCTGCTGAAGATCAACCAAGACGATAAGAATTATCTCCGGAAAGGGATGAATATAAAAGTCAGCGACTACAAGATCCGGGGCGATGAAGGAGGAACATGGACCTCCTTCAATAAAGTTGACATTCTTAGCCAGCCTTCCCCTGAAGATTACCTCCGGCGTTACCTGGAGACTTCCCTGGAAGCACCCGGCTTTGGGGGAAAAATGTTTTGCACCTATGAACTCTACGGGAAAGAGCCCAAGGGTAACAAACAACAACTCTACCTATGGGCGTTCTGCATGGAATATTACCTGAAGCAGGGCATCCTTCAGGAAGGAGCCGGGGCAAGCATGCCGGTCGTTCTGATTGCCATTCCCTCGAGCTACGGCGATCTGATTGAAACCCATTTCAAACCCGTTGACGGGGAAGATTACGGCAACAGGATCCGGACGATGTTCCCGCAGAAATATCTCCCGGCCATTTTCGCTGAGGGTGCTGACTACAACCGGAGAGCAGAAACCCTCCAAAGAAAGGCGAAAGAAAATGCTCGCATTTTCTACAATATTAAACTTGATTAGGTCCAGTTCTCAGCTTGGTTACGGCAAGCTGAGAACTGGACCTAATCAAGAAAATTTGTCATCGGTTACATTACTGCCACCTTCGGTTATAACCTCTTTGTCGTCAAGTCGATTACAGGCCGAAGCATGGGTGAGGTCAGCATGGCGGTTATGCCCTTTCTCGTCGTTTGCCTGTTCGGCCTGATGATGCTCACCTATATCCCGCAGATTTCGTTATTTTTCCCCAACTTGTTGATGGGAAAATGATCCTTGTTGATGAGGCCTATTCTGCGGGTCCGCCACAGGGTTCTCTTTGGCAGGGAATTAACAAAGGAATGAAGAGGATGTTTCAGGTTGTGGTTCTTTTGAAGACAAAAGATATGAAGGACGTCGAAACAATCAAAGGCTACATGAAAGAGATTTCGAAGATCACCCTCGCGGAAGAGCCGAGCTGCCGGAAAAACGATGTCTTTCACTCGCAGTCCGACCCCCGGCTCTTCATCCTCACCCAAACGTGGGATAGCCGCAAAGACTGGGAAGACCATCGAAATGAACGGGCCTTCCGGGAACTTTACCAACCCAAAGTACTGCCCCTTGTCGAGCGGGAGCCCCACATCGTCGAGTTGATTGGCGACTAGTGTCCCCTGCGGTGAGTTCACCGCAGGAATTCTGAGAGATTTTTTCCTCTTCCTCCCTACATTCTGCCTCCCGTTGATGATGAGAATTTGCTCTTCAGAGGTCGCCGTCAGCGGAGCCGAAAAATCCCCCATGCTGCCGAGAATCCAGCCACAAATCAACCGCCTCCCCCTTGTATGGCACGCCAACAACCCTGTCAAACCCAAAACCGGATAGAAAGGCTTTTAAGCCCCAAAAACCAGAGTTCGAACAGAGATTTTGAACAGTCCTGCCCCGCCCTGCGCGGCCATGTCACTGAATGCCCGCATCCGCCTCGTTGTAATGTCCCCAGCCGTCGTCGAACGCCTTTAGCCTCGGCGAGGTCTTCTTCCTGATCTGCGGGTGGCGGCAGCCCGAGGGGCACTCTTTCCCGCCGTAGGTCAAGATGCTCCAAAATGCGACGGTTCACCAGCGGCTCGTCGATGGGACTGATGATCTTCATCTCACCGCCGCATTCCGAATATTGCAGAGGAACGACTTCCCAGACCTCTCTGATGCACTCACGCCAGGTTTTTGATGGGATTTTTTCGCCTTGAGTTCGGTGATACTCAGAACTTCCGCCCAGCTGGGACCCGTGTCATCGCCGCAGTTCGGAGGGTTTCTCTTCCGGCGATCCCCTCGCGACCGATTCGGCTAACAGCCATAGTAGCGCACCAGTTGAAAAGACTTGTCCGGGATGTGCTGGGTGATCGTGGCAATGAATTCCTCGGCATTGAAGAGCTCAGCCGGGTCGTCGGCGGCTGCTCAATTTCCGGTGTCTGCCTGCTCCGCCAGTGCCCGGCCTAGCTGCTGAAGTTCCGGCCCTTCGCCGAGCCCGTCGATAAAGCGGGCGGGGATGCCCGACAGACCAACCTGGGCGCCGACCAGGGCTCCGACGAGAATCGCCCGAGCCTGGTTCTGGCCGCCACCGTTGATGGCATGCAGGACCGCCGCTTCAAAGTCGTCCTTGAAACGGGCGGCGAGGTAGTAGGCGGCCGGCAGCTGGTGGAAAATGGCGCAGGGCATGCCGTAGACAATCGACACCTTCCACGCGGGCTCGATGCAAATCTGCGGATCGGCGGCGGCCGCCGCCATGGAGGAGGGAGTCAACAGCGCATCGGGGGAAGCAAAGCGACCGACCCGGGGCGGATCGGGAGCGCCCGGCAGCGGCGGTTGCAGGTCATCGGTGGTAACGGCGTGAAAGGGGAGGTCGCCCCTCTTGACCAGCCCCATCAGTCGGGAGGAGAGGTGCGTATCGAAGGGGTGTCCCTGCACCAACTGGCCGAGAACCGCGCAAAAGGCGACAGTCATCGCCACCACCAACTCGTCCCCCTGAGTGAGGAGGGTGTTGGCGGCAACCTGCCGGGCGAGTTCCGTCGGCTGCCGGGCGTAGCGCACGGCGATCGCCAGTGCCCGTTCGATCGCCTCGGTGGTATCAGCATGGCCGCCGGTCTCACCCCAGGGCCGCCCCTGCTGCACGCGCCGCCGCCATGCCTCGCGGATCGACTGGCTGGTGTAGCCCCCCGGGCCGTTGACCGGGGTGCCGTCGAGGAGCGGGAAAAGCTCTTCATCGAGGCGCCGGCAGAAGTCGTCCTGGTCGTAGCCGCCCCGCTCGACCAGCGACTGCAGGGTGAGCTTGAGGATAATGCCGGCCTGGGAGAGTTGGCCGGCCTTGAGCCCGGCGTGGTAGCGCCCCGGCTTGGGGTCGGTGTAGCCATCGATCCAGTCGCCGTAGTCGCGACGCAGTTCGTCGAGGTCGTAATACCAGTGCGGACCGAGGCCGAGGGCGTCGCCGATAAAGGCGCCGAGCAGGGCGCCGGCGGCCCGATCCTGCAGTGCATTTAGGGTCACTCGTTCTGCCTTTCTTCAACCCCCGTGTAATTGTCGGCCCTTGGTGACCCAACAAAAAAAGGCGGTTCAGGCCGCCTTGCCAATGAACCCTTACTCTCGGCCAACGTCAGGCGCTGAACCGCCCATAATTCACCCTCGCCGTCGTTACGGCCCAAAGGGGGTCGGATCGCTTTTGGTCACTTCTTCGAGCCGTCGAGAAGCTCGCTCTTCGGTACGACGGACCTCACCGGTTTTGGGGTCGTGGGTGTGCCCGTAGCGGGCGTCGCAGGTATTACAGACAAACGCGGACTGGTCCTGCTGTTCTTCGATCGCTTTTTCCATGCGGGTCATCGTGTATGCTCCTTTCTTCTGGTCCCCGGACCGCCCTCCTTAGGGGGGCCCCCTTGCCGGGGCTGCACTTTTAAAAATCCTTCTATAGAATAATAACATAGTAGAAAAAAATTTTGTTGGGGGCGCGGATTGGGTGGTGCTCCGATTTTTCTTCTTGGGCCCCCGCGACGACCGCGGTATCTTGAGCCGTGATGGAGCAGGGCCTCAAGGAGGAGTCATTCACCACCGGCATGACCAACTGCCGGCCTCCAGCCCTTTCTCCGCGATGCGGGGGCAAAGCCCGCGGGACGATCCCGGCTCCCAAGCTACCATGGCCGAAGGAATCCTATGCCCCACCGCATCCAGAACGCCAACCGCGCCCGCCTTAAAATGGAATGATTGCAGAGGATCGACTTCCCAGACCTTTCTGATGCACTTACGCCAGGTTTTTGATGGGATTTGTTCGCCTTGGGTTCGGTGATGCTCAGCACTCCCCCCCATCGAAAATTGCGTCATCTTCACTTTTCGGCTGTTTTCTCTTCCGACGATCCCCCCTCCGAGCCTTAAACGAAGAAGGGGTAGAGTAGAGGGCAGGTTT
>JBBQBQ010000018.1:0-23432 GCA_038317685.1 Desulfuromonadales bacterium | reverse complement strand
AGCCTTGTTGGAAAGGTGCTCCCCCATGTTGCGATCTGGATGGAACGTGTGTATTTGGGGACGGCCATCTCGGCATTCATTTTGTCGCTAGGCTTGCCGGCGACTCTGATGAAAATTCAGCTGGCCAAACATGACGAAATCACCAAGTCGAAGATGCCGGGGCCAAAAAAAAGTAACTCGTAGTTTTGTTTTGGGTGGCTGTTGCCGGCTCTGGCTCCGGATGGAGAACGGAACGTGAGTTCGCTTTTGAGGGCGGTTGATTAAGAAAAAATGCAGCAGGAGGGGAATTTTTTCTTTATGGTGATATTGTATGTGATATCATCGCGAGCCTTGGTGGAGTGAACTATGGTCGACCATAGGCTCGTGAAACTGGCGGGGAAGATTCTTGCGAACCGGAAAAGCGTCGAATTCAACGACCTCAAACGGCTTCTGGAAGGTTTCAGCTTCGAATGCAGACAACCGCGCGGGGGGAGCAGTCACTTTGTTTTTCGACGGCCAGGAACCTTTCCGATCAGCGTCCCCAAAAACCGGCCCGTCAACAAAACCTACGTCGATCAGGTGATCGACCTGCTGGATCTCGAGGAATGGTATGAACAAAACCGTTGAAGACTACATGGCCTTGCCCTACACCACGGAAATCATTCCTGATGAACATGGCTTTTTCATCCGGGTCAAGGAGCTCGAAGGCTGCATGTCCGTGGGCACATCCAAGACCGGAGCGCTTGCGATGATCGAAGACGCCATGCGCGAATGGCTGCACGTCGCCATCGAGGACGGTCTCGATATTCCGCTCCCCGAAAGCATGCGCAAGGAAAGTTACAGCGGCAAGTTTCCCCTGCGGATGCCCAAGTCCCTGCATGGCAAGTTGGCGAAAGCGGCTGCCCGCGAAGGGGTCAGTCTGAATCAATACATCGTCAGCCTGCTCGCGGAACAAAATGCCGTTGGTGACATCAAGAGGATTTTACAGCGGGGGGGCGAGCCTGCCGGGGTTGTTCTGCCGGAAATGGAAACAACCGTCTCGGTCATGAGCAAAAACAAGGCCGTCGCACAATACCCTCGTCCCGAATTCAAGTTGGTGGTGGGAGGGTGAACAATGGAAGAAAAATACGCGGAAGTCATTAGCGAGATAGAAATTTTGGAGATTTGTCTCAACGATCTGAAATTCAAGAAGCACAATTTTCCTGACCCTGAAAATTATCCGGACGTCACAGCGACTTTTTCGGCCTCAAAGTCAAAATTCAGGCAGGAGGATGGCCATCTAGAAGTTTTCCAGGATGCTGAATTTTTGCTTGAAGAATTCACGGAAGATCGGAAAAAATCCAGAAAAATTTTCGAATTGAAGGCAGGGTTTCAAATCATCTACAAACTTTCGGTTGCCATTGACGAGGACGTATTCGAGGTTTTCAAGAAGCGCAACATACCAGTCAATCTGCACCCCTATGCGCGTGAATTGATTCAAAGTTCACTTGCGCGAGTTGGTCTGCCGTTGTTCACCTTGCCAGTTCTGAAGATCAAGCGATGACCCCGGGAAACCACAAACCACAAGGAAAGTCCTACAGTTAGTCAGCCCACCCCACAACTCCACGGACCCCACTGGAAAAATGACCAGCACCGCGATAGCCCCGAGCCGACGGCCTGGGGCTTTTTGCTGCGTTCTCAGAAAAGCAAGCTGCCGGTTGCAAAAAAGCAGTGGCAAATGAACCCTTGACAGGGAGGCCGCGGAACGGCACTATATGAGCAATCAATCATCTTTACCAGGAGCACCCCGTGACTGACGCCGCCACCCGGAAAGCCGACATCCTGCGCGCCCTGGCTCAGGAAACCCGCCTTGACATCCTCGAGCTGCTGCGGGACGGGGAGCGTTGCGTCTGCGAAATCTTCCCGGCCATTCGCCAGGAACAGAGCAACGTTTCGCGCCACCTGAATATGATGCAGAAGGCCGGCATCCTCTCGCGCCGCAAGGAGGGGCTGAAGATCTTCTACGCCATCAAGCATCCCGAAGTGGTGCAGATGCTCGACCTCACCGCCGCCCTTCTGGGCCGGGAAGTCGAAGGCGCCGGGCGCCTGTTGAAAGCTCTGTAACCCCCTTTTTTTACCCGTCTATATGATTATTTAATCATATAGACATGGAGACGACCTTGTTTTTCCCCCTGACCAAGATTGCCGATTTCCTCGTCGTCTCCCTCTTCGGCCTTTCGCCCGACTCCCGCTTCGGCGGAGCCCTGCACTTCTTCATCTTCGACACCCTGAAAATTTTTCTGCTCCTGGCCACCATCATCTTCGGCGTGGCGCTGATTCGCTCCTGGTTCCCGCCGGAGAAGACCAAACACATCCTTTCCCACCACCGCGAATATGTCGGCAACATCATGGCGGCGCTCCTCGGCATCGTGACCCCCTTCTGTTCCTGCTCGGCGGTGCCCCTCTTCATCGGTTTCGTCGAATCAGGCGTGCCTCTGGGGGTGACCTTCTCCTTTCTGATCAGTTCGCCGATGGTCAACGAGGTCGCGCTGATCATGCTCTGGGGGATGTTCGGCTGGAAGATCGCACTGATCTACATCGGCACCGGCCTGACGGTGGCGATCGTCGCCGGAATCGTCATCGGCCGACTGAAAATGGAACGCTACGTCCAGGACTATGTCTGGCAACTGCAGGTGGGACAGGGGGACGTTGCCGAGCAGAACTGGCCTGAACGGTTCGCCTACGCCCGGGCCTATACCGGGGAACTGCTGCGCAAGATCTGGCCTTACGTGCTCATCGGCATCGGCGTCGGCGCCTTCATCCACGGCTATGTGCCGCAGGACTTCCTGGCCCGCTGGGCCGGCCCGGGCAACCCCGTCGCGGTGCCGCTGGCGGTAGCCCTCGGCGTCCCTCTCTATTCGAATGCCGCCGGCGTCATCCCCATCGTTCAGGCCCTCACCGCCAAAGGGATGGCGATGGGAACCGTTCTCGCCTTCATGATGGCGGTCACGGCCCTGTCGCTGCCGGAGGCGGTGATCCTCAGCAACGTCCTTAAAAGGCCGCTTTTGGCGACCTTCTTCGGCATCGTGGCGACAGCCATCGTCGTCGTCGGCTATCTCTTCAACGCCCTTCTTTAACCACGGAAAGGAGACTACCCCATGAAGATCGAAATCCTCGGCACCGGTTGCTCCAAGTGCAAAACCCTCTTTGAGAATGCCCGAACTGCCCTGGCCGAGAGCGGCCGGGAGGGTGAGGTGACCAAAGTGGAGGATATCCCGACGATCATGAAATACGGGGTCATGAGCACCCCGGCGCTGGTGATTGACGGTCAGGTCAAGTTTGCCGGCAAGGTCGTCTCGGTCGCGGAGATCGTCGGGGCTTTGTCATGAGGTTTCCTGCCGTCGCTCTGCTCCTCCTCGTCGCGGTCACCGCCCATGCCGAACTCCCCTCCGCCAGCACCACGACGGTGCGCCAGGCCCTCGCCTCCGGCCAACCGGCGATCGTCGACCTCGGCGCACGGACCTGCATCCCCTGCAAGCAGATGGCGCCGATTCTCGAAGGGTTGGCCGGCGAGCTTCGGGGGAAGGCGAACGTCCTCTTCATCGACGCGCGCGAAGATCCCACCGCCGCCCAGGATTTCCGCATCCAGATGATCCCGACCCAGATCTTCTTCGACGCGAAGGGCCGGGAGGTCAAACGCCACATCGGCTTTCTGGACCGGGAAGGGATACTTCTGGAACTGCGGGCCGCCGGATTGCAATGACCCTTCTCGACAACCTCGAGCAGGTCATCGCCGCCTATCCGCTTCTCGCCTTCGGGGCCGTCTTTCTGGCCGGGGTTCTCTCCTCGGCTTCCCCCTGCGTCCTCGCCACCATCCCGCTGGTCGTCGGCTTCGCCGGCGGTTACGCGGACGGGGATCGCTGGAAGGCCTTCCGCTACTCGCTGACTTTCATCCTCGGTCTGGCACTGACCTTTACCGTCTTTGGGGCGGCGGCGGGGCTGTTGGGGACGATGTTCGGAACGCTCGGCGGCGGATGGTACCTGGTTGCCGGGGTGGTCGCGGTGGTCATGGGGCTGCAGATGGTCGGCCTGTACGAGATTCGCCTGCCGATCCGGCGCGACTTCAAACCGAAGCGGGGGGGGATGGTCGGGGCCCTGCTGCTGGGGCTCTTCTTCGGGGTCGTCTCCTCGCCTTGCGCCACGCCGGTGCTGGTGGTCCTTTTGACCGTGGTCGCCAGCAAAGGGGAGATCCTCTACGGGATCGCCCTCCTCTTCGTCTACGCCCTCGGGCATTGCCTGCTGATGCTCGCCGCCGGCACCTTTACCGGCTTTGTCGAAGCCTTCGCCAAAGCGAAAGGGATCGTCTCCTTCGCCGCCTGGACCAAGCGGATCAGCGGGGCGATCGTCACCCTGGCCGGCGTCTGGTTCATCTGGCAGGCCTACTGAAGGTGGCCCAAGGCACGCACGCCCTCGAAAATTGCTAAATTCTTGTATCTGGGATCATGCCCTTAAGATCAACCCCATACCAAGGAGACGACCATGCCCAACTTTGAGAAACTCCTGGAAACCGGACTCGCCTTCCATGGCCACAAATGCCCGGCCATGCCGCTGGGATTGCGCGCCGGTCTGGCGGCGATGCGGGCGCTCGGCGTCGAACGCTCGCAGGACAAGGAACTGCGCCTGATCGCCGAGACCGGAGAGGGGCACGCCGCTGGCTGCTTTCTCGATGGCCTCATGACCGCCACCGGCTGTACCTACGGAAAGTCGAACATCAAGAAGCTCTACTACAACAAACTGGCCTTCACCCTTATCGAGGCCAAGACCGGTCGGGCGGTGCGGGTTTCGATCAAGCCGGAATTTCTGGCCAAGGCACTGAACTCCCCCTTCGTCCAGCAGCGCAAGGCGGGGGTGCCGCCGCAGTCGATCCCGGCCGAGATCGCCGACCCGCTAGTGAACAACGTCCTGTCCATGCCGGAAGCGAATTTCCTCGCTGTCGGGGACATTCACCAGGTCAACCTGCCGCAGGGTCAGGCCGTCTTCGAGGCACAGCCCTGCGCGCGCTGCGGCGAACTGACCTTCGTCAACAAACTGCGGGATTCGCCTGCCGGCCAAGTCTGCATCCCCTGCGCCGGCTGAGAAGACCGGCCATGACGGAACACCCTCATCACGAGGCTGGCGCAACCTCGGCGACGCGGCTGATCGCCACCATGCTGCTCAACTTCGCTATCACCCTGGTCGAGGTCGGCGGCGGGGTGCTCTCCGGCAGCCTGTCGCTGCTCTCCGACGCTCTCCACAACTTCAGCGACGGCATCGCCCTCATCGTCAGCTACGCCGCCCTGCGGCTGAGTCAAAAGCCGCGCAATGACCGTTACACCTTCGGCCTCAAGCGTGCGCAAATCCTGGCGGCGGTTGTCAACGCCGTGGTGCTGCTGGCGATTGCCGTCTACCTGGTGCGGGAGGCGGTGGCCAAGCTGCAACATCCGCAGGCGATCGACGGCGGCCTGATGCTGGCCGTCGCTGCGGTCGGTCTGGTCGCCAATCTGCTCGGCACTTGGCTGCTGCACCGCGACGCCCAAGTCAACCTGAATTTCCGTTCGGCCTACCTGCACCTCCTCTCCGATGCGGTTTCGAGCGTCGCGGTGATTCTCGGGGCTCTGGCCATCGAGTTCCTCGGCCTTTTCTGGATCGACCCGGCGCTGAGCCTTTTGATCGCCGTCTATGTCGGCTGGGAGAGCTGGAAGATCCTCCAGGCGGCCCTCGAGGTGCTGATGCTCAAGGTGCCGGGGGAGATTTCCCTCGATGAACTGCAACTCGCCCTCGAAGCTCTCCCCGGAATCTGCAACGTCCATCACATCCACCTGTGGCGGGTCGACGACACCGATCTCCATTTCGAAGCACATGTCGATACCGACCGGGAGTCCCTGGCGGAAACCGGCCCCATCGCCTCAGCAGTGGAAAATCTCCTCCACGAACGCTTCGGCATCGATCATGCGACTCTGCAGTTCGAGGTCGGCCGCTGCCTGACCGGCAAGTACCGCCCCGTGGCCCACCGGCATGACTGACTGGCCGATCGTCTCCCTCCTCGCCTTCGGACTGAGCTTCCTCTTCGCCCTCGGCGGGGTTGGCTCGGCCATTGCCCTGGTGCCGGCCCTCTCCTGGCTGGGGATGCCGCTGGCAGCGGCCAAGCCGACCGGACTTTTGGTCAATACCCTGAGCATGACCGGAGCGAGTGTCACCAACCTGCGGGCCGGACTCCTCGATTTTCGCCTTGGCGCGCCGCTCATCGTCACGTCCCTCCTCTTTGCCCCTTTGGGCGCCTGGTCGAGCCAGTGGCTGCCAATTCGGCTGGTTCTCATGGTCTTCGTCCTTTTTCTGGCCTTTTCCGGCGGCATGCTGCTCCTCTACCGCGGTGGAGCTAATACCGACCACTACCGCGAGGACCGGCCGCTGCTCCTGCCAGCTGTCATCGGCGCGCTGGCCGGGTTCCTCTCCGGGCTGCTCGGAGTTGGCGGCGGCGGGTTGATCGCGCCGCTGATGATCATGCAACGATTCAATCCGAAAAAGGTCGCGGTATTGACCGCCTTTGTCGTCCCTTTTTCCTCGGCCACCGGTTTCCTGGCTTATATGACCATGGGGGACATTCAGCTGGAGCGAATAATGGTCCCCGCGGTTGCCGCCTTTCTCGGCGGAAGCCTCGGTACCTACGTCATGCACCGGCACCTGCAACCACAGCGGGTTAAAAAAGTTCTCGGCGTGCTGCTGGTGCTCATGGCCCTCAAAATGCTGGCCCAACTCTTTGCCTAACCCAAGCGGGAAGCCACATTTGTCCCTCCTCGCCGTAAACAACGAAAACCTGACCAGGCTGCCGCCGCCAATCCAGAGAAATAAGCGGTTTGGATATCTGCCTCGATCCAGCAGAATCCAGGTTGACCATATCCGCCTATGCGGATATGCTGGCCTCATGAAAATGACCGCCCGTCTCTTCAAAGCTCTTTCCGATGAAACCCGGCTGCGCATCCTCGCCCTCCTTCAGATGGGAGAGCTCTGCGTCTGTGACCTGATGGCAATCCTCGACCTTCCCCAGTCGACCGTCTCCCGACACCTGGCCTACCTGCGCAACAACGGCCTGGTCAGCGACCGGCGCCGGGGGATCTGGATGTTCTATCGCCTCCCCGAAGAGAACCAGCCGTTGCAGGTCGACCTGCTGACCCTCCTTGGCCGCCGGCTCCCCGAACTCCCCCAGGCGCTTCTCGATCGCCAGGCCTTGGCCGATCGGCTCCAGGGGCCGAAGGGGGACGGTTGCCCCGCAAAAGAGCAAGCCTCCCCATGAAAAAAAGTGTCCTTTTCCTCTGCACCGGCAACTCCTGCCGCAGCCAGATGGCCGACGGCATCGTCAACCACGACTTCGCCGGCCGCCTCGAGGCCTTTTCTGCCGGCACGCAGCCCCATGGATTGAACCCCAAGGCGGTGCAGGTGATGCTTGAAATCGGCATCGACATCAGCGGCAACCGTTCCGACCCCCTCAGCCGCTACGAAGGGGAACAGTTCGACTACGTCATCACCCTCTGCGGCGAGGCCAACGAAACGTGTCCGCTCTTCTTCGGCGGGGTGCGGCGACTGCATATGGGCTTCGAAGATCCTCCCAAGGCTCGGGGGGGCGAGGAGGAGATGCTGGCCGTCTATCGCCGGGTGCGGGACGAGATACGCCGGCAGCTGGGAACTTTTTTCAAAAAGGAATTGTCGTCGGGACCGGGTCCAACCCGCCCTGCCAAGCAACCGGGAGGCAAACCATGACCTCGGCCATTTCGAAGCGGCTCTCCTTCCTCGACCGCTACCTCACCCTGTGGATCTTCGCCGCCATGGCGGTCGGCATCGGCGCCGGCTATTTCCTCCCCGGTGTCGAAAACCTCGTCAACCGCTTCTCCGTCGGAACGACCAACATCCCCATCGCCGCCGGCCTGATCCTGATGATGTACCCCCCCTTCGCCAAGGTCCGCTACGAGGAACTGGGGGACGTCTTCAGCAACCTGCGGATCCTCGGCCTCTCCCTGGTGCAGAACTGGGTCATCGGCCCGATCCTCATGTTCGCTCTCGCCATCCTCCTCCTCCCCGACAAACCCGAGTACATGGTCGGGGTGATCATGATCGGCCTGGCGCGCTGCATCGCCATGGTCATCGTCTGGAACGAACTGGCCCATGGGGACCGGGAATATGCCGCCGGGCTGGTCGCCTTCAACAGCATCTTCCAGGTCCTCTTCTTCAGTGTCTACGCCTGGTTCTTCATCGGCGTCTTGCCCCCCCTCTTCGGCCTGCAGGGGGCGGTCGTCGCCATCACCATCGGCCAGATCGCCAAAAGCGTCTTCATTTATCTCGGCATCCCCTTTCTCGCGGGGGCGCTGACCCGCCTGATCGGCGTCAAGCTCCTCGGCCGGGAGCGCTACCACGCCGTCGTGGTGCCGAAGTTGAGTCCCCTGACTCTGATCGCCCTCCTCTTCACCATCGTCGTCATGTTCAGCCTCAAGGGAAACCTGATCGTTCAGATCCCCTTCGACGTGGTGCGCATCGCCATTCCGCTGCTGATCTACTTCGTGGTGATGTTCCTGGTCTCCTTCTGGATGGGGAAGAAGATCGGCGCCGACTACGGCAAGACCACCACCCTCGCCTTCACCGCCGCCAGCAACAATTTCGAGCTCGCCATCGCCGTAGCGGTGGGGGTCTTCGGCCTCAACTCCGGCGCCGCCTTCGCCGCGGTCATCGGCCCCCTGGTCGAGGTCCCGGTAATGATCGGGCTGGTCAACGTCGCCTTCTGGTTTCAGAAACGTCACTTTCCTGCCGCCGCGGGTTCGTCCCCGGCCAGGCCGTAAGCCATGTTGCCCGCTGAAACGGCACGCCTCTACACCGTTGCCCGCCTTCTGGCGCTGGTGACGATCGGCTACAACCTCGTTGAGGGTCTGGTGTCGGTCGGTTTCGGGGCCGCCGATGAAACCCTGGCGCTCTTCGGCTTCGGCATCGATTCTTTCGTCGAGGTGATTTCCGGGGTGGGGGTGTGGCACATGCTGCGCCGGGTGCGGGGAAATGACGGGGTCACGCGGGACGAGTTCGAACGGAGCGCCCTGCGCGTTACCGGCGGCGCCTTTTATTTTCTGACGGCAGGACTGACGGTTTCATCGCTGCTGGCACTGCTGGAGCGGCACAGTCCCGAATCGACGGTCTGGGGGATCGTGATCGCGGTGATATCGATCGCCGGCATGGGGCTGTTGATCCGCGCCAAGACCCGCGTCGGCACGTCCCTCAACTCCCCCGCGATTCTCGCCGACGCCGCATGTTCGCGAGCCTGTCTCTACCTGTCGGTCGTTCTCCTCGCGGCCAGCGCCGGCTACCAGTTGACCGGGATCGGCGGCCTCGACGCCCTCGGAGCCCTGGGAATCGCCTGGTTCGCCTTTCGGGAAGGACGGGAGGCCTTTGCCAAGGCCCGCGGTCTGGCCTGCGGCTGCGGCAGCTGCTGCGGCGGCTGAACGATCAGGGCTTTGGGACTGGTGCTTCGAAGGCCTGGCGGATCTCCTCCAAGCGCTTGCGGTTCTTCCCCAGGTCGGAATAACCGACCCGCGACGCCGAGCGAACCTGAATGAGGTGGTGCTCCCGGTCGAGGAGAAATTCGCCATCATCGACAAACCAGGTGGTCCTCAGTTCGACCCGAAGATAGCCCTCCCGCTCCTCCACGATCGTCGTATCCCCCCGTCCCGCCAGGGTATCCTTCAAACGGGCAAAAGCGGCAGCCGGGTCCCCGCTGAACGCCAACGCCGCAACCCGGTGCCCGCTGTCTTCTGCCTGGCTCGAAATACAGTTGGGCGAGTCGGGGCAAGGCGGGAGGCGGCCATCGAGGCGGCCTCGCTGGGGGGGACGCTCACCGGCACAGGCCGCCAAAAGGACTGCCAGAATTCCCATACAGACACCCTTTCTCAACAAGGCTCTCATCGCCCGTCCTCCCCTTTCAACTCCGCCATCAACCGGATCACCGCCAACTCTTTCGCCTTGGCCTCCACATCGACTGTCATCTCCCTCCCCCGCCAGCATTCGGGGAAATCAAGCGGGTCGATAAAATCGGCATGGGGTTTGGGATCACCCCCCTGCCAGCCGTTGCGAGGCGACGAGAGGTGACAGTACGGCTCCCGCCCGGCCGCCCTCCAGGTGTCTCCCGCCAGCGTCGTTGCCTCCTCAACCGACAGGCGGTCGGGATTGCAGCGGTGATGGTGGACGTCATAGATGAGCGGCACCGCCAAACGCCCGCAGACCTTCTCCAGATCTTCGGGGGTGTAACTGACATCATCGTTTTCCAGGGTCAAACGGCTTCTGACGGCCGCCGGAAGCTCGGGGAAAACCTCACTGAAGCGCTGCAGTGCCCGGTGTTTATCCCCATAGACACCGCCAGCGTGGAGGTTGATCACCTCGGCCCCCACCGCTTCGGCCAGCCACCCCTGGTAGACCAGCTCGCGGATCGAATTCTCGACCACCGGGAGATGGGGGGAGGAAAGGACGACAAACTGGTCGGGGTGAAAGCTGAGCCGGATCCGGTGGTGGCGAGCGAAACTTCGCACCCGGTCCAAATGTTCGCTGATGACGGTCCCGTCCGGCAGCTCCTCGAGCTGATACCCCACCACCGGATGGGTCATGCGGGGGAAGAGCGGCGACATGATTCGGAAGGCACCGATCCCCAAGCGGTGCACCGTCTCAAGGGCCAGATACAGGCTTCGGACATTGTGGACACAGATTTCGGAAAGTTTGCCGAGTTGCCGATCGCGATGGAGAGGCAGGAGCGCCTTGGCGGTGGTGGTACGAAAGGAAACCGGTTCCTCTTTAAAGAGGCAACAAAGACCAAAACGCATCGGGTCGCTCCTCGCCATCTTCAGGCTCCCCCGGTCAGGCTCCTTGCACTGCAGGCCGGCCCCTGATACTGTTTCTGCAGCCGGATTGAGCCCTGGCGGGGACATTTCTCAAACCACTATCACAGTCAAACCTTACCCGGTTGGCAGGGACTTGTCACCTTACAAAGGACGCGATCCGACTCCCGCCGCCAAAGTTGAGGGACCCGAAACAAACCCCAGGGCAAGTGACTTTATATCTGCCGCAGGGAGACTGAAATGACCGACCTTCCCCGGTCCGCGTCGATCAAAATCGGGGTCAGCTCCTGCCTTCTGGGAGAACCGGTTCGTTACGATGGCGGCCACAAACATGATCGCTACCTGACCGATACCCTGGGACGATTCTTTGCCTTCGTCCCGGTCTGCCCCGAAGTCGGCTGCGGCTTGCCGATCCCCCGTGAATCGATGCGCCTGGAGGGAGACCCCGCCCAACCGCGGCTGGTCACCGGTCGGAGTCGCATCGACAAGACGGAGCAGATGCTGGCCTTCTGTTCGGCCAAGGTCAAGGAGCTGGAAGGCGCGGACCTGTGCGGTTTTATCTTCAAAAAGGATTCCCCGAGTTCAGGGCTTTACCGGGTCAAGGTCTATAACCAGGGGGCCTCAGTCAAAAACGGCCGAGGTCTCTTCGCTGCCGCCGTTTCCCGGCACTTCCCCCGCTTGCCGCTGGAGGAGGAAGGGCGCTTGAACGATCCCGCCATTCGCGAAAACTTTATCGAGCGGGTCTTCAGTTTCCGCCGCTGGCAGGTTTTTCTGGCAGCGCAACCAACCGTAGGTCGGCTGGTGGAATTCCATACCGCCCACAAACTTCTGATGATGGCCCACAGCCCTGAGATCTATCGAGCCATGGGCGCCCTGGTGGCCCACGGCAAGGAGCAACCGCTGCCGGAACTGCTCCCCAGCTACGAGGAACTTTTCATGAAGGGCCTGGCCCTCCATGCCACGGCCAAGAAAAACACCAACGTCCTGCACCATATCATGGGGTATTTCAAAACCCACCTTTCCCCCGAAGAAAAGGAGGAATTGCGGGAGATCATCGGCCAGTACCACGACCAGTTCCTCCCCTTGATCGTGCCCCTGACCCTCCTGAAGCATTACATATCCAAGTACCATCAACGCTACCTTCAGGGACAAATCTATCTCTCCCCCCACCCGGCTGAATTGATGCTGCGCAACCATGTCTGAGGGGAAAGCCGTGCCGAAAGCAACCGCGCCTGCTGCCAAGGGAGAAACGTCCCTGAACGGCTCCGAGGACCCCAGGAACATCCTGCAGGACCTTTGCGCCGGCCAACCGTTGGCCGTCCTGGCGACCGCCGCGGGCAACGCTCCTTATACGAGTCTGGTGGCGATAGCCATGACTCCCGACCTGAACCGGCTCTACTTCGCAACCCTTCGCACCACCCGCAAATGGCAAAATCTGACCGGAAACCGTCAGGTGGCGCTGCTCATCGACAATCGAAGCGATCCTCAGGCCGCAGCGATCGCCCACGGAATAGCAGCGACCGTCCTCGGCGCCGCAGAGGAACTGCACGGCGAGGATCGGGCGGCGGGCCTGGCGATCTACCTGGCCAGACACCCCGACCTCGCCGAATTTGCCGCCGCGCCGGGCTGCGCCCTGTTTCGGGTGCAGGTGACCAGCATTTCCCTGGTGACCCGATTTCAGAACGTCGTGGAATTCGCATTTCCGTCTTAAGCCAAGAACATCATCCCCCGCCGGTCCAATCTTCCGATTCACCAAAACACCAAAAGCCAAAGGGCCTACGGAATAAACCGTAGGCCCTTGATTTTCTTTGGCTTCCCACGTGGGACGTACTTCGAACTTACTTTGCGCTGTCGTGGGGCCAACGTTGTTCCGCGCCAGTTCACGTCGCAATTCAGGTTACGAGTGCCAAGTTGCTTGAGTCATGGCATTTGTCCTGTTCGACTTTGCCTCAAGAGAATCAGGAGCCTCCTGTGTCAGCACGGTTTTTGCCTCAAACTGAACTCCGGATGAATGGGGGCAGTCCGGAGAGCAGACTCGGAGTGAGCTTGCCTCAGTCGGTTGGCCGCACTTCCCCTCTTGGCTGGCCCATGGTCGCATGAACTGTTTCAGTAGGTCCTACGGACTGACCCACTTCATAAACAACTCATAACCAGCTTCCTTTAGCCACTCTTTGGCCCATTTCTGCAGGCGGCAGCACTACGCAATTCGGACGTCAGAACCCCGCCTCCCCGGACCTGAAGCGATAACCGATTCCCGGTTCGTTGATAAAGTACCTGGGCCGGGCCGGATCGGCTTCGAGTTTTTGCCGCAGTTGCGCCATGTAGACCCGTAAGTACTGGACCTGGTTGGCCTGCCGCGGCCCCCAGACTTCCCGTAGCAGCTGGTTGTGGGTGACCACCCGGTCCGCATAGCGGATCAAGGTGGTCAACAGACGGTATTCAATAGGGGTGAAGTGGACCTCCTGCCCGCCCAGCAACACCCGGCGGCGGGAAAAATCGACCTCCAATCCCCCGGACTGGAAGACCGAATCTTCCTGCCCAGCCTCCTGCCTGGCCCCGTGGCGCAAGGAAACTCGGATGCGGGCCAGCAACTCGTCGGCACCGAAGGGTTTAGTCAGGTAGTCGTCGGCCCCGGCGTCGAGTGCCCGGACCTTGTCACGCTCCTGTTCCCGGGCGGAAATGACGATGATCGGCGTCGTAGTCCACTCCCGCAGTTTTTCCGTCACCTCCAGACCGTCCATGTCCGGCAGGCCCAGGTCGAGCAGGATGACGGCCGGTTTGCGGCCTGCGGCCTGGACCAGACCGTCGGCGCCTGTCTCAGCCTCGAACAGGCGGTAGCCCTGGCTCTGCAAGGTTACCCGCAGAAACCGCCGCATTTGCGGCTCGTCCTCGATAAGCAGAATCGGTTCATTCTCGCCGGTCATCCCTGATCCTCCCCATCAATCGATGTTTCCGCCTCTTCTTCCAGCGGCGGCGGTTCTCCCGCCGGCAGGGTGAAGGTAAACACCGCCCCGCCCTCCGTCCGGTTTTCCGCCCAGATTCTTCCGCCGTGGGCGGCGACGATCCCCCGGCAGATGGCTAGGCCGAGGCCCACTCCGCCTCCGGCATAGCGACCGCGGACGAATTTCTCGAAGATTCGCTCGGCGTCTTCCGGGGGGATTCCTGGCCCCTGATCCGCAACCGTGACCCGTACTTCACCTTCGCCGACGACCGCCGAGAGGGATATGTTCGTTCCGTCAGGGGTGTATTTGAGCGCGTTTTCCAGCAGGTTGTGCAGGACCTGTTCGATCAGCAGGCCGTCGCAGGGGATCAGCGGCAGATCGGAGGGGAGTTTGATGGCCAAGGGATGGTCACGGAACAGCCCGGGCATGCGCCCGGTCATCGCTCCGACAATCTCCTCCAGCGACTGCCACTCCCGGTTGACCTGCACCCCGCCGGACTCCAGGCGGGTCATGTCGAGGACGTTGCGAATGATCCGGCCCAAATGGGCCGCCTCCTCAACGACGGTCTGGGTCAGCTCCCGGCGGTTCTCTTCGCTAAGTCGGTTGCCACTCTGCAGAAGCGTAGAGCCGGCGCCTGTGATGGCGGCCAGCGGGGTGCGTAGGTCGTGGGAAACCGAGCTGAGCAGAGTGCTGCGCAACGTCTCGGTCTCGACCTGGAGCCGCGCCTGCTGGGCCTCCTCCGCGAGGGTGGCCCGCTCCAGGGCCATAGCGGCCTGATTAGCGAAACTCTCCATGGCGTGGACCTGTTCCGGTGAGAAAAGTTGAAAGGAGGACCCCGGAAGTATGCCGACCACACCGATGGTCCTTCCTGCGGCGATCAGGGGAAGATAAAGGGCCTTGGCACCGGGGAGGGTATCGGTCTCCAGCCCAGCTTTCGTCCGGTGGTCATAAGCCCATTGCGCAACACTCAGTTCTCGCTGATCAAGGGCGTAGGTTTGCGGGCCGGTGGCCGGCACGGCAAGATTTCCCTTGTCGTCCGGCATGAGGACCACCGACTGACAGGCGAAGACCTCGCTGAGGTGGCGCACCGCGCTGGCGCTGAGCTGCTCCCGTCCCACCTCGTGAGCCAGCTCTCGGCTCAGATGGTAGAGGGCGGCGGTGCGCCGCTCCCGTTGTCGGGCGCTCTCGGCCTGCTCCCTCACCCGGTGCGTCAGGCGGCTGGTGACGAAAGCGACGAAAAACATCACGGCAAAAGTAACGAAATAGCGCACGTCATTGACGGTGAAGGTATAGAAGGGAGGAATGTAAAAGAAATCAAAGGCCGCCACGCCAAGCAGTGTCGCCAAGAGCGTCGGCCCGCGGCCGACTTGGCTGGCGATGAGAACAATGCCGAGCAGGTACACCATGGCCAGGTCGACCAGGGTGAAATGCCGGAACATGAGCGTGGCGATCAAGGTGGCGATGGCTACCCCGCCAACACTGAGCAGCCACTCTCGCAAAGGCGCCAATGATGATCGGGGCTTGACTGCCGGCCGCGGCTCGGCTTCGCCGCTCTCGCCGGTAATGACGTTGACATCGATTTCGCCACTGCCGCGCACCACCTCGTCGAGAACGGAGCCAAACAGGCGGTCCTTCCAGCGTGGATGAGTCGGCTTGCCAATAATGATGCGGGTGACATTGCGCGAGCGGGCGTAGCTGAGAATTTCCTCGCTTACCTTGTGACCGGAGAGGGTGACCACTTCGGCGCCCAGGCTCTCGGCCAACTGCATGTGCTCGGCGAGCTGCAGCAGATCCTGCTGCGAGGGTCGCACCTTGGCCGGGGCCTCGATGCTGACTGCAATCCATTCGGCGCGCAGTCCCGCGGCCATCCGCTTGGCGGTGCGCACAAGGCGGATCGAGCGGGGATTGGCGCCGATGCAGACCAGGATGCGCTCTGCCGCAGGCCAGACTTCCCGCAGCCCCTTAGCTCGGCGGTAACTCTCCATCTGGGCATCGACCCGCTCGGCGGTTCGGCGTAGCGCCAGTTCCCGCAATGCCAACAGGTTACCAGTGCGAAAGAAATTTTCCTGGGCTCGGGCCACCATTTTGGCGACGTAGACCTTCCCCTCCTTGAGTCGTTGGAGAAGGCCCTCGGGTGGGATGTCGACCAGCTCGATCTGGTCGGCCCGATCAAGGACCGAATCGGGAATCGTCTCCCGAACCACGATGCCTGTGATCTGGGCAACGACGTCATTAAGGCTCTCCATGTGCTGGACGTTGACGGTGGTGTAGACGTCGATGCCGGCATCGAGAAGTTCGAAGACGTCCTGCCAACGCTTTTTGTGGCGGCAGCCGGGGGCATTGGTGTGGGCCAGTTCGTCGACCAGGGCAATCTGCGGCTTGCGGGCCAGCACGGCATCGAGGTCCATCTCGGAGAGGACCACTCCCCGGTACTCGATCTGCGCCCGGGGGAGGAGTTCCAGACCGGCCAGGAGCGAATTTGTCTCGAACCGGCCATGGGTCTCAACCAACGCCGCTACCACGTCCCGACCCTCCAGACGCTGCTGCCAGGCCGCCTCCAGCATGGCATATGTCTTGCCGACCCCGGGGGCGGCGCCGAAGAAGACCTTCAGCCGCCCCTGCCCTTTGCGCTCTTCCTCACGCTGGGCCTCCTTCAGCAGCAGATCGGGGTCGGGGCGACGTTCTTCCATGTGGGCTCTCCAGTAATGAACCGATCCAAATTTGGTCTGATTGAAGGTTTAACAGATTTAGCGCAGTTCATCCAACGCCAAGTTGAGCCGCAAGACGTTGACCCGGGGCTCGCCGAGCAGGCCGAAGGTGCGTCCCTGGGTGCAGACAGCGACCAGCGCCCGGACCCTGACCGCATCCAGCCCCCGGGCCCGCGCCACCCGCGATACCTGATAGGCGGCGCCCGCCGGGGAGAGGTCCGGATCGAGGCCGCTGCCCGAGGCGGTGACCAGGTCGACCGGAACCGGCCGGGTGATGCCCGGGTCTGTTGCATGCAGGGCGTCGAGCCGCGCCTCGACCCGCTGGCGCAGCGCAGGGTTGGCCTGGCCGAGGTTGGAGCCGGCGGACACGCCGGAATTGTATGGGAAGGGAGTTGTGGCCGAAGGCCGCCCCCAGAAGTAGCGCGGGTCGTCAAAGGGCTGGCCGATGAGGGCGGAACCGACCGTCCGGCCGTTCTGGACGACCAGACTGCCGCTCGCCTGTTCTGGGAAGAAGACCAGGGCGAGTCCGGTCACCGACAAAGGGTAGGCGATGCCGGTGATCAGGGTCAAGACGGCGAGAAGCATGAGAGCAGGACGAAGCATGGTGGACATCGGTCTCCTCTCCTAGGCGAGATGCAGGAAGGTCAGTAGCAGGTCAATCGCCTTGATGCCGAGAAACGGCACGATCAGACCGCCGAAGCCGTAGATAAGCAGGTTGTTGCGCAGCAGTCGCGCTGCCCCGACCGGACGATACTTTACCCCGCGCAGGGCCAGGGGTATGAGCACGACGATGATCAGAGCATTGAAGATCACTGCAGAGAGGATGGCGCTGCGCGGAGTGGCCAGGCCCATCACGTTGAGCGCTCCCAGTTGCGGATAAATGCCGACGAACGCTGCCGGCAGGATGGCGAAATACTTGGCCACGTCGTTGGCGATGCTGAAGGTGGTCAGGGTGCCACGGGTCATCAGTAGTTGCTTGCCGATCTCGACGATCTCGATCAGCTTGGTCGGATTGGAGTCAAGGTCAACCATATTTCCTGCCTCCTTGGCCGCCTGGGTGCCGCTGTTCATCGCCACCGCCACATCAGCCTGGGCCAGGGCCGGGGCATCGTTGGTGCCGTCGCCGGTCATGGCCACCAGCCGTCCGCCCGCCTGGTGGTCGCGGATCAGCTTGAGCTTCGCCTCCGGGGTCGCTTCGGCCAGAAAGTCGTCCACCCCAGCCTCGGCCGCCACCGCCGCGGCGGTCATCGGGTTATCGCCAGTAATCATCACGGTGCGGATGCCCATACGGCGCAGCTCGGCGAAGCGCTCCTTGATCCCTCCCTTGACGATGTCGCCCAGACGGATAACACCGAGCACCTCTTTGCCTTCGGCGACGACCAGCGGCGTCGCCCCTTCTCGGGCCACCTCCTCGACGATCCCTCGCGCCTCGGTCGGGAAGTGGCCGCCAGTTTCGGCCACGTAGGCCGCCACGGCATCGGCTGCTCCTTTGCGGATCTGCCGCCCGTCCAGATCGACGCCGCTCATCCGGGTCTGGGCCGAGAACGGGATGAAGGTTGCTCCGAGGGCATGGATATCCCGCTCCCGCAGACCGTGTTTTTCCTTGGCCAGAACCACGATGCTGCGCCCCTCCGGGGTCTCGTCGGCCAGCGAGGAGAGCTGGGCGGCATCGGCCAGCCGGCGCAGATCGGTTCCTTTAAGGGGGATGAATGCGGTCGCCTGGCGATTGCCGAGGGTGATGGTGCCGGTCTTGTCCAAGAGCAGCACGTCGACGTCGCCGGCCGCCTCCACCGCCCGCCCCGACATGGCGATGACGTTGGCCTGGATCATCCGGTCCATGCCGGCGATGCCGATAGCGGAGAGCAGCCCGCCGATGGTGGTCGGGATCAGGCAGACGAGGAGCGCCGTCAGGACCGTCAGCGTCACCGGGCTCCCCTGCCCGGCAGCGTGAACGCTGTAGAGGGAGAAAGGGAGGAGGGTCGCGACCGCCAGTAGGAAGATGAGGGTGAGGCCGGCGAGGAGGATGTCAAGGGCGATCTCGTTGGGTGTCTTCTGGCGCTTGGCCCCCTCGACCATGGCGATCATCCTGTCGAGGAAGGCCTCGCCGGGGTTGGCGGTGACGCGTACCACAAGCCAGTCGGAAAGGACTTGGGTGCCGCCGGTAACGGCGCTGCGATCACCGCCGCTCTCGCGGATCACCGGAGCACTCTCGCCGGTGACCGCGGCCTCGTTCACCGAGGCGACGCCGACTACCACCTCGCCGTCGCCGGGGATGAGGTCCCCAGCCTCCACCAGGACGAAGTCCCCCTTCTTGAGTTGAGAGGAGGGGACGCTGGCGACCGCGGCCTCCCGCTCCGGCTTGGCAAGAAGCTTGGCACTGATCTCCTTGCGCGCGCTACGCAGGTTGTCGGCCTGGGCCTTGCCCCGCCCCTCGGCCAGCGACTCGGCGAAGTTGGCAAAGAACACCGTGAACCAGAGCCAGAGGGCGACGGCGAGAATGAAGCCCCGCGGTTCCGCCCCCGGGGCGAAGAGGGCATGGACGAAGAGCAGGGTGGTGAGCAGGCTCCCCACCTCGACCACGAACATCACCGGGTTTCGGAGCTGGCGGCGCGGATCGAGCTTGACGACCGCTTCAATCAGTGCCCGCCGCAGAATCCGCGGGTCGAAGAGGGGCCGAGACTGGTAGTGTTTGCGCATAACCAAAATCCTGTGGCGGATGACCGCCGGTAAGGGCGAGCCTTGCGTTCGCCCGGGGCAATGACCAGCATCGCCCCTACGACATAATTTTCAGAGCCCCATCAATGCTCCGCCAGCAGCTGCTCGGCAATCGGCCCCAGCGCTAAAGCCGGCAGGAAGGTGAGCGCCCCGACCAGCACGATCACCCCCACCAGGAGCAGCACGAAGAGCGGCGTGTGGGTCGGCAGGGTGCCGGCGCCGGCCGGGACCTGCTTCTTGGCAGCGAGGGAGCCGGCGATGGCCAAAACGGGGAGCATCACCCAGAAACGGCCGCAGAGCATGGCAAGGCCGAGCAGGACGTTGTAGAAGGGAGTGTCGGCCGCGAGCCCGGCGAAGGCGCTGCCGTTGTTGTTGCCAGCCGAGGAGAAGGCGTAGAGGATCTCGGAAAAGCCGTGCGGCCCCGGATTGGCGGCCCCCGCCACCCCCGCCGGCGTCACCACCGCAACGGCGGTGCCGACCAGCACCAGGGCCGCGGGAATGAGGATCACCAGGGCGGCCATCTTCATCTCGAAGGCTTCGATTTTCTTCCCCAGGTACTCGGGTGTGCGCCCGACCATCAGCCCGGCGACGAAGACCGCGACGATGGCGAAGACCAGCATCCCGTAGAGACCGGAACCGACCCCGCCGAAGACAATCTCGCCGAGCTGCATGAGCCAGAGCGGAGCCAATCCTCCCAGCGGGGAGAAGGAATCGTGCATGGCGTTCACCGAGCCGTTGGATGCGGCGGTGGTGGCGACCGCCCAGAGGGCGGAATTGGCGACGCCGAAGCGAACCTCCTTCCCTTCCAGGTTGCCGGCACTCTGTTCGATGTTGTAGTGGGCGAGGTAGGGGTTGCCCCGTGTCTCGCCGAAGAAACAGAGTAGCAGCAGGGGGAAGAAGACCAGCGCCATGGCAGCCTGCAGCGCCCAGCCCTGGCGGCGGTCATCGACCATGCGACCGAAGGTGTGACAGAGAGCCACCGGGATGAGCAGGATCGCCAGCATCTCCAGGAAATTGGCGAGCGGCGTCGGGTTCTCGAAGGGATGGGCCGAGTTGGTGTTGAAGAAGCCCCCGCCGTTGGTGCCGAGCTGCTTGATGGCGACCTGGGAGGCCGCGGGACCCATGGGCAAGGTCTGCTCGGTGACGGCATGCCCGGTTTCGTCGGTCGTCGCCTGAAGAAGTGGCACTTGTCGATAGGGCACCAGGTTCTGCACCACTCCCTGGGAAACGAGGAGAAGGGCGAGCAGCAGCGACAGGGGGAGAAGGATGTAGAGCGTGGTGCGAGTCAGATCGACCCAGAAATTGCCGATGGTTTGGCTGCTGCGTCGAGTGAAGCCACGGATCAGGGCGACCAGGACCGCCATTCCCGCGGCCGCCGAAAGGAAATTCTGCGCCGTGAGCCCCGCCATCTGGGTCAGGTAGGCCATGGTCGTCTCGCCGCCGTAGCCCTGCCAGTTGGTATTGCTGCCGAAACTGACCGCCGTATTGAAGGCCGAATCGGGCGAGACGGCCGGAAGGTTTTGCGGGTTCAGGGGGAGCAGCCCCTGCAGGCGTTGCAGCAGATAGAGCAGCACGATGCCCGCGAAGCTGAAGATGACGACCGCCCCAGCGTAGGCTTGCCAGCGCATTTCCGCATCCTGCCGGATGCCGCAGAGCCGATAGAGGAGGCGCTCGGCCGGGCCGAGGAGATGGTCCAGACCGCAGGGCTTTCCCGCGTAGACCCGGGCCATGTAACTACCCAGGGGCAGGGAAAGCAGGCCCAGAACCAGAAGATAGAGCCCAATCTGCAACCAGCCGTTCATCGTCATGAGAATATCTCCGGCTTGAGGAGCGCAACGGCGAGGTAGACGAACAGGGCAAAGGCGGTAATACCGCCGATCCAGTACCAAATATCCATGGTCACACCTCCCCGGGGTGCTCCAACAGTCTTGCCAGGAACCAAGTCCCGACGAAAAAACCACCGATCATCCCGAGATAAACAGCATCCATGGGACACCTCCTTCCTTGTAAGTCAATATTTATCAGAAGCGGGCGTAAATAATGTGTTAAGAAGGGAGGCGGGGGGATAAGGATTTCATAAAGGGAAGGTAGACCTGAAGTCATGTTCGCCCAACCAACCGGATCGGACTAGAACTTTTAGGCCACTGATTTTTGTGAATATTTACTGGAGGGCGGCTTTTGCCAACAGCAGGGGTCACAGCAAGAAGTCCGATTTCCCAAAGGAAATTGGCCTTTCAACTTCTGGTTCCCCGAGCCGGACGGTGCTGGGCGCTAGAAAGAAACATTGTCATTCAAGCAGCGAAGAGAGCAGTGCAATTCCGGACGGAATTTCCTTCAGACTGATTCCCCCAAAGCCAAGTAGCAGCATCTTTTTCTCCTCTCTGCCATCAACGTAAAATTCTGAAAAAGGCAGCAATCGGCAACCACGCTGCTTTGCCCGCCGAATAAATGCTGCTTCGTTTTTTACACCTTCAGTCAATTCCAGAACGATATGAAGACCCGCCCCCTGACCGACAACCTTTGCTTTGCCTCCGAAATGCTGCTCGATCGCCTGAAGCATCAGGTCGTGCTTCTTCTTATAAAATATCCGCACTCGTCGTAAGTGTTGTTCCCAGTGCCCTCGTTCAATGAATGCAATCATGGCTCGTTGCAGGAGAAGCGGGACCGGAGAAAGATGGTTTTGGAATTTCCCTCTATAGGCATCCACCAGCACATCGGGAAGGACCATGTAGCTTAGGCGCAATGCCGGTGAGAATACCTTGGAGAAAGTTCCCTGGTAAATGATGTTTCCTTGCGGACACAGCCCCTGTAACGACGATATTGGCTTTCCGATATATCGAAGCTCACTGTCATAATCGTCCTCAATAATCCATCGGCTTCCCGTATCGGCCCAGGAGATGAGCTTCAATCGGTTAGCAACAGGCATCACATAGCCGAGCGGCATATGATGTGAAGGCGTTATATAGACTACGGTGCTCGCGCGGGACTTCAGGGCGTCGGGATTGAGTCCGGAAGGACCGATATCAATGGGATCGATATGGAAGCCAAAATTTCGGAAAACATCACGGGGCAGATGATATCCGGGGTTTTCAACCGCGACAGAAGCGTGGTTGCCATGGATCAACTGGGCGACTATCTCCAGATTTTGCTGCAAACCTGAACTGACAACTATTTGATCGGGGCTGCAGAGCACTCCGCGAGAGCGTTCCAGATAAAATTGGATGTTGCAGCGTAAGCCCCATTCTCCTTGAGGTTCACTGTACTCAGAATAATCGTCTGCATGGGTTCGGAGGCAGTCAATGAGACATTTCCGCCAGAGAGTCGTGGGGAAAACTTCGGGATCGAGGCGTGCTGGATGAAAGTCGAATCGATACCGTTCAGCCAGCTTTGGGTGAAGATCCTGCCTTGGCTGAACCCCTGGCGTTGCTGTTGTACTCCCCTGATGGATATCCGCAACAAAGTAGCCACTGCGCGACCTGCTGAAGAGGTACCCCTCTGCGCACAATTCCTGGAAAGCTCCCTCAACGGTATTTCGACTTATTTCCAGTTCTTCTGCCAGGTCTCGAATCGAGGGGAGCTTAAAGTGTGCGGGCAGCCTCCCCGAAAGAATTTTCTCCCGAATTTGCAGGAAAAGTTGCCGGTAGAGCGGCACAATATCATTGTTGTTCAAGGTAAACATGGTCTGTAAACACTCCAACTGACCCCGTTATTTTTTTGAAAATTGTACCTTTTGATAGGGCCAAAAATCAAATATCCTTTTACCAACTTCAAATTCATCAACCAATCAGCAGAGGAGAATACGTATGATTTCGGAAAAATTGCTCGAAATTCTCAAGAAGGACGGGATCGTTGCAATCGCTACCTTGGGCGCGAACGGCCCTCATATGGTCAACACATGGAACAGTTATGTCCGAGTGTCTCCGGAACAGCGCTTATTGATTCCTGCTGGCTATATGCACAAAACCGAGGAGAATATTAAGCACAACCCGCAAGTACTAATAACCCTTGGAAGTAGCAAGGTTAAAGGTCTGCATGGGCAAGGTGCCGGCTATCTTATCAAGGGAAAAGCCGCGTTTGTGACTTCTGGACCTGACTATGACATCATGAAAGAGAAATTTAGCTGGTTGCGCGCAACTCTTGCAGTCACCATTGTTTCCGCCACCCAAACCTGGTAAAGCTTTCTGACTGGTACCACACGCTAAAGGAGTATT
>JBBQBQ010000017.1:0-24303 GCA_038317685.1 Desulfuromonadales bacterium | reverse complement strand
GGGGTGCCGGCGAAGCGCAAGGGGTGCTTGAAAAGTTCCGCCGGATGGAGCTTGAGCCGGACCAGCTGCTCGATGGCCGGCAGGGTGTCGCGAAACAGGTAGCGGGTCCGCTCCAGGGTTCCGAAGAGGTTGCCGAGAAGCGGAAAGGAGCACCCCTTGACCCGGGCGAAAAGCAGCGCGGGCCCTCCCGCGGCATAGACCCGGCGCTGGATCGCTCCCGCCTCCAGGCAGGGATCGATCTCCACCTCGATGCGGCGCAGTCGCCCGCTCCGTTCCAGATCGACGACACACGCCCGAAGATTGCGATATCCCATGGGAACTCCCAAAAAAAAAAGCGGCAAGGGGTGACGCATCTTACCTGACTCCCCGCCCGAAGACAACCGGCCACCCGCAGGATTCTCCCCGGGGCCGCGACTTGACGGAGATTGAAATTTTGCCCTTGCCGGTGAGAATTGTTTCAGATCGCACCGCTGAAATGATGTCAAACGCTCATCTTACGGTATACTCAAGGCCACGCCCGCTGGCTTGCCCCCGATGGAAAGAATAAACTGCCTTGGACTTTGAATCCTTTTTCCAATCCTCGGCCCTCCCTCTGGCCATGACCGACGGTCAAGACCGGGTCGGCCGCGTCAATGAGGCCTGCGCCCGACTGTTGGAACGGCGCCCCTCCGAACTCCTCGGCCGGACCCTGCGCGAGCTGATCCTGAGTGACGATGCCCTCGCTCTGCAGGGGCTTCTGCAGTCAGCGCGCCGGGTCCCCGGCAGTGTTCCCTCCGCCGAGCTCACCTTTCTGACCGATGAACTGCCCCTTCCACTGCGCCTCACAGCCCTGGCCAAAGCTGGCCCAGATGGCTCCGGCAGCATGCTTCTGGTCCTGGAGAACCGCAGCGAGATCAGCACCCTGCAGGAACGGGTCGCCTACCTGACCGGCATCGATCCGATGACCGGCCTGGCCAACCTGCTGCAACTCGGTCGGCAGTTGCAGCAGGAGCTGAAGACCAGACCCCGGCTCACCCTGGTGCTTCTGGCACTCAGTCGCTTCCAGGAGATCAACGACGTCTTCGGCTACGACGGGGGTGACCGCCTCCTCGCCGAAATCGCCGGGCGTATCAGCACCTGCATCCCGCCCTCGGCTTTTCTTGCCCGGGCCAACGGGGCCCGTTTCGTGATCCTCCTGGAGGAGGAAGCGACGGCCGGCCGGGCCGTGGTGGACCAGATTTTCCGCTCCCTAAAGACCCCTTTTCTGCTCGGCGGCCAGTCGCTCCGGGTCTGCGCCAGGGCCGGCATCTGCCGCTATCCCGACGATGGCAAAGCCCCCGAAGAATTGCTGCGCCAAGCAGAAACCGCCCTTTTCCAGACTCGGGACCGGACCGGCAACATCTCCCAGAGCTATTCACCGGAGCTGAAGCAGCGTGCCCGCATTCGCCTGGAACTCGATTCGAACCTGGCCAAGGCCCTGGAACGCAACCAGTTCGAACTCTATTACCAACCGTTAATCGATCCCTCCCAAGGGAAGGTCACCGGTGCCGAAGCCCTGCTGCGCTGGAACCATCCCGAGCGTGGGCTGGTCCTCCCCCTGGAATTCCTGCCGCAACTGGAAGCGGCCGGGCTGAGCGATGTGGTGGGGGGCTGGATTCTGCACCAGGCCTGCCAGCAGGCTCGAAGCTGGCAAACCAAGGGGATCGCTCCGCTACGCACTTCCGTCAACATCATGGCAGAGAGTTTTCGCGGGGAGGGATTCGTGACCGCCCTGGAGGAGACTCTCGGCCGTAGCGGCCTGGGAGCCGATGGACTGGAAGTTGAGGTCACGGAACGGATTCTGATGCAGGATGCGGCGACCAGCCAAAGGGTCCTCGGTGAGCTGAAGGAACTCGGGGTGGGGGTCGCCATCGACGATTTCGGGACCGGTTATTCATCCCTGGCCCAACTCAAACGGTTCCAGGTCCAGACCCTGAAGATCGACCGCAGCTTCGTAAGCGGCATTCCCCATGATCGTGACGGCGTCGCCATTACCACGACGATCCTCTCCATGGCCCGCAGCCTCGGCCTCCAGGTGATCGCCGAAGGGGTGGAGACCCACGACCAGCTCGCCTTCCTGCATGAACTGAGCTGCCCCCGCGTGCAGGGCTATCTCTTCGCCAGACCGATGCCGGCCGGAGAATTTTCCACTTGGCTGGAAACCGGCGCTGGCCACCTCAAGACCTATCCTCCCCGCCCAACATCCTGCTGACCCACGCTCCTCCCCCGCCCCGCACCCCCTTAATTCGGCTGTTGTTGGATGTTCGCGAGAGCGGCCAGGCGCAGGCCGTCGCTGATCGTCGGGTAGACATGGACGCTCTCGGCCAGATCAAAGACCGAGAGGCCGAAACGCACCGCCAGCGCCGCCTCGTGGATCACCTCGGCGGCCCCCGGCGCCAGCATCTGCACCCCCAGAACCCGGCCTGAACCGCGTTCCGCCACCAGCAGAAAGCCGCCCCGGGTCATCCCAAGAACCTGGCTCTTGGCCACTTCGGCCAGGGCGTACCAGGTTTCTACCACGTCTTTCCCCGCCTCCCGGGCGGCGGCGGCCGATTCTCCGACGGTGGCAAATTCCGGGTCGACAAAGACCGCCATCGGCGTGTGGCGGTGGTCGATACGGCGGTGAACGGCCGGATCGAACATATTGTCGACCGCCACCTCGGCCTCCAGGGCTCCGGCCGGGGCGATCAGCGGCGGACCGGTCACGTCGCCGGCCGCCCAGGTACCAGCGGCCGTGGTCCGCATCTCTTCATCGGTCCTGACAAAACCGGCTTCATCGATGCTGATCGCAGCGGCCTCCAGACCGAGGCCGCTGCTGGCCGGGGCGGTGCCAACTGCCAGCATCAGCCGGTCCCCGCGAACCTGACGGGACACCCCCGCAACCTCGGCCTCCAGGACCACCCCCTCCCCCTCCCGGCGCACCTGGCTGGTTTCCGCTCCGAGGACCAGCTCGATCCCTTCAGCGATGAGCAGCTCCTCGAAGATGGCGGTCAGCCGGGGATCAAATTCCTTGAGAATCCGCTCGCTACGCTCGACGATGGTGACCCGGGTACCGAAGCGGGCAAACATCTGACCCATCTCAAGGGCAATCACCCCGCCGCCGAGGATGATCATGGAGGCCGGAAAACAGTCCAGGTGCAGTGCCGAATAACTGGTCAGGTAGGGGACATCGGACAGGCCGGGGATGCGCAGGATGCGCGGCACGCCGCCGGTGGCGACCAGGAAGCGTTCGCAGGTCAGGACCTCGGCCCCGACCTGGAGCTCCCGGGACGAGAGAAAGGTCCCGTGGCCCCGCCGGATCCCGATCCCCGGAGTAGCATCCAAAGCCTTCTGATAGCGCTCCCGGCGCACCGTGTCGACCGCCAGCCGTTTGGCGGCCATCAGCCGTCCGCAATCAGGAAAAGCGGCGCCCAGTCGCAGACCGAACTCGGCCCCCCACCTCGCCCGGTGCTGAATCTCCGCCTTGGCGATCAGGGTCTTGCTCGGAATGCAGCCCCAGTTGACACAGGTGCCGCCGAGTTGGCTCTGCTCGACCATCAGCACCCGTGCCCCGCGCCGGGCGGCATTCAAGGCACCGGCGATGGCCGTCGTCCCCGAACCGAGGATGATCAGGTCATAACTGGAAGTCATTGAGATTATTGGTCCTTCCGCCAGGTGCTGAGGATGTTTTCGGTGGTCAGCCAGGGATACCGGCCAGCAAGAACCGCCCGCGCCGTACGGTAGGCGAAGGCGTCGTCATTGGCATAAACACTCCGGTGCAGCCTGTCGATGCGACGCCGGGCCTGGCGGCAGAAGAGATCGGCCAGATCCTCCGCGCCGGGCGGCGCCCCGGGCGAAGCGGCCCGCGACAAGGTAGCAGCCATGGCCAGGAGCTCGGCTCCGGTATCGACGAGGCGGCCGAGAACCAGCTGTTTGCGCTGCAGCCCCTGGCGATGGCGAATCAGCATATGGAAGAGATCGCGAGCCAGCTGCCGGGTCCCCCGCTCCAGAGCGTGCAGATGCCGGCGTAAGCGGGGCGGAAGCGGCCCGGCGCTGCGGCTGCCGAAGCGCGGCAGCCAGAGTTTAGGATACCACCGGAGGTAGAAGCTGCCAGCCGCCCACAGATCGACGTGGGTCGAGGTGGCCGATGCCCCGGCAACCTTGAGGTGCGGGTCGAGAGCCTCGCGGGCGATGAAGAGGCGCATGATTTCGCTCGTCCCCTCAATAATCAGGTTGATGCGGGCATCACGCAGCAGCCGTTCCATCGGCATCGGCACTTCGCCCCGGCCAGAGAGGGAATCTGCGGTTTCGTAACCCCGTCCCCCCCGCACCTGAACCCCGGCATCGACGGTACGCCACAGCGTTTCGGTGCAGAAGAGTTTGGCGATGGCCGCTTCGAGGCGGATATCGACCTCCTGGCGGTCCGCCAGGGCCGCTGTCAGCCAGGTGAGGCTCTCGACGGCGAAGATATCGGCGGCCATTGTCGCCAGCTTGTGCGCCACCGCTTCATGGTGACCCACCGGCGCCCCCCATTGACGGCGCTCATTGGCCCAGTCGCTCGCCATGGCCAGGACCTGCTTCATGACCCCGCCGCTCGCCGCCGGCAACGTCAGGCGCCCGGTGTTGAGGGTCTGCAGGGCCAGACGCAGCCCCTTGCCAACCTCATCGAGGAGATTTTCCCTCGGGACCCGCACCTCGGCAAATCGCAACAGGCCGTTCTGAATCCCCTTCAACCCCATGAAATCACAGCGATGAGCCACGCTGAAACCGGGGGTGTCCGTCTCGACGATGAAGGCGGAAATCTCCGGCCGATCTTCCTGAAGATCGTTGGTGCGGGCCATCACCACCAGCAGTTCCGCCACCGGCCCGTTACTGATCCAGAGTTTTTCCCCGTTGAGCAGCCAGGCACTGCCGTCTTCCGTCAGGGTGGCGGTCGTCCTGATCTGCGACGGGTCGGAACCGGCCCCCGGCTCGGTCAAAGCAAAGGCGCTGATGGCTCCGGCCGCCAGGCGCGGGAGATATTTCCGTTTCTGCTCCTCGCTCCCGAAGAGCTTGAGGGGCTGCGGTACCCCGATACTCTGGTGGGCCGACAGCGTGACCGCCGTCGAGGCACAGTGGCTGGCGACGAGCTGCACGATGCGGATGTAGTTGGTCTGGGAGAGGCCAAGGCCGCCATATTCGGGAGCAATCTTGATGCCGAAGAGACCGAGTTCACGCAGGCCGTCCAGAACCTCGGGGGGAATCTCCTTTTCGCGGTCGATGCGATCGGCATCGACATGATCCCGCAGAAAATCGGCGACTTTGGCGAGTAGGACGTCCCCCGCAGCACGATCAGCGGGGTCCTGCTCTGGAAAAGGGAACAGCAGATCCCTGCGCAAGCGCCCCATGAAGAGTTCGCCGACGATGCTCGGCTGCTTCCATTCCGTTTCCCGGGCCGCTTCCGCAACCTCCAGGGATCGTTTCTCCTCAGATCGCGTTCCAGCCATGTTCCTCCTTTCCGCCCGACGGCCATCTTCCCCCTATAGAATAACAGGAATCGCCATCCCCTGCTCGGACCGTGAACGGCGCCGGCCGACCCTTTCAGGGCCGGCCGCAAGATTGCCAGGTCGATGGTCCGGGCCTCAACCGGCCAGCCCCAGTTCCCGTTTCTCCAGTTCTAGCATCCGATCGCGCAGGGCGGCGGCCTTCTCGAACTCCAGGTCGCCGGCGGCGCCGAGCATCTCGGTCTTGACCCGCGCGATCTCGGCGCGCAGCTCGGGAAGGCTTCGATACTTCTCCTCGTCCTCGGCAACCCGCGCCCGTTCGCCGTAGTCGCCGCGCTCGGCGATATCTTCAAGGATGCTCCGGATGTTTTTCTTCACCGAAGTCGGGGTGATGCCGTGTTCGGCGTTGAAGGCGAGCTGGGTCGTCCGCCGCCGGGCGGTCTCGTCAAGACAGGCCTGCATGGAGCGGGTCACCCGGTCGGCGTACATCAGGACCCGGCCGTCGATGTTGCGGGCCGCCCGCCCGCAGGTCTGGATCAGGGACCGCTCGCTGCGCAGGAAGCCCTCCTTGTCGGCGTCGAGGATCGCCACCAACGCCACCTCGGGGAGATCAAGGCCCTCCCGCAGCAGGTTGATGCCGACCAGAACATCGAACTTCCCCTGGCGCAGGTCGCGAAGGATTTCCATGCGCTGGACCGTGTCGATGTCCGAATGGAGGTAGCGCACCCGGATCTTCAATTCTTCGAGGTAGCCGGTGAGGTCCTCGGCCATGCGTTTGGTCAGGGTGGTGACGAGGACCCGGTAGTTTTGCCGAACCGTGGCGCGGATCTCGCCGATCAGGTCGTCGACCTGCTCCCGGGCCGGGCGCACCTCGATCGGCGGATCGATCAGGCCGGTGGGGCGGACCAGCTGTTCGACCACCACCCCTTGCGCCTTCTCCAGTTCGTAATGGGCGGGGGTCGCCGAAACGTAGACGGTCTGCAACCCCTTCGCCTCGAACTCGGCAAAGGTCAAGGGACGGTTGTCGAGGGCCGACGGGAGGCGGAAGCCGTAGTTGACAAGGGTCTCCTTGCGGGAACGGTCGCCGCGGTACATGGCGCCGACCTGGGAGACGCTGACGTGGCTTTCGTCGATCACCAGTAGCGCATCCTTCGGGAAGTAATCGAAGAGGGTCGCGGGCGGCTCGCCGGGGGCGCGCCCATCGAGGAACCGGGAGTAGTTCTCGATCCCCTGGCAGTAGCCCATCTCCTCCATCATCTCAATGTCGAAGAGGGTGCGCTGCTCGATGCGCTGCGCTTCCAGGAGCTGATTGCTCCCCCGGAAGGCCTGGATCCGTTCGCGCAGCTCGTCCTGGATGGCCCGGACCGCCCGTTCCAACGTCGGCCGCGTCGCCACATAGTGGCTGGCCGGGAAGATGGCGGTGCGCCCGATGCGGTCGATGACCTTGCCGCGTAGCGGGTCGATCTCGGAGACCGCCTCGATCTCGTCGCCGAAGAACTCGACGCGGATCGCCCGATCCTCCTCGTAGGCCGGAAAGATCTCGACGGTGTCGCCGCGCACCCGGAAGGTGCCGCGGTGGAAGTCGATGTCGTTGCGGCTGTACTGGATCGCCACCAGGCGCTTGAGAAGGTCGTTGCGATCGAAGCTCTGCCCCTCCTCCAGCCGCACCAGCATCCCGTAGTAGGCCTCCGGGGAGCCAAGTCCGTAGATACAGGAGACGGAGGCGACGATCAGCACATCGCGGCGGGAGAGGAGGGAACGGGTGGCGCTGTGGCGCAGCTTGTCGATCTCCTCGTTGATGGAGGAATCTTTTTCGATGAAGGTATCGGTCGAGGGGACGTAGGCTTCGGGCTGGTAGTAGTCGTAATAGGAGACGAAATACTCGACGGCGTTCTCGGGGAAGAGCTCCCTGAACTCGCCGTAAAGCTGGGCGGCGAGGGTCTTGTTGGGGGCGAGGACCAGCGTCGGCCGCTGCATCGCGACGACCACGTTGGCAACGGTGAAGGTCTTCCCCGAGCCGGTGACGCCGAGCAGGACCTGATGCTGATCACCGCGCTCGATACCGGCGACCAGTTCGGCAATCGCCTCGGGCTGGTCGCCGCGCGGGGAGTAGTCGGATTTCAGTGCGAATTTGGCCATGGGAAAATTTAAGCACCTCCGTCGGAGATGAGAAGCCGAAATCGGAACGCGGGCATGGCGTATTCGCGCTAGCCGCCGACCGTCAGGGGTTGAATCGATCTGCCGCTCATTTGCCACTGAAGAACCTGCCTGCCTAATTGGCCGGCCTCGCTGGTGTGGGCCACGACAATGCGCTCACACCGATGCACAATCCAATCGTTGCGCCGCGCCGCCAGTTCGCCGATCAGTCGGCGTCTTTTGAAGTCGATACCGACCATGGCGGCAGTGCCCTGCTCCAGCGCCTGCACCCATGCAGACGGCAGTTGCGCTTCTTCCAGCTTGCGGGCGATGACGATCACGCACGGCGCATTCGCCGCTAGCAGCACTTCGAGAACTGACTGTTCGAGAGGGGAATGAAAACCGCTGATCACCGGATGTTTAGCGCGCGCCTGTTCGACGGCTCAGTTCATGGCCGCACGGATCGCACTGCCCGGACATTGGCGTGAGGAGAAGAAGGCGGTCAGGGGTTGATCAAGCAGGGCAGCGTTACCAAGGCCCTGCTCTCCCCCTCCAGAGGCCAAAAAGATAATTGCGGTTTTCTCATGTCGATGATTTATTTAGCCTTTTAGCGATTTTAAATTTCATTATCCAGCGGGATAGATAATGAACTGCAATCCGTTATCTCATGTACCTGCAATTTGCTACACGCTGCGTCGCCAATCTCCTTAACTCTATCGCAAGTCTATTGACGATGATTGTCAATAGATTGTTGATAGACTGTCAATAAACATCCTTGCGCGGGGCATCCAGACTACAGATTATCATCCAAGGCAGCATAGACCAGGGAATAGCGCGCCCAACGCTTTCCTTTCTCCCGCTGCAAGAATCCTTCTCCAACCAATTTGTTGAGCAAATATGTAGCCCGACGCAGGTTAACACCCAACAAGACCCGACATTCGGTATTGTTGATAGATCTGTTCTCCCGGACAAACGTGATGATTTTCGCTTCGTCAGTCGTGGGCATTTCAACCGCAGTCTCTTCAACCGGAGCAGTGAGTGAATATTCGAGGGTGTAATGGGTCCAGCGCCCCGAGCTGTTCTGATTGACCAGACCGGTCTGGGCTAATTCTCGCAACTCCTGCCCTGCCCTTAACGCATCGACATGGTTCAGCCGTCGGTAGTCGGCATTGGTGATCTGGTCGCGTTGGCGCATATAGACCAGAGCCAGCCGTTGGCGGTCGTTGAGCGGCACCCCGACGAACTGGTTCAGCCAAGTGATGGCGTCGGGACTCAACAAGGAGTGGTTGCGAAAAGTGACGAGGAAGGAGGAACGACGGTCATCGAAGCGGGGCGGCTCCAGGTTGGCATTACGAAGAGCATGGAGCATGGCCTTGATGCCGCTGCCGCGGTTCTCGACCACGTGCATATCTTCCATCATCCGCATCAGGCGGGCGTTGCGGGTCGACTGCTCCTCCTCCAGATTCTCGATAGTCACGTTGCCGAACAGGCCGCCGGGGCTCTGAATCTCCAAGCGGTCGGCAAACATCCTCACCTGAATATAGCTCCCCCGCACATACGAGCTGTAGTCACGGTGAGCGATGGTATTAGCCAGCGCCTCGCGCAGGGCCTCCTGGGGATATTCGGGAATATCGCGGCGGAATATCCCTTCGATCAGCGACGCCTTGCGCATCGCACCCAGGATGTAGGTTTCCGCCTCGGCGACCATTTCCGGGATCGGTCCCTCGAAGCGGCGGTTGTCAAAAAAACGCGCACCACGCGGCGTTTTCTCCTCCTCCGTTGTCCCGAAGTACTGGACGAAGGTAATCATCAACTGGGGGCAGAACTCCTGCGGATATTTGCCGAACGTCAGCAGCCCCGCCAAGGTCGGTCGCAGCACCTCGCCGTCTTGCATCAACACACGCAGCCGGGTTAGCGCCTCTTCCCGCGAACCCCGCAGATAGCTGGCTCGGGGGCGTGCCCGCCGGAGATTGTCGAGGTAGGTGTCCAGCAGGGCGTCGTCGAGGTCGTTCAAGGTTGCGCCGGGAACAATCTCTTCGTCGCAGGTTGGCTGGCCGCGTCCGCTCAGGTAGCCGAAGACCTCGTAGTCGGTCATCTGTCGGTTGGTGTTCCCCACTCGCAAATAGGCACCCTTGGCCACACCGGCGGTTTTATAGTGGCAAGGCTTCTGCGTCGCCTGGACCTCATCCACCTCGGCCGCCACCACGGTCTGCCCGTCAATTTCGTCAACGGTAAAGACAGGGCGCAGAGCCGGTTCCATCTCCGCCGAAGCAACGTGGGTCAACTCCTCCTGCAAGCGGTGGGGGTTGCCAACACCGACCAGAGAAAAATCGCGGGATTCGTCCAGACCAAAGAGGAGCACTCCACCGCCGAGGCGGTTGGCGAAGGCGGAGAGGGTTGCGAAAAGCCGCTTGGGCGTGCCACCATGAGCCGCTTTCACCTCCACGTTCTCCAGCTCGCACTGCCGCCGCTGGACTTCTGCCACCAGTTGTCGCAACTCCTCGCGGGTCATTTGATCAACCCTCTCTCGACATCGCGATAGGCATTCTGCGCGGCGATTTTGACCGGAACCTTGACCAGGGGGAAGGTCGTGAGGATGTAAGAGAATTCGGCTTCGGTCAGGCCGAAGAGCCGCGCCGCGCCCTTGCCCTGCTTCTCGTCCGCCACCCCCAGGGCCAGCACGCCCCCTTCGGTGTTGGCAAAGGCGCAGATTGCCTCCAGCAACTTGCGCACGACCTTGTTGTCGCCCATGCGTTTGAATTCGAGGGTGCGGCTCGCATGGGCGGCCAGCAGGCTGGCGATGCGGGGTGCGGCTTGTTCGGGGGTGAGGGTGATGTCATTCATCGGCGTCTCCATAATACCTCTCCCCGGCCCTCCTCTTAACAGGGGAGGGAGAAGGGCACGATTTTAGATTCCCCTGTCAAGGGGAGGCGGGGGGGGTGCCTTCAATCATCGGCGGTTGCCTCTTTGCCATTACAGGACATGTCGTGCCTCTGTGATATGGATCGATTAACTTAATTGATTACGGATATTCGTCTGGCCGTCATCGGGCAGACTGCGCAATCTTGTCAGAATGTCCTGTGACGGAGCAGCCAAGTCAACAGTGACAAATCTGATCTTGTGCCCTTGGATTAATACATATTCGTCAACAGGTTGTCCGACAGAGGGATACAGGAGCCATCCCTCCGCTGTGATGGAAAGTTCGTCACCTGCGACCTCCTGAGATCTCAGATAAGCATAAATTGGCACAGTTTCAGATCGTGTGGGTAACACTACTTCGTTCCACCTGTTTTCCGTTCTTTCTCAACCCCAACATCTTGTGTAGGGCGATGCGGGCAGATGGGCCAGTTTTGCCGCCACCAGATACGCCATGGTAATCAGGTGGCGGACCGTGCCGTAGCCTTTCGCCCTGGCCTTCGCGGCCTGAATCAACGAGTTCGCGCTCTCGACGCCGCCGTTGTTGAGGTGGCCATCGAACCACGACAAGATGCCGTTCCAATGGCGTCGAATGGTCCGAGCGGCCTCCTTGATCGGCTCCAGTCGGCTGCGGATCGCCCAGTTGTACCACTTGGACAGGGCTTGTTCGGCTTCGGCGATCGTTTTGCACTCCTGGTAGATCTCCTGTAGGGAGACCTTGATCTGCCAGGTGCGGGCCGTCTTAAGTCGGCTTTTCGGCAAGCTGTCGAATTTTTCCTGCTGCTTAACAGTCCGAGTCTTTTCGTTGCGCAGCCATATGTAACGGGTTTTCTTCAACAATGGTTCGTCTTTGACTTCCTGGCGGCGCACATGGTCCACGGCCTTGTTGACGATGGCGACGACGTGGAACGGGTCGAAGGTGACCTCCGCATCCGGGAGAAACTCGCCAACGCCGGCAATGTAGCTCTTCGACATGTCGATACAGACGGCATCAACATTTCCGGACTGGCCGCCGTGGGCTTCGAGATCCTTGACGAACGCCTCGACAACGGTCTTTTCGCGGCCCTCGCAGGCGAACAGCAGCCGGCGAGCCACCAGGTCATGGAAGAGGCTGATGTAGTTGTGGCCCCTCCGGGAGGCGGTTTCGTCCAGGCCGACGCGTTGGACACCGGCGAAGTCCTCTTGTGCCCGAGCCGCTTCCACATAGTGGTCAAGAACGCGCCAGACCTGGCCGTCGCCCAGGCCAAGAAGCTGGGCCACCGCACGGACGGGCATTTGCTTGGCCAAGACGACCAGTAGCGCCTCCATCAAGAGACTGAAGCCACTGCCGGGTCGCGACCAAGGCGGCGTCACTTGCTTGGTTTTGCCGCACTTGGAGCACCGGACCCGGGGAAGATCGGCGTGAAGGAAGGCTTGGTACTGAAAGAAGTTCAAATGTCGCCATGTCCGGCTGCGGGTATCGTGAACCCCCTGTGCTGACTCGTCACAGCTCGGGCAAAAGAATTTCGCCCCCGGGGTGAAGCCGACCTTGAAGTCGATTCGTCCTTTCTTGGGGTCGAACTGGATATCAAGGACCTGCCACGGGGCCATCAGACCAAGAGCAACGGTAAAGAGCGATTCCGATTTCAAAAAACTGCCTCCCTGATTTTTTGGAGGGCACTATATCTTGTGGAAGGGGCCGAGTAAACAGCCCCCGGAATTACCCACACAAAATGCAACTGACTCTCCATAACTCAGAAATTGGCGCTTTCGTGCGGCAGCGATGATTGCAGCGTATGATTTTTCGAGGTCAAGCCTGTTACCTTCTGCCATTCAGTGCCCCCTAATTTGAATTAGTTAACGTAGAAATTCGCGTTTTGGTAGATTTGCAAGGGTAGCTCGCAAGGCTGTAAGTAACTGATTAAAGATGTTGTCGAAGATACGGGGCATATTCGTGTTGTCCTACCTCAAAGAATGACAAAACCGCCCGTCGGCAAACTACCGAATCGAGCGGTTATCGTTTTAGTTTTACAGCAAGAGTTGCCAAACTTCCGCCATCAAATATTCCCTCCGAAATTTAATTCAACAGTCAAACAGTTTGGACCGCTACTTCACCTTCCAGCTCGTCCCCTCCTTGGAATCGAGGAGTTCGACCCCCTGTTCGGCCAGCTCCTTGCGGATCGCGTCGGCGCGGCTGAAGTTCTTCTCCTGACGGGCCTGCAGCCGTTCGGCGATAAGGGCCTCGATGGTCGCAGCGTCGAGACCGGCGGCCGCCAGGCCACTCGCCTTCTGCCCTTCCAGCCACGCCGCCGAATCGGATCCGAAGAGCCCCAGAACGCTGCCGAGAGCCCGAAGTTTCCGGACCCCTTCCCGAAGGACCGTCAACGACAGCGGGCATTCCTCGAAGCGCCCCTTGGCGACCAGCCGGTTGAGCCCCCGCACCCCCTCGAAGAGGTGGCCGATGGCCAGGGCGGTATTGAAGTCGTCGTCCATCGCCTCGGCGAAGCGGTCATCCAATGCCTCCACCAGATCGTAGACCTCCCGTTCGTCGCTCGAAATCTCCGGGCAGACCGCCCGGGACGGAGCCGGGTGGCCGGCCAGCATCTGCTCCGCCGCACACAGTGCTTCGTAGCAGCGCGACAGCCCGGTCTTGGCCTCTTCCAGGTTCTGGTCGGAGAAGTCGATCGGGGAGCGGTAGTGGGCGGTGAGAATGAAGAAACGCAGGACCTCCGGATGGTACTTCTGAAGGATGTCGCGAATGGTGAAGAAGTTGCCGAGGGACTTGCTCATCTTCTCCTGGTTGATATTGACGAAGCCGTTGTGCAGCCAGTAGCGCACGAAGGGCTGTCCCGAGGCTCCTTCGCTTTGGGCGATCTCGTTCTCGTGGTGGGGAAAGATCAGGTCGCGCCCCCCGCCGTGGATGTCGAAGGTCTCGCCGAGGAGGGTGGAACTCATGGCCGAGCACTCGATGTGCCAACCGGGGCGTCCCGGCCCCCAAGGGGAGTCCCAGGCCGGCTCGCCGGGCTTGGCCGCTTTCCAGAGGGCAAAATCCATGGGATGCTGCTTCTGCTCGCCGGGGGCGATGCGGGCGCCGGCCTGCATTTCCTCCATGGTCCGCTTGGAGAGCTGGAGGTAATTGGCAAACTTCTCGACGCTGTAGTAGACGTCGCCGGCCGCCGGGTAAGCAAGGCCGCGGTCGATGAGGCGCTCGGTCAGGGCGATGATCTGCGGGATGTACTCGGTCGCCTTCGGCTCGAAGGTCGGTTTCAAAAGACCCAGTGCCGCCATGTCGATATCGAAGGCGCGAATGAACTCCGCTGCGAGTTCCCCGCTGTCGATCCCCCGCTCGTTGGCGCGCTTGATGATCTTGTCGTCGACGTCGGTGTAGTTGCGCACGTAGGTCACGTCGAAGCCGCTGTAACGCAGGTACCGGTAGACGATGTCGAAAACCAGGTTGGCGCGGGCGTGGCCGATGTGGCAATAGTCGTAAACCGTGACACCACAGACGTACATCCCGACCTTGCCGGGGACGAGAGGGACGAACTCCTCCTTGCGGCCGGTCAGGGTATTATAGACGCGCAGACTCATGAACAGACTTCTCCTTGCGGCTGGGCCTGGGGGGATAGGGGCAACGGAGCCTGTTAGATAGCATATCCGGCGCAGGTTTTAAAGGCTTTTGCCACCCTGGAGGATGCTCTGGAGGGCCGGAGGGATGGCACTGAGGGGAAGAACCTGATGGGCGGCGTTGAGATTGATGGCGGCGCGAGGCATGCCGAAGACGGCACTGCTGGCTTCATCCTGGGCGATATTGAAACTGCCGGCGGCCTTGAGAACCGCCATCCCCTCGGCGCCGTCCTGGCCCATGCCGGTCAATAGGACCGCCACCAGGGACGCCGCGAGCCCGTCCTTGGCGAGGGAGCGAAACAGGACATCGACGGACGGGCGGCAGCTGTTGACCGGCGGTGCATCAAGGAGGCGGATGCGTCCGCTCTGGACCTCCATGTGCGCTGCGTTGGGCGCCACCAGCGCCACCCCCTCCTCCAGAGGCTCCCCATCCCGGGCCAGTCGCACCGTCATGGGGCTCTCCCGGTCGAGCCATTCAGCGAAGCCAGGGGCGAAACCAGGGGCGATATGCTGGACGATGAGGAGCCGGGCGTGACGGGCAGCCGGCAGATCCTTGAGAAGACTCATCACCGCCTTGGGTCCCCCGGTGGAGGCACCGATGGCCAAAATGTTACGCCCCGAAACGGCAGGTGCCGGGATCGGGGCGGCCACCACTTCCGGCCGCTGCGGGCGCCGGAAGTGGTGGATGACCCGCACCCGGGACAGGAACTTGATCTTGTTGATGAGCGCCTCGGCAATGTCGCCGAAGGCCCCCCTGGCGATCCCGGCCGGCTTTTCCATGACGTCGAGGGCGCCATGGCGGATGGCGTTGAAGGCGCTGCGGCTGTCGTTGGGGTCGACATTGGCGGAGAGAACCAGGATCGGGGTGGCACAACGAGCCATGATTTCGATGACCGCGGAGAGACCGTCCAAGACCGGCATCATCACGTCCATCAGCACCAGATCGGGTTTCAACTGGCAGGTCATTTCCACCGCCTGTTGGCCGTCGCCGGCTTCTCCGATGACCTGTATCTCCCGGTCGCGGGCGAGGAGGTCCTTAAGGACCGTGCGTGTCAGCAGTGAATCATCTGCGATCAGTACCCGGATCATCTCTTCCTCAGCCTATCAGGCTTTCCACGGTGTCAAGCAGGGCTCCCTGATCGAAGGCTCCCTTGACGATGTAGGCCTGGGCGCCGACTTCGATCCCCTTGCGACGGTCGGCATCGCTGGCCAAAGAGGTCACAATGATGACCGGCAAGTCCCGGGTCTCCTCTGCTTCCCGAATCCGTGCGGTCAGCTCAAACCCGTTCATGCCCGGCATCTCCACATCGCTGACGATCAGGTCGAAGGATTGCTCGGCCAACCGGGTCAGGGCATCGGGTCCCGAAACCGCCACTGCGACCTGGTAACCGTGGGTTTCGAGGATGTTCTTTTCCATGGTCCGGGTGGTGATCGAATCATCGACGACCAGCACCCGCCCCTTGTAGGTGGCGGCCCGCCGGGCGGCAAATTCTTCGCGCAAGTGGCTCCCGCCCCCCTCCAGCCCGGCACTGAAAAGGTCCGGGACCGACAAGATCAGGGCCGGCGCGCCGTCGCCGAGGATCGTCACACCGCTGCAGAAACGTACGCTCTTCAGTTGGCTGCCGAGACCCTTGACGACGAGTTCCTGAACGTTCTGGGCCCGGGAAACGAGGCAGGCCAGCTGTTGTTCCCGGTATCCGAGGACCAGGGCGGTGGCCCGTTCGCCGGCAATGGGCGGTCTTCCGGGGCTGCCGATGAGGTCCCGCAGCGCCAAAAGCGGCAGGGTCCGGCCGCGAACCCGGATCACCTCCTGCCCTCCCTCGATGAGAATTTCCCGCTCGCCAAGACGGATGATTTCCGTGACATAATGCAGCGGCACGGCGTAAATCTCCCCCTCGCAATTAATCACCAGGCCGCTGATGACCGCCATGGTCAGGGGAAGCTTCAGGAACATCTCGGTGCCGTGCCCGGGGCGGGAATGAATCACCAGGTTTCCCTTGACCCGGTCGACCTGGGTTTTGACGACGTCCATCCCGACCCCCCGTCCGGAGATGTCGGTGACCCGTTCCCGGGTCGAAAACCCCGGCCGCATGATCAGGTACACGGCTTCTTCATCGCTCAGCACCGCCGCCTCGCCGGGGCTGAGGAGTCCCCGGTCGACCGCCACCTGGCGGACCCGGACCAAATCGATACCGCGCCCGTCTTCGGCCAGCCGCAGGCGGACGAACCCCCCTTCGGCGGTGGCATTGAGTTCGATCCGCCCAGTGGGCTGTTTCCCCTGGCGCTGCCGTTCCTCCGGCGGTTCCAGACCGTGATCGACGGCGTTGCGCAACATGTGCAGGAGCATCGGCCGAGCGGCATCGAGCATCATCCGGTCGAGCTCCACTCCTTCGCCCGTCACCACCAACAGCACTTCCTTGCCCTGCTCACGGGCCAGGTTGCGAACCATCCGACCCAGATCGTCGGTGATGGTGGAGAGGGGCAGCATGCGCAGCTCCATGGCGTCGCCATGGAGCTGTTCGGCGAGGATTGACAGGGCCTGGCAGTCCCCTCCCATATCCATGGTCAAGCGCCTGAAGTCACCAAGGATTTCCTGCAGCAGGCGATGATTTTCGACCTTGCGAAGGCGCCCCAGGAATCCATCCAGCCGCCCCATCAAGACCCCGAGCTGGCGGTTTCGTTCCTCAAAGACCCGCCGCGAGATGAGCAGTTCACCGAGGAGATTGACGATCTGATCGAGGCGGGCGACGCTGGCGCGCACGCTCTCTCTCTCCAGATTTTCACCGGTCGACACCGCTGCCATGCTTTGAACTTCCGGCAGAATCCCGGTACTCAGCCCTTCGAGAATGGCATCGATGTTGACGGCGATTCCCCCGCCGGAGTGCGCCTGGGCCGTCAGGGCCTCCAAGGCATCGGCAGCGATCAGCAACAGGTCGATCAGACCGGGATTAAGGACCCGCTTCCCATCCTCCAACTCCTTCAGGAGCTCTTCCAAAGCATGGGAGACCCGGCCGAGGTCATCGAGATCCAGCATCCGCGCCGACCCCTTGAGGGTGTGGGCGCTGCGAAGCAGCTCATGGACCTGTTCCGCACTGAAGCCATTCTGCTCCAGGGCCAGGCTCCCCTGGCGCAGGACCTGCAAGTGTTCTTCGGCCTCGCGGGCGAATATTTCGAGGTATTTTTTGGTCTTCAAACTACTTCTCTTCTTCCACCAGTTGTTTGAGCCGCTCCGCCAGGGAGGTCAACTCGGAGATCGACTGGGTCGTCTCCTGGGCGCTCGCAGCCACCTGGGTGGAGACGTCCCGTACTTCGGCGATGGTCTCCGCCATCTGTTCGCTCGCCGTGGTCTGCTGCTGGGTCGAAAGTTTGATCTCACGGGCATTTTCCGTGGTCTCTTCGACCATGGCGATAATGTGCCCCAACTCCTCGGCGATCCGGCTCACCAGGGTACTGGCACCATCGACCCCTTTGGTCCCCTCCTCGGTCAGCATGATCGTGGCATTGGTCGCCGCCTGGATCACTTCGATCAAGCCCTTGATCTGCCCGGTGGCATCGACCGTGCGTTCGGCGAGACGCTTCACCTCGCCCGCCACGATGGAGAAACGCTTGCCGGCTTCGCCTGCCCCGGCCGCTTCGATCGCTGCATTGAGAGCCAGCAGGTTGGTCTGCTCAGAGATTTCGTCGATGATGTCGACAATCCCGCCGATCTTCTGGGAGTTCTCGCCCAACTCCAGCATCGCCTCGGCAATCGACTGGACCTGTTCTTTGAGCCGCCCCATCCCTCCCACCGCGACCTCGACCGCCTTCACCCCCTGGTCGCTGGCCCGACTCGCCTGCTCCGCGACCGTCTCGACCCGCAAGGCCTTCTGCTCCACCTGCCGGGCGGTCACCGCGATCTCCTCCGAGGTGGTCGTCGCCTCCTGCACGGCGGCCGCCTGCTCCGTCGCTCCCGACGCTTGCTGGGCGGAGATCGCCATGATCTGGTTGGCGCTGGAGGAAAGCTGCTGGATCGCCTCCTTGACGCTGGCGACCAAGCGGTTGCTTCTGTGGACCTCGTTTTTGAGGTTCTTGACGATGACCTGGGTCATCTTGTTGAAGGCCGCCGCCAGTTGGCCAATCTCGTCGTGACTTCCGACGCTGATGGTCTCTTCGAGGTTGCCCTCGGCAATCTTGTCGGCGACCCTGGTCAGGACCTTGAGGGGTCGGGTCAACCGGCCGACGACGAAGAGGATGGTCAGCGAGGCGATGATCAGAACCAGCAGCATCGACAGGACGACGGTGTTGCGCAGTTCGGCGATGGCTTCATCGGTCTGGCGGATCGACAGGCCGATCCGGAACCCTCCCCAATGGCGACCGTCGACAAAGACCGGGGCGCTGAGGTCCCACATTGTCTCCCCGGTGTCCCGCTTGTAGACCTGGTGCAAAAATTTTTTTCCGTCGCTTCCGTCGTAGCGAGCAGCCTTCAAGCCGGTTTCATCGTCGAAAATGCGCTTGGTCCGGTTGCCGACCTTGTCTTGCTCCGCATCCCCGGTCAGGGCCTTCGAATACTTGGTGTTGTGGGTCGGCAGGTAGCCGTTATGGTCGACGAGGACGGCAAAGACCACCATGCTGTCCTCGTCGACGTAGGCATCCTCGATCTTCTGAATAGTGGTGTCGAGAAAGCGGTCATACGCGGTGTGATACTTGGGGATGACGGCGCCGGCCAGCGGGCCAGCGACGATCTTCTGATAATTGGTGTCGAAGACCTGCTCTTTGGTCAGTTGACCGCTACGGATCGCTCCCTCCAGGACCTGCTCCATGGTCCGAGCCCCGGTCACGGCCAAGGTTCGCGCCTTGGCAAGGACCATCTTCTTGAGGACATCACCCCGACTCCGGACCAGGGTATAGGTAAAAATCCCCAGAATCACCGTCAGCACGGCAACCAGGGAAAGGACGATTTTCAGGGAGATCCGTTCGCTGATCCAATTGGACATGGTAACCCCTTTAACAAAGAACTATTTTCCTGGCAACCCGGAATTGTGGACCGTTGCGGGGTCCGACCACGGCAGATTGATCGGGTTATTCACCCTTCTGGTCAATGATAAAGTCTTCCCGGGAGAGAAGTTGCGGCAGGTCGAGCAAGACCAATAGTCCATCCTCCAGAAGCACCTGGCCGGCAACCGCCCCCCGGGGCAGTTGGGCGAGACCGGCGGTCAGAGGCTCGATCGCGGCGACTGAAATCGAGCGGATGCCTTCGACCTGCTCGGTCCACAGGGCACTCGTCAGGCCCGCCGCCTCGGTGACCACCAACTGGCCACTGCCGGCATCATCCCCCAGCGGCAGTCCCAGGGGACCGCGCAAATCGATGACTGCCACGATCTGGCCGCGCAGGTTGATGATCCCGCGCACCTGGGGGGGGACCTGAGGAACCCGGACCAGCCTTGGGGCTCGCAGAACCTCTCTGGTCAGGGCCGTTTCGATGCCGAAGCGCTCGCCGCCGAGGCGCACCACCAGATAGTCCCTGGTCGCACCGGTATCGTTCGCTTCCACCTCTTCCAGGCTGCGCCAGTATTCGTCGCGCATGTCCTGCAGCACCCGCTGAATCTCGTAGTCTGGTGAATCCTTCATCGTCCTTCTTTCTCCATCCGAACGGCTCTCGGGACGGGCCGACCGGCTTCGGGCCCTTCAAGCTGCGCCAGTTCCCGTCGGCATTGGGTCGCCAGGGCGGCGCCGCTCATGCCTCCGGAATAGGGGATGACACGATCGGGGGCCTGTCGCTCCAAAATCCGCAGGGTGTTGCGCAACTCCCTGATGGCATCCCGATTCTGATCGAGACGTTGGAAGACCCGGCTCAACCGGTAATGGGTGATCACCATGCTCATGTCGAGGAGCAGGGTTCGGCGATATTCGAGAAGCGCCTCCGCAGGCAGACCTTCCAGCTCTCGGATCAATCCTTTGAGGAAATACGCTTCCGGGTAGAGATCATCGACCGCCTGAGCGCGCTGACAATAATCGAGGGCCGCGGCGTAATCCCCCGTATTGGCCAGCAAAAACCCGAAGCCCACTAGGCCGCCGACATGGTCCGGCTGGTGGCGCAGGAGTATAGCATAATTCTGAGACGCCGTTTTGAAATTTTCCGCTTCGAAAGCGGCGACCGCAGCAGCGTAATACTGAGAGATACCCGCGGCGGCTGGTGCTGCAGTGGGTGGCAGTGCTGGTAGTGCTGGTAGTGCTGGTAGTGATGGTGGTGTTGGCGCTGCTGTTGCTCCGGATGGCGGCGGGACAAGGCGGGGGGCCGAAGCGAAGGGTGTCGGCTGAGCGGAAGCCCTGGGTTCAGGTTGAGAAACGCGCCCCGGAGAGGCCGGCTGGAGGCGGTAGTAAAAGCCGCCCCCGTGCTGAGCGCGGACAAACGCATGATTCACGTGCAGAAGCGTCTCCGCGTGGCCAAGAAAGAGATAACCTCCGGGGCGTAACGCCTGGGAGAGCCGAGCCACCACCGAGGCGGTAGTCTCGGGCTGAAAATAGATCATCACATTGCGACAGAAGATCAGATCGAACTCTTCCCCGCTGGTCACCGGCAGGGGGTCGGTCAAGAGATTGAAATAGCCGAAACGGACCATGCCGACGATCCGCGGATCGAGTTGGAAGCGTTCCCCGACCGGGTGGAAATATTTCTCCCGATAGACCGATTCGGTGGCGCGCAGAGCGCGGGGCCCATAACGGCCGGCGCGTCCCACTCCCAGCGACCGCTTGTTGACATCGGTGGCGAGAATGTCCACCCGCCAATCAGCGAGTTGGGGGAAATGTTCGGCCAGGAGCATGGCGATGGAATAAGGCTCTTCCCCGGTGGAGCAGCCGGCCGACCAGATCCGCAGGCGGCGCCGGCCGCGATGCTGGGCCACGATCTCCGGCACGACCACCTCGGCCAGGGCCTGGAAATGTGCCTGGTAGCGGAAGAAGTAGGTCTCGCCGATGGTCAGCAGTCCGAGGAGTTTCTTTAGTTCCTGGCGGCTCTCCTGATAGCGGTCGAGATAGGCCAGATAGTCCTGGTAGCTGGCAGCCCGCACCGCCACCATGCGCCGGCGCAATCCCCGTTCCAACAGGAGGGCGTTGCGGCGTTCGAAGTGCAGACCGCTGTGGGCGATCAGGAAGTCTCGGAAGAGGGCGAGATCGACCTCGCTCATGGAGGCGTAGTCCTGCAGTTTGGCCCGTCGCTGGGCAAGCAAGGCGACGTCTTCGAGGAGTCGCTCCTCGTTAAGGGGCTTGGGCAGGACATCGAAAACATCGAGGAGTTCAAATTCGAGGGCCGGATCGGGGGTGGTGACAATCACCGGCAGGTGGGGAGCCCCGCGCTGCTGGGCGATGCGCTTCAACAGTTCTGTCTCGGGACCACTGGCGTCAGGGACATCAATGACCAGAATTTCCGGCGCCAGATCCCGCACCGCCTGGAGGGAGGCCTGCCCGGTCAGGCATTCGACCCGGTATCCGGCGCCCAGAAGCAACCCCGAAAGCGCTTCGCAGAGGGCCCGGTTTCGATCAACGATCAACACTTGACAGGGGGTGGTCATGCCGCCCCGCGGTTTCGGGCGACGCTGGGCAAGAACGCCGCCGGTCTCACCCTCCCACCTCCTCGACAGCCTGTCTGGACCAGGAATCCCGGAGGGTCACGGTCCGGTTGAAGACCGGGGCGCCGGGCGTCGATGCCTCGGGGTCAACGCAAAAGTAGCCGAGCCGCTCGAACTGAAAAGGACTCCCCGGCACCGCCTGAGACAAGGCCGGCTCCAGGAAACAGCGAGTGAGGACGGTTGCGGAGCCGGGGTTGAGATCGTCGAGGAATTCGCGACCGCCGATGCCGGGCATCGCCACGCCGAAGAGCCGGTCATATAGACGAACCTCGGCGGCGAGAGCGAAGTCGGCGGCGACCCAGTGAATCGTCCCCTTGACCTTGCGCCCGTCGGGTGACGCCCCGCCGCGGCTGGCGGGATCGTAGCTGCAGCGCAGTTCTATGACGTTGCCGGCGCCATCGGCCACCACCTCGTCGCAGCGGATGAAGTAGGCGCCGCGCAGCCTGACCTCACGGCCGGGGGCGAGCCGGAAAAACTTCTTGGACGGTTCCGCCATGAAATCGTCATGCTCGATATAAATAACCCGGGAGAACGGGACGAGGCGGGTCCCGAAGGCCGGGTCGCCAGGGTGATTGGGAAGTTCGAAGGTTTCGCTCTGGCCTTCCGGATAGTTGCTGATCACCACCCGCAGCGGATTGAGGACCGCCAGGGCGCGCGGCGCGGAGGTATTGAGCTCTTCCCGCACGCAGTCTTCCAGAACCGTCATGTCGATCCAGCTGTCACTCTTGCCGACCCCGATCCGCTCGCAGAAGGTCCGGATGGCGGCCGGCGGAAAACCTCGGCGACGCATGCCGGCCAAGGTCGGCAGGCGGGGGTCATCCCACCCGGTAACGTGCCCTTCGGTCACCAATTGCAGCAGCTTGCGCTTGCTCATCACCGTGTAGGTCAGGTTAAGGCGGGCGAACTCGATCTGCCGGGGGCAGCTGGGAACCGCCAGGTGGGAAATAAACCAGTCATACAGGGGCCGGTGATCCTCGAATTCCAGGGTACAGATCGAATGGGTAATCCCCTCCAGCGCGTCGGACAGGGGATGGGCAAAATCATACATCGGGTAGATGCACCAGGTATTGCCGGTGCGGTAATGCGAGGCGCGCTGGATTCGGTACAGGACCGGATCGCGCAGGTTGAGATTGGCTGCGGCCATGTCGATCCGGGCCCGCAAGGTATGAGCGCCATCAGGGAATTCCCCCGCCCGCATGCGCCGGAAGAGGTCGAGGTTCTCCCCCACGCTACGCTCCCGGAAGGGGCTCCCCTTCCCAGGTTCGGTAAGGCTCCCGCGGTAGGCCCGGACCTCATCGGCCGGCAAACTGTCGACATACGCCAGGCCGGCTTCGATCAACTCTTCGGCGAACCGATAAAGACGTTCATAGTACCCGGAGGCATAGAAGAGGTGCGGCCCCCAGTCGAAACCGAGCCAGCGCACCGCGTCCTTGATCGCCTCCGCATATTCTTCACTCTCCTTCTCCGGGTTGGTATCGTCCATCCGTAGATGGCAGCGCCCGTTGAAATCGGCGGCCAGACCGAAATTCAGACAGATCGACTTGGCATGCCCGATGTGCAGATAGCCATTCGGTTCCGGAGGAAAGCGCGTCACTACCGGCCCCGCGATCCTGCCGGCCTGCAGATCGTCGTTGATGATGGTGCGGATGAAATGGTTGGGTTGGGAGGGTGCTGTCGTCATCGTGCCCTTCTGGTTACGGTTAGGGGAAAAGGTATCAGAGATCCGGGGCTTCGTCGACAGCCAACTGTTCCAGAAGAACCACGGCGTGGGTGGAGATCCCTTCGCCGCGCCCCTCGAAACCGAGAGCCTCGGTCGTGGTCGCCTTGACATTGACCCGTGCGGGGTCACAGCCGCAGGCCCCGGCGATCGCCTCGACCATGGCCTTGATATGAGGTGCCAGCCGCGGCCGCTGGGCGATGACCGTGGCGTCCAGATTGCCGATCCCATAACCCTTGGCGCGAGCCAGGACCATCACCTCCCGCAGCAGTATAATACTGGAGATTCCTGCGTAAGCCGGATCGGAATCGGGGAAATGGCGGCCGATATCGCCGGCCGCCAAAGCCCCGAGGATCGCGTCGCAGATGGCGTGAAGCAGGACATCGGCGTCCGAGTGGCCGAGAAGCCCGAGAGGATAGGGAATCTCCACTCCACCAAGGATCAGTTTCCGCTCCGGCACCAGTCGGTGGACATCGTAACCATGGCCGATCCGCATCATTCCTTGACCTCTTCCGCAGCTGCCGCCAGAAAGGCCCTGGCCAGGAGCAGATCCTCGGGGGTGGTGATCTTGATGTTCCGGTCGCTGCCGGTGAGCATCGCGACCGGTCGGCCGCTCCGTTCGACCAGGGACGCATCATCGGTCCCGCGAAACCCGTCCCGCGCCGCCGCCGCATAGGCACTGCACAGCACGGCGCCGGGGAAGGCTTGCGGGGTCTGGGCCAACCAGAGCTGGCGCCGGTCGGGAGTTGACTCAATCCGGTCCCCGCAAACGATCTTGACCGTCTCCTTGACCGGCACCCCGACCACGCAGCCACCGACCCGAGCGGCCGTGGCGATGACCTCGGGG
>JBBQBQ010000016.1:0-25237 GCA_038317685.1 Desulfuromonadales bacterium | reverse complement strand
GCCCGACGGCCGGCCGCGACCGGCCGTCGGGCGTGAGCCGAGTTCAGCGCAGCAGCTTGGCGGCTTCCTTGGCATGGTAGGTGATGATCAGATCGGCGCCGGCGCGTTTCATGCCGATCAGGGTCTCCATCATCACCCGGTCATGGTCGATCCAGCCGTTGGCGGCGGCCGCCTTGATCATGCTGTACTCACCGGAGACGTTGTAGGCGACCAGCGGCAGATCGAAGCGCTCCTTGAGATCGCGCAGGATGTCGAGGTAGGCCAGCGCCGGTTTGACCATCAGAAAGTCGGCGCACTCCTGAACGTCGAGAGCCGCCTCGCGGATCGCTTCGCGGCGGTTGGGCGGGTCCATCTGGTAGGAGCGCCGGTCGCCGAACTGGGGGGTCGATTCGGCGGCGTCGCGGAACGGCCCGTAGTAGGCGCTGGCGTATTTGACGGCGTAGCTCATGATCGGGATATGGGCGAAGTCGTTGGCATCGAGGATTTCCCGGATCGCCGCCACCCGGCCGTCCATCATGTCGGACGGGGCGATGATGTCGGCGCCGGCCCGGGCGTGGGAGAGTGCCTCGGCCGCAAGCAGCTGCAGCGTCGCGTCGTTGTCGACGTCGCCGTCCTTGATGACTCCGCAGTGGCCGTGGTCGGTATACTCGCACAGGCAGACATCGGTGATGACGACCAGCTTGGGGACCGCCTGCTTGATGGCTCGGATCGTTTCCTGGATGATGCCGGTCTCGCTGTAGGCGTCCTGGCCGACCGGATCCTTGGTCTCCGGGATGCCGAACAGGATGACCGCGGGGATGCCGAGCTGGTGGACTTCCCTGGCCTCGGCAACGATATGTTCGATCGACTGCTGGTAGATTCCCGGCATCGACACGATCTCCTTCTTGATCCCCTGGCCGAAGGCGGAGAACATCGGATAGATCAGGTCGTCGACACGCAGGTGCGTTTCGCGCACCATGCGGCGGATGGTGTCGCTGCGGCGCAGGCGACGGGCACGGTATTCGGGGAAGAACATCTTTGACCTCCACAGCAAAGGTTTCGTTGATGACGTTTCAGGATTCCGGAAAATTTCGGGGATCAGCAGGCGGAGCACTGCTGTCCTTTGAGAAGTACTCTACCATCGCCACCGTCAACGCCGCCAGGGTGTACTCCCGGGGTTCGATGGCCACCTCCAGCCCCAGCTTGCGGCAGGTCCGGGCGGTGATCGGGCCGATGGCGGCGACCACGACCCCGGCAAGGAGCCTGGCGAAACGCTCGGCGCCGAGGATCGAGGCGAGGTTTTCGACAGTGGAGGAGGCGGTGAAGGTGACGCAGTCGACGCTCCCTTCCTCCAGGGCGGCGAGGGCCTCGGGCGGCAATCCGTCGGGGAGGAGGTTGCGGTAGGCGATCGGTGCCGTCACCTCGGCGCCGAGGGCGGTCAGCCCCTGCGGAATGATCTCGCGAGCTTTGTCGGCCCGCGGGAAAAGAACCCGCTGCCCGGCCGGCTCCCGCGCGGCGAAGGCGGCGACCACCCCTTCGGCCTTGTAGTCGGCCGGCACCAGATCGGGTTCGATGCCGTGGCTGCGGATCGCCGCCGCCGTCTTCGGTCCGACCGCACAGACCCGGCAGCGCCCCAGGGCGCGGGCGTCCAACCCTTGGGCCTGGAGGCGGGCGAAGAAGAAGGTCACGGCATTGGCGGAGGAGAAGACCAGCCAGTCAAAGCCGGTCAGGTCGTCGATGGCGGCATCGAGCGCTTCGGTCGAGGCCGGCGGGACCAGGGCGATGGTGGGGCATTCGAGGATCCGGGCCCCGTTCGCCGCCAGCTGAGCCGAAAATTCCCCCGCCTGGTCGGCGGCACGGGTCACCAGAACCGTTTTGCCGAAGAGCGGACGCCGATCGAACCAGCGCAGTTCCTCCCGCAAGGCCACGACTTCACCGACAATGATCACCGCCGGCGGCTTGAGGCCCGCCTGCCGCACCTTTTCGACCACGTCGCCGAGGGTTGCCGTCAACGTCTCCTGCCGGGGGGTGGTCGCCCAGCGGATGACGGCGACCGGTGTTTCCCGAGGGCGGCCGTGGGCGACGAGGCGTTCGGCAATCAGGGGGAGGTTGGCCATTCCCATATAGAAGACCAGGGTGCCGACGCCGGTGGCCAGCTTCTCCCAGTCGAGACTGGAGTATTTTTTAGCCGGATCTTCGTGGCCGGTGAGGAGGGCCAGGCTGGTGGTGTAGTCGCGGTGGGTCAGCGGGATGCCGGCGTAAGCAGCGGCGGCAAAACCGGCCGTCACCCCGGGAACGATCTCGAAGGGGATTCCGGCACGGGCCAGCACCAACGCTTCCTCGCCGCCCCGACCGAAGATGAAGGGGTCTCCGCCCTTGAGGCGGGCCACGATCTTCCCTTCCTGGGCCTTCTGCAGCAGCAGGCGGTTGATCGCTTCCTGGTCGGCGTGGTGGCACCCTTTGGATTTACCGACAAAGATGTGCTCGGCCGCCGCCGGTGCCTCGGCCAGGAGGGCCGGGTTGGCCAGATAATCGTAGACGACCGTATCGGAACGCCCCAGGCACTCCCGTCCGCGAACCGTCAGGAGGCCCGGATCGCCGGGACCGGCGCCGATGAGATAGACGATACCCCGGGTCACGGCGTCACCAGCTCCCCGAAACCGGCAGAGGGACTCTTTGGTCAAACGTCTTCTTTGATGACATTGAAGGTCTCGTGCTGGTAGACCTCGTTGAGGATGCGTCCGGCTCCTTGGATCAGGAGATCGTCGGCCAGGGAGATGCCGAGCTTTTCGGCCCCCGCGACCGGGCAGGCCGCGGTTTTTTTCAGCAGCTCGCTGCCATCGACATTGGAAACGAATCCGGTCAGGGTGAGCTGGTCGCCGGCGACCGTGCCGAAGGCGCCGATGGGAACCTGGCAGCCTCCTTCCAGACGCCGCAGAAAGGCCCGCTCGGCCTTCACGGCCCAGGCGGTGGGGGGGTGGTTGAAAAAGTCGATGAGGGCGTTGACCTCAGCGTCGACGATGCGGCTCTCGATGCCGAGCGCGCCCTGGCCGATGGCCGGGATGGAAATTTCGGGCGGCAGGTACTCGCTGATCTGGCTGGCAAAGCCGAGCCGGTTCAAACCGGCTGCGGCGAGGACCACGCCGTCGAGGTCGTCCTCGGTCAGTTTGCGGATGCGGGTCTCGACGTTACCGCGGATGTCGACCATCTGGAAGTCGGGGCGCAGGTGGAGGAGCTGCGCCTTGCGCCGTAGGGAGGAGGTGCCGATGCGGGCACCCTGGGGAAGATCGCGGAAACTTCGGAAACCCGGCTTGAGGATGATGATGTCGCGCGGGTCCTCCCGTTCGGTGATGCAGCGCAGGGCCAATCCCGGGGGGAAGATGGTGGGAACGTCTTTCATCGAGTGCACCGCGACGTCGATCTCGCCGCGCAGCATGGCTTCCTCGATTTCCTTGACGAAGAGTCCCTTGCCGCCGACCATGGCCAGCGGGACGTCCAGAATCTTGTCTCCCTGGGTCTTGATCTTGGTGAGGGTGACCTCCAGATACGGGTAACGCTGCTCCAGTTCGCTCTGGACCCAGTTGGCTTGCCAGAGGGCGAGCTGGCTGGCGCGGGTGCCGATTCGTAATTGTTTCTTGGACATCTTCGACAATAACTCCTTTTATGTAAATCTTGGCGTTTGCACGCCTATGATCTTGGTCATGCGACTCGGGCGCTACTCTTCAAGCTTGTCGTCGAGACTCTCCAGGTCCCCCTCCGGGGTCGGAGGTTCCAGCTCGAAGAGGGTTCGAACCGCTTCGACGTAACTGTCTCCGGACGGGTCGTTCTGGGTCTTCTTAAGGATCGTGATCGGCGGGTGCAGGACCTTGTTGACGATGGCGGCGGTGAGGGCCTCGATCGACTTTTTGTCCTTGTCGCTGAGGTTTTTCAGGTTGCCGAAGGTCTTCTCCAGTTCACCGCGGCGGATCTCCTCCAGCTTCTTGCGCAGGGCGACGATGGTCGGAACTACATCGAGGGTGGAAAGCCAGCGGAAGAAGGTGCCGATCTCCAGGTCGATGATCCCTTCGGCCTTTTTCGCTTCCTTATGGCGTTCCTTGAGATTGGCCTGCACCACCCCCTGCAGGTCATCGACGTCGTAAAGATAAACGTTTTCGATGTCGTTGACCCGGGGGTCGATGTCCCGCGGCACGGCAATGTCGATGAAGAACATCGGCTTGTACTTGCGGCGGCGGATGACCTCTTCGACTTTTTTGGCACCGAGGATGAAGTTGGGGGCACCGGTCGAAGTCAGAACGATATCGACCTGATGCAGCTGTTCGGTGAAGTTTTCGAAGAGGATCGGTTTCCCGCCGAATTCCGCGGCCAGCTTGACGGCTCGTTCATGGGTGCGGTTGGTGACGTGAACGCTGGAGACGCCGTTATTGATGAAGTGGCGGGCCGCCAACTCGCACATCTCCCCGGCCCCGATCAACAGCACGGTCTTATCGGTCAGGGTTCCGAAGATTTTCCGCGCCAGTTCCACCGCGGCGAAGGAGACGGAAACGGCATTGCTGGCGATTTCCGTCTCGGTGCGGACCCGTTTGGCGACTGAAAAGGCCTTGTGCAGGAGACGGTTGAGAATCAGCCCGGCGGTCTTGAACTCGCTGGCATAGCCGTAGGCGGTCTTGATCTGGCCGAGGATCTGCGGCTCGCCGATGACCATCGAGTCGAGGCTGGCGGCAACCCGAAAGATATGGCGGATCGCCTCTTCCCCCTGGAAATCGTAAAGATGGGATTCCAGTTCGGCGTCGGCAAGACCATGGTATTCGGTCATGAAGCGCCGCAATTGGGCCAGGCCACCATCCGCATCGCGGCTCACCGCATAACACTCGACGCGGTTGCAGGTCGAGACGATCAGCCCCTCGGCGATCCCCGGCAGGCCGACCAGCAGGCGCAGGGGCTTTTCCATGGCGGTCGGGGCGAAGGCGACCCGTTCGCGGATTTCCACGGGGGCAGTCTTGTGACTGAGCCCCACGACGATGATGTTCATACGGCCAATCCGTTAGGCATCCCGGGGTCAGCGTCCTTCCAGAGCTTTGAAGCTGTGGCTGGCGGAGAGGAGCCAGTTGACGCCGAGAAAGGAAAAAAGCAGACAGAGGAAGCCGATAATGGCGAAAATCGCCGCCCGGCGCCCACGCCAGCCGATCGTGAGGCGGCCGTGGAGGAGCGCCGCGTAGAGAAACCAGGTGAGCAGGGCCCAGGTCTCCTTGGGGTCCCAGCGCCAGTAGCCGCCCCAGGCCGAATTGGCCCAGATCGCCCCAGAGATGATCCCCATGGTCATCAGCGGGAAGCCGAAGGTCAGGCACTTGTAGTTGATGCTGTCGAGAACCTGCAGCGAAGGCAGCTGGTAATAGAGAGAGGAGAACTTTTTGCTCTTGAGCATCCGCTCCTGGACCAGGTAGAGGACCCCGGCCCCGGCGGCGACGCCGAAGACCGCGTCGCCGAGAAATGCGAGGGTGACATGAACCGGAAACCACCAGGAGTCGAGCATCGGGTTGAGTTCATGGGGGGCTTTGGTGGCGGCGCTGCCGATAATCATCAGCGCCAGGGCCAGGGGGCAGCTGAAGGCGCCGAGGGCGGTCAGCCGGTAGCGCAGGTCAAAGGCCAGGAAGCAGCCGACCACCGCCCAGGCAAAGAAGGAGAGGGCCTCATAGAGATTGGCGGCCGGGGTGTAGCCGGTATTGAGGTAGCGGCTCACCAGGGTGGCGCAGTGGACCGCAAACCCGCCGTAGAGAACCCAACGGGCCACTTTTCCAGCCGCTTCCCGGCGCCAAATCATATCGACCAGGAAGAGGACGGTGGCGACGAAATAGAGCAGCAGCGTGATCTTAAAGAGCAGGACGTTGACGCTCATGGCATCCCTTTCGGCAAACAAAGCCCCAGAGAATCAAGGGTGATCCCGGGCCCGATAAGCGCCGCTAGCAAGTGGTCGACAGCAGCGGCGTCGCCGTTGGCCAGCAGGGCGGGAAGCCCTTCTTCCAGCAGCCGATGCAAAACCCGCTGATTATATTCGCTGGAGCGCTGGGGTGTCAACCCGCTGTTGCGAAGCGCCGCCGCGATCTCCACCACCAGTGCCCATTCGGAACCGAGCCCTGCGGCCAGACGGTCTCGCAGGGCCACCGCCAGTGCGGGAGCTCGGCCGGCGGTGGTCACGGCAACCTCGAGATCGCCACGCTGCAGGCGCGCCGGCAGGGTAAAATCCCCTTCTTCGGGAAGATCGGCGACATTGACAAGAACCCCCGTGGCCCGGGCCTCGGCGGCGACCGCGGCGTTGACACGGCGATCAGCGGTCGCGGCAAAGGCCAGCAACGCCCCTTGGAGGTCGCCGCGCTGGAAAACCCTGGAGACCACTTCCACAGTAGAGGGAAGGACCGCCGGCGGCGCAGGGTCAATCAGGCGGATTCGGGCTCCGGAACCCTGCAGTCCGGCCAGTTTCCTCAATCCCACCGGCCCGGCACCGACGATGACGCAGAGGCGATCGGCCAGATTCAGGTTTACGGGATAGTTGGTCATGGTCAATTCGGAATGCCGAAGAGATCCGCTTCGACCAGTTCGCACAGAAGCTGGCCAAAGAAGAGTGCCGTCTCCGCCAGGCGGGCCGGGGAATCGGTGTTCAGGAGGAACAGGAAGTCGGGTGGCGGGTCGAAAGGCTCCGCCCGGGTCGGGACCAGGGCGGCGACCGGGCAGCCGATCAGTTGCGCCTGTTGCAGAGCTTCGATCAGGGATTCGTCCCGCTGGCCTTCGGCAAAGAGCAGCAGCATGTCGCCCGGGGTCCCAAAGACCCGGAGTTGGCGGGCATAGATCTGGCGTTGCAGCCCATCCCTGACCAGGGAGTGGGCCAATAAGAAGTTGCCGCCCAGGGCGACCGCCGGAAGTTGCGGGCGTTCCAGGCTGAGGCGGTGGAGGAACCTGTTGGCCGTCAGGTCCGCAATCGCGGCCAGGGGACCGCTGCCGCAAATCAGCAGACGTCCTCCCCGGTGGAACATCTCGACCACCCCGGCGGCAAAGCGCAAAATTTCGGGAGCCTGGCCTAATAGACCGCTCTCCAGGCAGGCGACATGGTCGCGGACGGCCCGGGCAATACGTTCCTGTCCCATGGTGGAACCTCGGTGCGGGGGTTGGTCCCGGCATGATAGGGTGACCCTGATGCCCTGTCAAGGCGGAAGGGAGGGGAGGAATTATGCCTTGATTTTTTCCGGTCCTGGGCTATGATGAAGTGGCTAAAAGGGCTCCCGTTCAATCTCATAATCCAAAGGAGAAGTTTCATGGCGAACGATAAAGTCGTGCAGTTGACGGACGACAGCTTCGACAATGACGTGATCAAATCATCTGTGCCGGTGTTGGTTGATTTCTGGGCTTCTTGGTGCGCCCCCTGCAAGGCGATCGCCCCGGTGGTCGACGGTCTTGCTGACGAATACGACGGCAAGGTGAAGATCGCCAAACTGAATGTCGATGAGAACCCGGCGACCCCGGGCAAGTTCGGAGTGCGGGGCATCCCGACGCTGATCCTCTTCAAGGATGGCAAGGTGGTCGATCAGGTTGTTGGGGCGGTTCCCAAAAACCAGTTGGAAGGGTTGATCAAAAAGGCCCTCTAAAACAATTCCTGGTCTAGTTCCATTAAAAAACCCGGCTTCACAGCCGGGTTTTTTGCGCTCTTGAGGTGCCGTCGCCGTTGCCGGCACTCGACCTTGTCAACCCGGCCGTGTCCTTAGTCGGAGACCGTTCAGCCCAGGGAATCCGCAACCTCCCGCAGCATCCGGAAGATTTTTCGCGCCGCGGTACGGTCGCCGTTGCAGGCGGCCCGCGAGAGTTTGGTCAACTCCCGGTGGTCAAGCTCGGGGGTTTGAGGCGTGATCTCCCGCAGGGCGGCTTCGGCTCCGGTCGGATCACACAGCCGATCACGCCAGGCTTCCACCTGGTGGAAGACCTTCTGCTCCTTTCGCTGAAGCTCGCTCTCTCCGAGCAGATAAAGCTGGATGGCGGCCAATTCGTCAGGGCGTTCGCGCAACAGGCCGGCCAGGTGTTTGATCTGACGTTTGCGGGCGCCATGCCCTTTGGTCCGTTGCGCCAGCTGAATCTCTTCCCGCAGTTCAGGCGGGAGGTCAAGGGCCGGCAGGGTCTCGACGGCCAATTGCTCGGCAACCGCTTCAACCTCTTTGGCGGCCCGCTTCAATGCCGATTTGCTCGGCTGGCTGCTTTCTATGAATTCCATCAGAACTCCTTGCGGCTGTCGAGGAGGAGGGTCACCGGTCCGTTGTTGACCAGTTCAACCGCCATCTCCGCCTGAAATGTCCCGGTACCAACCGTCAGTCCGAGATCCTTGAGCCGCTGGACAAATTGCAAATAGAGCCGGTTGGCAAGCTCCGGGGAGGCCGCGCCGGAAAATCCGGGTCGCCGCCCTTGGCGGCAGTCACCGTAGAGGGTGAACTGGGAGACGACCAATACCGCCCCGCCCACCTCCCCCACAGCAAGATTCATCTTCCCCTGAGCGTCTTCGAAAATGCGCAGCCCGGCTGTCTTGTCGGCCAGGGTTTGGGCGCTGGCCCCATCGTCCCCCTGCCCGACGCCGAGGAGGACCAGGAGCCCCTTGCCGATTTCGCCGACCACCTTCCCGGCGACCCTCACCCGGGCCTCACTGACTCGCTGCAACACCGCCCGCATCGTTTCAGTCCTTTGCGGCCAGCTGCCGCAGCCGGTCGAGATTGATCCGGTCGAGTTCGTCCTTTTCGCCTTTCGGCGTTTCGAGGATCTTCGAGACCTTCTGGAACCGTTGGTCGTGAAGCAGGGTGCGAAAGACTTCGCTGCCGAGGGCGCCCTCGCCGATCTTTTCGTGACGATCGAGGTGACAGCCGAGCCCCTTCTTGCTGTCATTGAAGTGAAAGACCCGAAGCAAAGGCAGGCCGAGCACCCGGTCGAACTCTTCCAACACCTTGCGGCACCCTTCGGCAGTGGCGATGTCGTAGCCGGCGGCAAAGGCGTGACAAGTGTCGAAACAGACTCCGAAACGGCCCGTCGGGACCGCCGCCATGATCGCCGCCAACTCCTCGAAACGACTGCCGAGATAGCTCCCCTGGCCGGCGGTGTTCTCCAGCAGGACGGTGACTCCCGCCGGCGCCTCGGCGAAGATCAGGCGAAAGGCCTCGGCGATGCGGGCAATGCCCGCATCGAGGCCGCTGTCGAGGTGCGCCCCGGGGTGAATGACCAGATACGGCACCCCGAGAAGGGCGCAGCGTTGCAGTTCGTCGATGAAGGCCTCGATCGATTTGCGCCAATTCTCTTCCACGGGGGCAGCGAGGTTGATCAGGTAGCTGTCGTGGGCGATGATCTCCGCAATGGCGCTTTGCGCCCAGGCGCTCCGAAAGGCGGCCGCATCGGCAGGAGAGATCGGCTTGCCGCGCCACTGACTGGCGTTCTTGGTGAAGATCTGGATCGCGGTGCAGCCGAGGGCCTCGCCCCGGGCGATGGCCTGGTCGATACTGCCGGCGATGGACATGTGGGCACCGATCAGCAACATGTTACGCCTCCGGGAGCCAGGGTTGTCAGTGCCGCCTCGATGTCGCGGACGCTGTCAATGTGGACGTCGACAAAGGGATGTTTGACGGCGCCGCCGACCAGGACCGTCGCCATCCCCAGTTCCTTTGCGGTCTTCAGGTTGGGGGGGTGGTCTTCAATCATGACACAGTCGCCGCCCGGCAGGCCGAGTTGTGCAAGGATGGCCTGGTATGGCTGCGAATACGGTTTGGGCAGGTAGTTGGCCACCCGGATATCAAAGATCGACTCAAAGCGGTCGCGGATGCCGAGAACCCCGAGGACTCTCTCGGCATGAGCGGAGGAGCCGTTGGTGAAGATCGCCTTGCGTTGAGGCAGGGCGTCGAGGGCTGCAGCAAGGGCGGGGTCCGCAGCGAGGCGGCCGGCAACGTCGACGTCATGGACGTAGTGCAGGTAGTCCTCCGGATCGACCCCGTAGTGGCGGATCAACCCCTGCAGGGTCACCCCGTAGAGCTTCCAGTACTGTCGCCGCAGCCCGTCCACCTCGTCGGCGGCAATTCCGACCACCTGGCGCATGTAGCAGTTGATGCGCCGGTCGATGAGGGAAAAGAGGTCCCGTTCGGGGGCGTAGAGGGTGTTGTCGAGATCGAAGAGGAGAAAACTCATGGATGGGTCTGCCCGAAAAAAGGAAAAGTCGTACGCGGATCGGAACGGAGCGCCGGTAGGTCGGGTCCAGCCCTCATTGCGGCCGGTACTCCCCAGAAAAGACCTCGACCGCCGGCCCGGTCATGAAAACCTGACCGTCTTCCCGCCATTCGAGTTCGAGGTCGCCGCCGGCCAGGCAGCAGAGCAGCCGACGGTTGGTGAGACCGTTGAGAACTCCGGCAACGGTCACCGCCGCGGCTCCGGTGCCGCAGGCCAGGGTCTCGCCGGCTCCCCGTTCCCAGGTGCGTTGGCGAATTTTTCCAGGGTCGAGAACCTCGACGAATTCAACGTTGGTGCGGTTGGGAAAGGCTGGATGGTGTTCCAGTGCCGGTCCATACTTTGCCACCGGGAAGTCGGCGAGAGTCTCGACGAAGATCACACAGTGGGGATTGCCCATGGAGACGCAGCTGGCCGTGAAGGTCCTATCGAGGGCCTGGAGTTCGATGCCGATCGCCCGGGCCTCGGGAGGGCCGGTCATCGGAATCTCGCGGCGGGTCAAACGGGGCGGCCCCATGGCCACCCGGACCCGCTCCACCAGGTTCCGTTCATCGGTAAAGAGCTCCAAGGCCAGGACCCCGGCCGCAGTTTCGACGCGGATCGTGCGTTCCCGGACCAACCCGTGATCGTAGGCATATTTAGCGACGCAGCGCACCCCGTTTCCGCACATTTCCGCTTCACTGCCGTCAGCATTGAACATCTGCATGCGAACGTCGGCGACGGCGGAAGGGAGGATCAGGATCATGCCGTCGGAGCCGATACCGAAGTGGCGGTCACTGACGGCCCTGGCCAGGGTCGGAGGATCCGGGACCGTCTCCGCGAAGCCGTCGACGTAAACGTAGTCGTTGCCGGCGCCCTGCATCTTGACGAATTTCATGGGGGTCCTTCCCGGAGGGCAGATGTTGTCGCTGGGGCCATTATAGGCTTGTGGCCCGCAACGGGCAACCACCCGCGCGTCGGTTGACCGCCCGCTCTCCCTCACGTATGATGGAACGAGGAAAAAACAGGAGGTTTTATCGCATGGCTTTCTTTCTTAAAACCAAACTCTGGCAGACCGGAGCCCTCGAGTGGTGGGGTTTCATCAATGGTGAAGATGTTTTTCTCGGGAGCCGGGAGTTTCCCACCCCGCCCGAAGAGGGGGATGAATGGACGGTATCAGCAACCGGCGACGTTTTCCGGATCGTGGATGGGGAGGTCGTCCTGATCGGTAATCGACCGCCCGTCAAGCCTGAGTGGTATTAATCGATTCCAGATCGGTCAGACCCCCTGGAACCTCGTCCCGGAGTTAGGGCATGGCCCTCGAAATCATTCAGATCCCAGCCGGAGAGATGAAGAATTTCTCTTACCTGATATTCTGCCCTGAGACCGGCAGCGGGGTGGGAGTTGATCCGTCCCTGGTGCCGGAGGCTCTGCTTGACACGGCGGCGCGGTACGGAGTGCGCCTGGAATTTCTGGTCAATACCCATGGGCACAGGGATCATATTGCCGGCAATGCCCGGGTCCTCGCCGCCACCGGCGCCCGACTGGCTGCTCATCCCGCAGATTTGCCCGCAGCGGACCTGGCCCTTGAGGAGGGGACCGAATTGACCATCGGGACCGGAACGATTCGCATTCTGCACACCCCTGGGCATACTCCCGGTTCCATCGTCCTCAACCCCCCGGGCGCGTTGATCACCGGCGATACCCTCTTCGTGACCTGCGTCGGTCGGGCCGACCTGGCCGGCAGTGATGCTGCCGCCCTTTATCACAGCCTGCGCCGGCTTGCGGAGTTCCCCCCGGTCACCCGCGTCTACCCGGGCCATGATTATGGACCTCAGCCGGTCTCGACCATTGGCTTCGAACGCAGCCACAACCCCTACCTGCAATGCCCGGACCTGGCCAGCTTTCTGAGCCTGCGCCAGGGTTGAACCGCCTGCGCCATCAGTTCGATTCTTTACGGTTGCTGATGACCACCCGGCTTCCCGCCAGCCGATCGTTCCAGCCCCGTCCGTCCCGATAGAAGAGGATCACGAGATATCCGACCCCACCCAGGCATAGGGAGGCCAGTCCCCCGACGCTGCGCAGGAACGCCTGCGCTAGGTTGAGGGGTGAGTTGTCCAGCCCTTCGACGACCAGGTTGAAGAGCATTTTCCCGGGGGTTTGTCCCAGGAAACTATGAAACATGGTGAAATAGCCGAAACAGAGAACGAATAAGATCAGGAAATAGGGGACGTAGAGGCGCAGTAAGGTGTCCGTCGCTGGCAGCAGGGAAGTGGCCCGGCCAGGGAAAAGGAGCCGCTCGCCGATCACCAGAAAGGCGAAAAAGACCGCTCCCAGCAGCAATCCGTCAGCCAGGAACGCAGCCAGTCGATGGACGAGGGGTGCCGGTCCGCTCGGCGGTTCTTGGTCCAACCCTGGTACCGTAAACCGGGGGGCTCCTGCGTTGTCCGAAGCCCTCTTTTTCTGGACAACCCCGAAGGGGGGCATGGGCAGGGGGAGGGGAGGGATCTCCAGAATTGCGGCCAGGTCGATCCTCGGAAGTGATTCAAAGGCGGGGTTAGCTTCGAATCGGGGCAGGCTGCCCGCGTTTTCAAAGGAATCGAGCAAGCTGTCGAGCGGGCTCTCTTCTCTTCCTCTCGTCCCGGTATGAGGTTGGCGGCCTGATGCCGTCTCGGGAATCTGCCCGGCCATGGCAGGTCCCCGATGCTCAAAAGGGTCGGAGGGGCCCTCCGGCCCGGAGGGTTTCCCAGGGGGCGGCGCAGTTCGAGGCTCATTCCGTTTCTCCGGTTCGGAAAGAGCATCGGAAACATCAAAGTTGCATTCGCCTGCAATTTCCAACGGCGGCAACTCTTCCGCCGTGCCGCCGAGATCAAAGAGGTCTTCTTCGTCCAGCGCGGTCTCCTCATCCCGGTCGATCGCTCCCGGGTCCAGAACGAAATCAGCGGTTGCTGGAAACATGCCGATTGCCGCCGGAGCAGTTGGGGCCGCCTCGACACTCTCTGCCAGGAGCAGATCATCGAGGGTCGGGACGGTCCGGTCTGAATCCTGAGGGGGCACTTCCAAAAAGTCGAAACCGAAGTCGGAAGCATCCTGGGGCTCGACCGCCACTTGAGGTGCCATCGGCGAAGCTGTCGACGAGAGGTGGGCAATCGGCAGCGGGGCGGGAGCAGGGGCCGGGGCCAGCTTGGGAGGTGCGCTGCTTCGGCCGGGGAAGAGAACGCTGCGTAGCCCGTGCCTGGCCTTGAATTCCGTCAAGGCGCCGCCGCATTTTTTGCAGCTGTCCAGATAATCGAAACTCGTAAAACCGCACTTTGGACATTTCATCGGCACTCTCCTTCGGTCGGCGGCCCTGGAACGTTTCCCGAGGCGGCCGTTCCTAAATCTCCAAACAAATATTGCAGGATCGCCGCGACCGCAAAGCCGGCGGTCTCCGTTCGCAGGATTCGGGGTCCGATCCGTACCGGCAAGAAACCCGAGGCCTTCGCCAGTCGGGCTTCGGCCGGGGCGAAACCGCCCTCGGGACCAACCAGAATTGCAACTGAGGTCGGTGCAATGCCTGAGAGGACCTCCGCCAGCGGTCGGTTCTCCTCTTCCCAAAGCATCAGTCGCAAGGAATCCTCGCAACCGGCTAATGCTTCAGCCAGCGGGACCGGGGCCGTCACCGTCGGCAGGAGCGGTCGTCGGCATTGGCGGGCCGCCTCGCCGGCAATGCGTCGCCAGCGGTGCAGGCGGCTGTCTCCCCGGTCTTTCGTCAAGCCGGCAACGCTGCGTCCGGCCAGCACCGGGACAAAGGAGGTGACCCCCAGTTCCGTCCCCTTCTGCAAGACCAGATCGAACTTGTCCCCCTTCGGCAGCGCTTGCAAGAGCCGCACCGGCAACGAATTCTCTTCCTCCCGCCAGCGTTCCAGAACCTGAGCGCGGCCGCTGCGTCTGCCAAGGAGGTCGATCCGGCAGCGGCAGAGCAGACCTTCTCCGTCGAGGAGCAGGACCTCCTCGCCGGGGCGCGACCGCAGGACCGTCCCGAGGTGGTGCAGAACCTCCCCTTCAAGGGGGACGACCTCTCCAGCCAGGGCCTCAGGGGGGACGAAAAAACGGTGCATTCAGGAGCCTCGCCGGTAAACCAGGCAAGACCATTCTTCCCGATGGCTGATCAGTGGACCGGTCAGCGGGAAAGGGCGGAAGGCGGTCGCGACCAGAGCTTCTTTCTCCTGCAGAATCCCCGAAAGGACCAGGCTCCCTCCCGGGGCCATCCGGCTGACCAAATCGGGGGCAAGGCGGATATTCTCCTCGGCCAGGATATTGGCCAGGACCAGATCGAAGCCGCCTTCGAGCTCCTCCAGGCGGCGCGGTGTCACCTCGATGGCGGCGGACAAACCGTTATTTTGAATATTCTCCCGGGCGGTGCGACAGGCGTCGGCGTCGATGTCGCAGGCCAGAACCCGGCTGGCGCCGAGAGCGGCAGCGGCGATCGCGAGGATTCCCGAACCGGTGCCGACATCGAGGACCCGGCGCGGCGGGACCGGTGCGGCACAAAGCTCGGCAATAACCTCCAAGCAAAGGCGAGTTGTGCCATGGGTGCCGGTGCCGAACGCCATCCCTGGGTCGAGGGTGACGATGATGTCGTCGTGGTTAGGATGAAACTCCTCCCAACTCGGGCAGATCACCAGTCGTTGACCGATGCGCACGGCAGGGAAGTGCTGTTTCCACCCTTCAGCCCAGTCCTCCTGACGGACCGACACCACCTCCGGCAGTTGGGGGTTGAGGCCGGAGACGAGCGGGGCGAGAAACTTCAGGCGGGCCTGGATCGCTTCCCTTAAAGGCTCCAGCATCTCGAGCGAAACCGCGAAGTAGGCCCGGATTTGGATTGAACCCTGAACCGGTTCGTTCGGGTCGGGGAGGGTAAAGGTGTCCAGCCGGCGCTCTTCGACGGTGACCCCGGTGCAGCCGAGGTCCATGAGTTCGCTACAAACCAGGTCGATCCCGCTTCCGGGGATGCGGAGCAACATTTCCCACCAGTCGTTTGACATGCCATCTGTTTAGCAGAGGAGCAGGGGGAAAACAACAAAAACCTTGACAAGGGACCCGCTCTCCGGTCTAATTTTCTAATGAGTAAAATTCCACTAAAGGTATTAATTACCAGGAATTTCCTGCCGGAATTTTTCCTTCCCGCCTGAGTCTCTGGTCCGCCCGCGATACCATGGCAACAAATAGGAGTTGAATCTAATGAAAGAAATGCTAATATATTTAATGCAATTTTCATGAGGAGCGGCATGCCCGGCCAACAGCAGATTTTTCTATTGTCCGACGCGACGGGCGAAACGGCTGAAAAAATGGTCATGGCTGCCCTTACTCAGTTCCGCCAGAAAGACGTCAAGGTCCGGCGGGTGAGTAATGTGCTGACCAAAAATGATATTTACGAGGCCTTGGATGAGGCCCTGAATCAGCATGGACTGGTCATCTATACCATCGTTAACCGGGAACTGGCTCAACTGGCTCATGATGAATGTGATTCTCTGGGATTACCGTCCCTCGACCTGTTGACGCCCGTATTGATGCGTCTTTCAGAATTTTTCGGCCGTGACCCGGGGGAGACGCCGGGTCTGTTGCATGGTGTCAATGAGGCCTATTTCCGGCGCATAGAAGCAGTGGAATTCACGGTCAAGCATGATGACGGTCAAGAGACCCGAAACCTGCCGAAGGCCGACATCGTGCTGGTCGGGATTTCCCGGACCAGCAAGACCCCGCTTTCCATGTACTTGGCACATCGTGGCTTCAAGGTGGCCAATGTCCCCTTGGTCAAGGGGATAGAACCACCGACCGAACTCTTCACCGTTGATCCCAAGCGGGTCGCCGCCCTGGTCATCGATCCGCAAAGGTTGGTGGAACTGCGGGCCACCCGCCTTAAGCACCTGGGTCAGGACCCGCGGACGGCTTATGCCGACTATGACCAGGTCGATGAGGAATTGAAGTATGCCCGCGCCCTGTTCCGTCGCCATCCCTGGGTGGTGATTGACGTGACAGGCAAGGCTGTGGAGGAGACGGCCAACGAAGTACTGGTCAAGCTTAACCTCAAGTAATTTTAGCCCCTGCAAACTTGTGGTGACCCTTTCTCAATGAGCTGTTTGCCATCAAGAACAAAGGAGAATCGAAATGCGCATTCTGGTCGTGGAAGATGAGAAGAAAGTTGCAAGCTTCATCAAGCGAGGCTTGGAGGAAGAACGCTACGAGGTCGACTTGGCTGCCGATGGCGAGGAGGGTTTGTCCATGGCCGAAGCCAATGTTTACGACCTGATACTGATGGATCTGATGCTGCCCAAAATGGATGGGCTGGCGGTCGTCAAGGAACTGCGCCGGAAGCAGGTCCTGACCCCGGTCCTCTGTCTGACCGCCAAGGATTCGGTAGACGACATCGTCTTGGGTCTCGATTCGGGGAGCGACGACTACCTGACCAAACCTTTTGCCTTTGCCGAACTCCTGGCCCGGGTGCGGGCGCTGGTGCGGCGGGGAGGTAAGGATCGGGGAGCGGAAATCCGTTTCGGGGACCTGCGCCTCGACCCGGTGGCCCACAAGGTGTGGCGGGGCGGGCGGGAGGTGGAACTGACCGCCAAGGAATATGCCTTGCTCGAATACCTGATGCGCAATCCCAACCAGGTGTTGACCCGAACCATGATTGCCGAACATGTCTGGGACTACACCTTTGATTCCTTCACCAACATCATCGACGTCTATGTCAACTACCTGCGCAAGAAGGTCGATAAGGACTTCGACAAACGGTTGATCCATACCGTTCGCGGGGTTGGTTACGTCCTGAAAGAGGAAGAATAACTTGGCTTTTGGAACGATTCGGCTTCGCCTCACTCTCTGGTTTGCCCTGTCACTGGCCGTCGTTCTGGCGGCCAGTGGCCTCTTCTGGAGGGTCAACCTCGAGCGCAACCTGTTGCGACATGTGGACGAGCGAATCCTCACGGTTGCCGAGGACATTTCATCTTATCTGCTTGAGGGGAAAACCCTCTCGGAGCACCACGATGACTGCGAAGGGTTGGAAAACTTCATCCGGATCCATAACTGGGCGGGGTATGTTCAGATTCAGAACGAACGGGGGACGGTGACCTGTACCTCCTCCAATCTGCAGAAGTTCTCTTTGCCGCTGAGCAAGGCGACCCTGCAGCTGGTCAATCAGGGCCTGCCGAACTATGAGACGATCCCGGGAAACGGTCCTTTTAAACTGCGCCTTTTGACCTTCCCCAGCCGCGAAGAGAACCGGGTCACCCACCTCCTCCAGGTGGCTGAAAGCCTGGCGCCGATGCAGCACACCCTGGATGACTTCAGCCTCGTGCTGCTGGTCTTCAGCCCTCTTGCGGTTCTGATTCTGGCTTTCGGCGGCTGGTTTCTGGCCAGCCGGGCGTTGGCTCCGGTGAGCCGCATTATTCATGCGGCTCAAAGGATCAGCGCCAAGAATCTCAGTGAACGGCTTCCGGTCGGGAAGAGCCGAGACGAGATCACGCAACTGGCGGAAACCTTCAATTCCGTGCTGACCCGACTGGAGGAGGCCTTTCGAAAAATCCGTCAATTTTCCGGCGACGCTTCCCATGAACTGCGTACTCCCTTGACGATTCTCAAGGGGGAGACCGAAGTTGCCTTGCTCTGGGCCAAGACCCCCGAGGAGTTTCGCAAGATTCTGGAATCGAATCTTGAAGAGGTCGATCGCATGGGGCGCATGATCGAGAATCTGCTGACCCTCGCCAAGAGCGATGCCGGAGAAATGCACCTGGAACGACGCCTCTTCAGCCTCAGCGACATGCTGCAGCATCTTTATCTGCAGACCAAGACCCTCGGCGATGCCAAAGGTGTGGATATCCGCCTCGCGCTCGACGTCGCTGAAGAGATTCGGCTGGTCGGCGATGAACTTCGACTGCGGCAGGTCTTTCTTAACTTGATCACCAATGCGATCAAGTACACTCCGACTGCCGGCTGGGTGGAGGTCGGCCTGACCGTGGACGGAGAGGATGCGCTGATCACCGTGAGTGATAGCGGCATCGGTATTGCCGCCGAACACCATCCATACATTTTCGACCGTTTTTACCGCATCGACAAAGCTCGGAACCGTGAAGATGGCGGCTCCGGCCTGGGGTTGGCCATCGTAAAATGGATCGTCATCGCCCATGAAGGGGAAATCACGGTCAACTCTCAGTATGGTTCGGGGAGTACCTTTTCCGTGCGACTGCCGCTGGCCGGACCGCAGCAGCGGGATTCTGGCTCCTCGTGAGATCGGTCTTTTTCCCGGAACTCGTCAATGGACCCTTCGGCGACCCGGGGCTCTACGTGCGCATCGCTCATCGTGGCGAGGCCTTGCTCTTCGACTGCGGCGACCTCCACCCCTTGACCCATCGGGAAATCCTCAAGCTGCGAGGGGTCTTTCTTTCCCACACCCACATCGATCACATCGCCGGCTTCGATCGGCTGCTGCGGAGCTTTCTCGGCAGTGATCGCCCCCTTGCCATTTATGGACCTCCGGGGACGGCCGAACGGATTGGCCATCGACTGGCCGGCACCACCTGGAACCTGACCTCCGGCTATCCCCTGAGGCTGACGGTCTTTGAATGGGGGGACCCGTCCGGGGCGGTGGTCTTATTCCGGGCCGCCAACGCTTTTGCGCCCGAACCGCAGACGCCCCGGCCTTGCCCCTCTGGGGTCCTCCTGGAGACTTCGGCCTACCGGGTGCGATGTTTACCCCTCGAACATGGTGGCATCGTCTCCCTGGCGTTTTCTCTTGAGGAGACTTTGCATGTGGCGATCCACAAAGAGGCCCTGCAAAGGGCCGGGCTGGTGGAGGGCCCCTGGCTGGGGGGATTAAAGGATTTGGTGCGGCGAGGCGACGCCGGGGATGAATGGTTGATGGCACCGCGGGTTGGAGGGGGCACGCTAGGCAGGACGGTCGCGGACTGGTGCGCTGAGATTGCTCATACCGAGTCAGGGATGAAGGTCGTCTACGTGACCGATGTAGCACCGAGTGTGACGAACGGCGAGCAGATTGTGACTCTGGCGGCCGGTGCCCATCTGCTGGCGATCGAAGCGACCTTTGCCACTGCCGATTGGGCTCTGGCCGAGCAGCGTAACCATCTTACCGCCGGTCTGGCCGGCGACCTGGGGCGGCGTGCCGGAGTGGCGCGTCTGATGGTCTTTCACCACTCGCCCCGCTACCAGGTGACACCGGAGCGATTGCGCCAAGAGGCCGCTGTGGCGTGCTTCGGCGATCGGTGGCATGGTCGTTTGAAAAGGTCATGAATGTCACCCCGAAGGGCCAAGGGACTGTGCTAAAGCACAGTGTATTTCCGTGAGTGCTGTGCTAGCTTGATCCCCATGCGTCTTGCTCTCAAACATCAAATCATCCTTGCTCCGGCGACCGTGTTGCTGCTGATGACCCTGCTCCTCGGGTTTCTGCAGTTCACTTACTGGGACCTGTCGGTGAAACGCCAGGAGGCCCGCCGGCTGGGTACCGCTTTTATCGCGCTGGCCGAGGCCGATCTCGCCGCGCAGCGCATCCAGACCATGAGCAGTCGGCTGCGGGGAAACCGCGAGATTGAACCCCACACCCTGGAAGAGCTCGATGAACTCTACTTTCACCTCTTCGCTTCCACCCAGCGAATTTTCGAGCTGTTGCCGATCAGCGAGGAGAATGCCAATCGGATTCGCAAATCCGTAACCGCCATCAGCCCGGAAAACGGTTTCGATGCCGATCGAATTTTCACCGCGGTGGTGGGGCTGCGCCCCGAGTTCGCCAAGCTGTCCGATCTGGTTCAGTTTGGGCGGGAGAAGCTGCGCGATGTACATAACCAGGATATGGACGCGCTGGTCGCGCGCACCGCATTTGTGTCCATCGTCGTCCTTGGTGCCTCCATTATCCTGGGAGTCTTCCTCTCGCTGACCTTTGCCCGGCGTATCCTGCGGCGTATTCAGTCCCTTTCCGAGAGTGCCCGGCGCATCGCGGCCGGTGATCTTTCGCCCCCTCCGGCTCCGGCCGAGGTGCATGACGAATTGGACGAACTGGTGGTCTCCATCAACCGCATGACTGAGCGTCTGATCCAGGTGGTCGGCACCGAGAAACTTTTGGAAGGGGCCGAGGAAGAACGGCGCCGAATTGCCATGGACATCCACGATCAAACCCTTTCCGACCTCTCCTCCGTGTTACGTGGGATTCAGGAGCTCAAGAACGGGGACGCCTGCGGCAGCCAAGCGGTGCAATTGGAAGAGGACCTGCAGCGAGCCATTGCCAACCTTCGTGAGGTGATGGACAACCTTCACCCCCAGACCCTCGACATCCTTGGCCTCGGTGCGGCCCTGCAGTCGTATCTGGAACGGAACCTGACCAGGGAGGAACTCCCCGAGTACCACCTCTATGTCTCGCCCCGCATCGATTCCTTGAACCTGCGGCGCAACGCGCGTTTGGCACTCTATCGCATCGCGTTGGAAGCTATTCACAATGTCGTCCGGCACGCCGCGGCCAGCCGCTACGAGGTTTGTGTCGATTGCTGCGACGATCTGCTCACTCTGGCCGTGGAAGACAATGGATGCGGCTTTGATGCCGAGACAGTCCTGGCCGGCGGACACCGTGGCCTCAATAATATCCGGGAGCGGGCCAAAACCATCGGGGCCAAGGTCACTTGGGGGCCGTCACGGTTCACCACCGGAAATCGTTTCGAACTCGCGCTGCCCCTAGTGGCCGGCGGTGACAGGAGATAACCTCCATGGAGCCCCTGCAGATTCTGATCGCTGAAGACAACCCCAAGGATTTCGAATTCCTGGAACAGATCTTCGCCGAATGGGAAGAGGACCACCGGATTGAGCGGGCCGCCAATGGGATGGTCGCATTGGAACGGGCTGTGAAACTGGCCCAGCCCCTGGTCGTCAGCGACATTCAGATGCCGCAACTGAACGGGATCGAATTCGCCCGCGCCCTCTGGCAACAGAAACCCGCGGCGCGCATCGTCTTCTGGAGCCAGTTCAAGGACGAAATGTATGTCCGCTCTTTAGTCCGCATCGTGCCTCCCGAGACGGTCTTCGGCTACATTCTCAAATCGAATACCCGCGAACGGATCGCTTCGGCCATCCGTACCGTCCTCCTCGAGGACCAGTGTTGGATTGATCCGGAGGTACGCAAGGTCCAGGGGGTCGCGGGACACAGTCAGACCGCTCTCTCAGACATCGAATTCGAAGCTCTGGTTGATATTTCCCTGGGTCTCACCGACAACCTCATCGCCCAGCGCCGCTATCTCTCCCGGCGCGGAGTGCAGAGCCGACTCAATTCCCTTTACACCAAGCTTGGTATCGATCAGGAGCAATTCCAGAGTGAAAAGGCCGGCGATGCCTTTAATTTGCGGAACCGGGCGGTCGCTGTAGCCTTGCGGCGAGGTCTGATCAATGCCTTCGAACTGACTCACGAGGAGGTCGAGTTCCAGATCTGGTTGAAGCGCTTCAAGGGGAGTTCGGGAATCTCTTGAGGGTGGGAAGTGTCCCCGTCCTTTTCAGCAAACTGTGGCTTGCGTTGCAGGGTTTTTTTATATACACTGGTCATACCAAAAACCACTTTGGAGAAAAGGTATGACCATTGTATTTGCACCGATTCGCCCCAAGAAGATTTCCGAAGAGATTGTCGAGCAGATCAAAGGTTTGATTTCCAAGGGAGAACTCAAACCGACCGAGCGTATTCCTTCGGAGCGGGACCTCGCCACGATGCTGGGGGTAAGTCGTCCCTCGGTCCGTGAGGCGATTATGGTCCTGGAGGCGATGGGGTTTCTTGAATCCCGACAGGGAGGCGGGACCTTTGTTCGGGCTTTGACCGAGGCGACCCTTGCGGACCCCCTGGCCAAGTTGATCGAACAGAAGGACCCGCGCATGCTCCACGCCCTGGCGGAGGTGCGTATGGGCCTGGAAACTTGGTCCGCCTATCTGGCCGCTCAACGCGCCGAGCCGGCAGAGATTGTAGAACTGCAACGGCTCTATGGGGTTATGGAGGCCCAGGCCGCCCGCGGGGGCTGGGATGCAATGGTCGATGCCAACTTCCATTACGCGATTACCGCCGCCACCCACAACACGGTTCAGATTCACGTCCTCAATACCATCCATTCACTCTTTCATACCACCGTCCAAGTGGCGTTGACCGAGTTTTATCGGAAGACCGGTTACCTCGAGAAACTTCTCAACCAGCATCGGGAGATTGTTGAGGCGATCGCAGCCCATGACCCGGAAGGGGCGAGGAGCGCGATGGCTAACCATCTGGCCATGGTCGAGGAGAAACTGGCTCAGTTTCTGGTCAAACCTTTGAACTGACGGTACCGGTACTGGGAGTCGGGCCATGCAACTGGTGTCGCCCGGCTTACCTCTGTAAACAGCCAAGCGGCCGAGAGTTCTGCCTGACTCGCGGCCGCTTCGGTTTTCGTTGCTGGACCCCCTTCCCTCCTGCCCCAGCGCCCACGCCGGGTCAACCTGGAATCGCCCGCCCCAACAATTCCATCAGATGCAGCACCTCCTGTTTTAGGCCGGCTTCATGCACCCCCCAAGCCAGTTGCAGGTGGCAGCCCGGGTTGGCGGTGACCAGAATGTCCGCCCCGGACTCTCGGACATGGTTCAGCTTGCGGTCGAGGACCTGCTGGCTCTCTTTGGAAAACTTCAGCCCCCAGGTCGCGGCGCTTCCGCAGCACCAGCTCGATTCGGTCATTTCCCGTAATTCGACACCGGGAATTTGACGGAGGATTTCCCGCGGCTGGCGAGTGATCCCTTGGGCATGACAGAGGTGACAAGGTTCGTGGTAAGTGACCGAAGTGTTCACCGGCCGCAGTCCCTCCGTGCGCAATCCGACCTCGGAGAGAAACTCGCTGATATCGCGAACCTTGGCACGAAACACGGAAAGTTTTTCATGCTCGGCAAGGTCTTCGAGGAGTTCTTCGTATTCCTTGAGGGTGGCGCCGCAGCCGGCGCAGTCGGTGACGATATAGTCGACATCGGCCTTAAGGAAGAGTTCAAGATTGAACTGAGCGAGTTCTCTGGCGGTTTGCCGGTCTCCTTCCGAGAGATGCGGAGCGCCGCAACACTTCGTCGTTTTTGGCGTCACGACATCATACCCCTGGTGGGCCAGAACCCGCAGCGTCTGGCGGGAAACGCCCGGGTACATCAGGGTCATGACACAGCCGAGGAAAAAGCCGACCCGGCCGCGCTTTTCACCCCGGGCCGGAATCAGCTCCGGCAATTGAGGGCGAAGCGGCGCGTCAAGCTCCGGCAGCATCCCCTCCGCCTTCTCGATCCAGCCTGGCCCGAGTTTAAGGGCTCCGGAATGACGAACCAGCCACTGAATGCCGAGGCGCTGGTAAAGCCGACCGGGGAGCATCGACTTCTCCAAAAGGCCGGGGTTGGGGAGCATCCGCTGCAGGATGAATTCTCGAAAACTTTTGCCGATATGACCCAACGGGTAGCGTTGGTGAGCCTGGCTGCGGCAGATTTCCATGACTTCCCCGGCGCGGACGCCGGAAGGGCAGGCGGTTGTGCAGGCTCGGCAGTCGAGGCAGAAGAAGGCTTCCTCCTTAACCGCTTCCGTGAAGTCCAATTGCCGCTCGGCCACGGCCCGGGCCAGGGCGACGCGGCCGCGGGGGCTGGAACGCTCACGACCTGTGAGGGCGAAGGTTGGACAGGTCGGCAGACAGAAGCCGCACCGCATGCACTGCAAAACGGCTTCATATTCCGGAGCATCCCGGGTGGTGAAGTTGCCGAGCTTCCCCTCAGTGCGAGACACGGAAGCCCTCCTCGACCTGGGCCTGAGCGCCGGGGTCATCGTCGGCGAAGATTTTCCCTGGGTTTAGAACCCCCTCGGGGTCGAAGGCGTTTTTGATGCGTTTCATCACCATGATGCCGCCAGGACCTATCTGCCTGGCCAAGTAGTCTTTCTTGGCCAAGCCAATACCGTGTTCGCCGGAGACGGTGCCACCCCAGGCCAGGACCTTGTCATAAAGGTCATCGTAGAAGGCATGAGCCCGTTTCATCTCTTCCGCGTTGCGTTCGTCGCAGAGGACCGTCGGGTGCAGGTTGCCGTCGCCGGCATGGCCGAAAGTCCCGACCTTCAACTGGTATTTGGCAGTCAGGCGTTCGATCTCGGCAAAGGTTTCGGCGAGCATCGAGCGGGGTACGGTGGCGTCTTCGAGGAGGGTGGTCGGAGAAACCCGGGCCAAAGCCGACAGGGCGGTGCGTCGGGCGGCGGCCAACTTTTCCGCTTCTTTGGCATCCTTGGCGATATGCACCTCCGCCGCCTGGACCAGCCGGAGGATCTCCTCGATGCCTCGAGCTTCTTCCTCGATCTGTGCTGGATGCCCGTCAACCTCGATGAGCAACAATGCCGCCATCTGTCGAGGCAGGCCTATCTTGACATAATCCTCGACGCAGTTGATCGTCGCCTGGTCCATGATTTCCATGGTCGAGGGGATAATCTTGGCGGCGATGATTCTGGAGACTGCCGCGCCGGCGGTGCGGATATCATTGAAGTAGGCGAGGAAAGTGCGTTTAGCCTGGGGTGGCGGAATCAATTTGACGGTCACTTCGGTGATGATGCCGAGGGTTCCCTCGGATCCGATCAGCAGGTCCTTGAAGGAATAGCCGGCCACATCTTTGACGCTCTTCCCCCCGGTGGTAAGGAGGCTGCCGTCGGGAAGGATGCATTTGAGTGCCATCACGTAGTCGCGGGTGACCCCGTACTTGAGTCCCCGCAGGCCGCCGGCATCCTCCATGACATTGCCGCCGAGGGTGGAAATCTTCTGTGATCCGGGGTCGGGCGGGTAGAAGAGTCCCCTGGCCGCCGCGGCATTGAAAAGGTCGAGGGTGATCACCCCGGCCTCGCAGGTGGCGGTAAGATTCTCCTCGTCGATTTCCAGAATCCGGTTCATCCGGTTCAGGCAAATGACCATTCCCCCCTTGATCGGGATGCTCCCGCCGGAGAGACCGGTCCCCGAACCGCGGGGCACGATTGGCAGACCCTCGCTCCGGGCAATCGCCATCGCCGCCAATACCC
>JBBQBQ010000015.1:0-25402 GCA_038317685.1 Desulfuromonadales bacterium | reverse complement strand
CAGCCGAGGGCAAAGGAGAGGAAGATGCTGTTGCGGGCCGGCACGTAGGTGACCGGAATCGTCCCTTCCTGCACCCCCTCCTTGGGGACCGCCAGATCGCTGGTCAAGGCGCTGCCGCCGACTTTGCGCAGATCGAAGTCGACGACCAGGTGCTCGGCCGCCCCGCTGCGCGGCGCATAGGCCCGGGCCTTCTCCAGTTCGACGGCGTGGCGCTGGCCGTAGGCGAAACTGATGGCGTAGGGGGTGAAGCCCTCCTGGCGGGCGATCGCCATGCACGTCGTCGAATCGAGCCCGCCGCTGTAGAGGACCACGGCTTTCTTCATCGCAAAACCTCAATGCTGACGGATGATCAGCGGCAAAGGGTTGTCAGGCCGGCCAAGGTCATATTTTCCATTACCATATCATGCGGGATCAACAGATACGTCCATTTTTTCCCGCCATTGCTCCGGGCATGGTCCGAGGCGTGGCCGCACCATTTGACGGCAGCGGCCTGTTTGGCCAGGACTTCGGCCGACTCCATTTCGTTCCGCGCTTTGGTCTCGACCATGTAGATTTTGTCCGTCGTTTCGACCACGAAGTCAGGCTGATATTCGAGATGATCCTGCCCCCATTTGTAGAAAATCTGAAACTGACTCCTCGCGGGTTTGAACCATTTCTGGATGGAGGGATCGGACTCTTTTTCGAGAATCACCGCGAAGCGACGCTCGGTGTCCGAGTCGAATTTTTGGACCGGATAGAGGCAACGCTGGAAGCCGCCGAAGACCATCTGGCCGATCTTGTTCTTTTCATCGACGGGCGGGCGAAAGTGCCGGACACCATCGGCTGCGGCGGTGAAGGCGCTCTGTTTCAGGGTTGAGAAACCCTTGCTGATCCGCACTTCGTAATCGACGGCGTTTTCCCATTGATGGGCCTGCATCTGGGCATGAATAAACTCGGCCAGTTGCCGCTGGTAATACTGAAGGACGTTACGGGCTTCCTCTTCCTTCAGGTATCCGAGCAGGTGACGGACCATTTGCCCGGAGAGGTCATAGAGCAGATCGGCGTGGGCATCGTAGGAGACGTCGCCAAAATCGATCAACGCCCGCACCAGATAGTCTTCCAGCCGATTTTCGCGCTCGATGCCGCCCAGGGCGCTCAAGGTATCTTCCTGGCTGGTGCGCAAATGCTTGATGAGCAGGTCGCGGGAGACCGGCTGGTAATGGATGGTCTTGGCGTCGAGGGTAAAGGGGTGATAGCCGAGGGTCACCTCGCCCTTGGGCACGACCAATATCCGGGGGATGTCGATCGATTGCTGGATCACCATGGCCGTGGTTTTGGCGACGATCTCCGCCACGTTGGGCCGTTCGACCACCCCGGCTAGTTCCATCTGTGCCGGAGCCAGCTCGGCCTCGACTTGCCGGGTGATTTTCGCGGCCATCTCCTCCTTGACCAGTTCGGAAGAACTTGGCAGGAATTCGTGCTGCTGGATCACCTCGTAGACTTTTTGGGCAATCTGCTGTTCCATCACGGTCTTGAAAATTGGTACCGGTGGCGGCACCGGCGAAGCTCCCGGCAATACCGGGGCGACGGTTACGGATGCCAGCCCCAGCTTCTGTTCGATAGTCGAGGAGGAGACGACCGTGGTCTTCTTCTGGTAATCCTTCTCCGGCTCCAGGATGACCTGTTGCAAACGGATCACCGACCCGGCGCGGTTGGCCTCGTCGATAATCTCCTGAAACTTGTCGTGGGCGACGATATTGAGACGGTCGACAACGGTGACTCCGGTCTTTTTGCCATAGGGGAGACGCAGGCCGCGCCCGATCGACTGTTCGATGAGGATGCGGGCATTGGCGGCGCGCAGCGGGACGATCGTATAGAGGTTGGTGACGTCCCAACCTTCTTTAAGCATGTTGACGTGAATGACGATCTCCGTCGGCTCGGAGGTCGACTCTACCGCCAGAAGTCGCTGGATCATCACCTCTTCGTCGGCACCGGTCTGACTCGAATCGACCTGGATGACCTTCTCTTTGTAGCGCCCCTCGAAGAACTTCACCGACTGGATCAGCGCCAGTAACTGTTTGGCATGTGTGGTATCGCGGGCGATCACCAGCATGAAGGGCTTGACGATCGCCTGGCCGGTCTGGCGGGCATAGGTCTCCAGCTCGACCTTGACGCTTTCGTGCAGACGCACGCCGTCTTCGAGCTTGATCTCTTCGATCCTCTCCGGCGTGAAGTCGCGCGGGTTGAAGTCCTTCTGGGTGACGACGGCCGGCTCTTTAACAAAGCCATCAGCCATCGCCTTGGCCAGCGGATAGTCGTAGATCACATTCTTGAACGGGACCGCGCCTTTGGTGGTTTCGACAAAGGGGGTGGCGGTCAGCTCCAGGCCGAGGATCGGTTTCAGTTCGTTGATCGCCCGAATCCCCGCCGAGGCCCGGTAGCGGTGCGATTCGTCCATGAGCAGGACCAGGTCCTTGAGACCGGCCAGATAATCGAAATAACTCTCGCCGATGTACTCGGAGAGGCGTTTGATCCGGGGCGACTTGCCGCCGCGCACCTCGGAGTTGATCTTGGAGATGTTGAAGATGTTGATCTTCACCGGTACCAGGGCATCGAAGAGGGTCCCGGCCTTCGACTCGTAGTTGTCGCCGGTGATGATGTCCGGCGGATAGGAGGCGAATTCGGCGATCCCCTTGAAGACGTACTTGGGGTGATTGCGATTGCTGAAGTCGGCAATCAACTTGTTGTAGATGGTCAAATTTGGCGCCAGAACGAAGAAGTTGTTGATCCCATGGGCCAAGTGCAGGTAGCTGACGAACGCGCCCATGAGACGGGTTTTGCCCACTCCGGTGGCCAGCGCAAAGCAGAGGGACGGGAACTCCCGCTCGAAGTTGGTGACGGTCGGGTATTCGCTCTGGATGATCGCCAGCGCCGCCGCCAGATCGGCTTCTTTGTGCGGCGAGACGATCTCGGTGACGCGGTCGAGGATTTCGAGGGAGGTGCGCTGCGGCGGGCGCAGGCTCAGACGGCCGGAGATGGCATTGACGTGACGGTTCATATGGTTTTCCTGTAGGGGCACCCCTCGCGGGTGCCCTGTTTGACGGGTGTGTGGTTATTTCCGCTCTAATCCTGGATAACCAGAACCGGATACCCGCAAGGGGTATCCCTACAAATTCAACCCCATCTGCCCCGGCTCGAGTGGCTTTTGCGGCAAATTCTCGACCTTGAGGCTGTAGTCGTCGTGCCCCCATTCGCATCGGGAGAGGACGGCATTGGGGATCTTCTTGATGGTCAGATTGGCGAAGGCGTCGGCGCGGCCCCGGAAGGCGGAGCAGCAGACCAGCAGCGAGCGGCTGGCACCGACTTCTTCGGCGAGGGCCTGCAACTGTTCGTGACTCAGGTTCTGGGTGGTGACGTAGATGAAGTCGGTCTCGGTGGAGTGCCCGTGCCGCCAGTAGAGGCTGTCGGACGGGTCATAGACGAAGCCTTCGAGTTTGCAAACCGCCTCGGCGAGCATAGCGGGGTTGTACTCTTTGCAGATGATCCAGTTTCCCCACTTGTCCTGCTCCATCAGCGACGGAGCGAGCTTGTAGTAGCGGAAACCGCCACCCCCTTTCCACTCCACTGCCTTGCTGATGCCGCCCTGGTCGGTGCCGTCGACGACTTTTTGCAGGCGGGGGATGATGTGAGTGTGGCAGTGTTCGCCCAGTTCGATCATGATCCAGCGGCGGCCCATCTTGTGGGCCACGGCGCCGGTGGTGCCGGAACCGGCGAAGGAGTCGAGGACGAGGTCGTTGGGGTTGGTGGCAATTTCGAGGACACGCTGGATTAAGCTCTCTGGTTTCGGAGTAGCGAACGGATCAACTTTATTAAACGTTATGACTTCCCTTTTTGCATCTTGGTTGTTACCAACATCTTCGTGCCTCCAAACAGTTGTTGGCACTGTTCCTTCTCTGACTCTATCAGCGAATTTTTTCAAGCGGGGAACGGGATTGTCTCCGTTTTTGCCCCACCAGAGGAGACTTTCTTCGACATTTCTATCATGAGAACTTTTCTCGAAAGCCCAAACCCTGATTGAATTTGGCCATATTTCTTGATTAGTATTTGGATTTCGTATCGGATAGTAAAGATTCGGGCGTTCTTCTTTCGACTTAGCGCATGTGTAGTCTGCTGAACTCCAACGTCCTCTTGGGTCGTTGTCTGGGTTCTTGAAATTTTTCTCTTGTTTTAAACTTCTCGCCAAAAGATTTGGACGCTAAATATCTTTGTTTCTAGAGAAAACAAGTATGTGGTCATGATTTAAGCTCAGCCACTTTGCGTCATTTTGAGGTGAAAATTTCTTCTCCCACATTACATTTGCAATAAAGTTTTTTCGCCCAAACACCTCATCGCACAACACCTTCAGATAGTGCGCCTCGTTATCATCAATGGTGATCCACAACGATCCGTCCTCCGAAAGCAGATTGCGGATAATCTCCAGCCGGTCGCGCATCAGCGACAGCCAGATTGAATGCTCCACCCCGTCGTCGTAGTGGGTAAAGGCACTGCCGGTGTTGTAGGGGGGGTCGATGAAGACGCACTTCACCTTCCCCGCGAACTCCTGCTCCAGCGCCTTCAGCGCCAGCAGGTTGTCGCCGAAGATCAGCCGGTTGTCGAAGAGATCACCCCCCGTCACCCGGTGCGGCGCATGGTACGACTTTTCCGGGTCTTCCAGCAAAATGCGAGGTTCCAGCTTCGGCCGCGTTTCCTTGCCGATCCAGGTGAGTTCGAGTTTTTGTTTTTTGGTCATCGTTTATCCCGTAGGGGCACCCCTTGCGGGTGCCCGGATTTATGACGATCAGAACCAAGGATACCCGCAAGGGGTATCCCTACAAAACCAATTACGATTCATCATTGTAGGGGCATCCCTTGCGGGTGCCCGATTGCCATCGATTTTGAAACATTACCCAGGATACCCGCAAGGGTATCCCCTGCAAAATCACGGTCACCGTAGGGGCACCCCTTGCGGGTGCCCTGGTTGTTCATGGATTTTGGAACGTGAAATCCGGAATCCCGGAATCTGGATACCCGCAAGGGGTATCCCTACAAAATCATGTCCGTGCCCGATTGTTGCAGGTGCCCGAATCGTTACACCATCCAATGCTCTTCTTGAACGTTTGACGGCTTGATAAAACCGGGATTTTCCCGGTCCGATTCCCACTGCAAAGGATTATCGGCTATATACTGACGAATACGTTCCAGTTCAGCTTCGTTGCGAATGACATGCTCGTAATAGTTGCCCTGCCAGAACTTTCCGCCGGCGTCAAGGTTTTCAGCCTTGATGGTCTTCAGCCAATCGGTCACGCACAACGACTTGAACGAACCGACAATGCTGCCGATATCTGACTTTCGTAGGGGCGCCCCTTGCGGGTGCCCAGATTGTGGATGAACCGAATCTGGACACCCGCGAGGGGTGTCCCTACATATGGCAATAATCCCGTGGAAATGGTTGGGCATGATCACGTATTCATCCAGCATCGCGCCCGGAAAGCGTTCCGGTATGCCCCGCCACTGCGCATCGACAATTTGCCGCAATTGATCGAACCGTTCGAAGTGACAACCACGGTCATGCGTGCATAGCGTGATGAAATACGCACCATCCTGGGAATAGTCGTAGCCCTTCAGTCGGATGGAACGGCGGTGATGTTTGTCGGGATGGAATATCACAGGCACTTCCTGAATCTGGATACCCGCAAGGGGTATCCCTACAAAACAATTACGATCCGTCGTTGTAGGGGCGCCCCTTGCGGGTGCCCGATTGTAGCGGGTGCCCGGTCCTGGCCGCGGGCCACCACCTTGCCACTTCTCATAACAGCCCTGTTTGAACAGGTTCCCGAAACTGCCCCGGCATCTGCTCCCACGTTTGCCCCTGCAACTCCCGCCCGGCCTTTTTCTTTCGCACCCCGCCCCACTGCTTGAAGAAAAAAGGCACCCGAGCCCGCAGACACTGCTCCCTGATCTCGACCACCCACTCCTCTTTCATCGGCCGCGCCCCCGGCCCGGACTCGCCGCCGACGATCACCCAGTCGATCCCTTGCAAATTCAGATTGGGCACCGGCCCCAGCAGCGGCTCTATGGAGAGAAACTTGACCTGCGCCCCGGTGGCCCGCAGATGATCAACGCGTACGGCATAGTCGCTATTCTCGACGCTGACCCCCATCCAGATATTCTTTGCCCACGGCAGTTCCGGGCTCAATGCAGCCAGCCGCTCGGCCCGCTTGGTAAGAACCTGGAAGGTGTGCCAGTGTGCCCGGCGCATTACGTCGAAGACCTGATGAATGAAAGCGATCGGTACTTCGTCCAGAAAGAGATCGCTCATCGAATTGACGAAGATCGTCTGCGGCTTCTTCCACGCCAGCGGTAGCTCCAGCGCATGTGGATGCAGCGCCAGCTCAAAGCCGTTGACGTAGTTCTTCTGCCCCATGGCTTGCAAGCGCTTCGCCATGCGCTCGGCATAGCAATGCTTGCAGCCGGGGCTGATTTTCACGCAGCCGGTCACCGGATTCCAGGTTGAGCCGGTCCATTCGATGGCTGAGTTGGCGGCCATGTCAATTTCCCTTCAAAATATTCTCGGCAATGCGGAGCGCAATCGGTGCGCCATTTTTGTTGCCGCAGGCAAAGCAGAGCAAATAAAGCGGATTTTTTCGCGAGTTATAGAGCTGTAACGGTTTCTTCGCCACTCCGGCAAAAATGCTGTCCAATCGTTTGACGAAGTAGTCGGCAATCTGACCGAAGTCGCCGGTCTTGGTGGTTACCTCTTCATCCCACAGCAACCCCTGCCTGACTTCGGTCTTGTAGAAATTCTCCTTCCAGTCGGAGCAGCCGAAAATATTGTCCAACTTCTTTTGCCACGCGTCCGGGATAACCCCATCCTTGGTCAGAAGCCGATTAACGCCCACGCCGAGGGGGAAAAGGTACCACATGTCGATGGCTTCGGTCTTGGCGATGGCCTCGATGGTCTGCCACGATACGTTCATGCCGAAGGGATCGAGAAAGAGCACCGCGCGCAGGTTTCGGCGCTTCCACGAGGCATCACAAATCCGCAACAGTGCCGCATTGGCATCCTCGTTGAGAATATGAATATTCTGCGCCTGTTCGGGAAAATCTTCCTTGAGTTTTTCAAGCTCGGCGCATTTTTTCGCTGACTGTTCGATAAAATAGTAGTCGGCGAAACGTGGGCTGGTTTCCAGCGCGATTCTGGCTGAGCCGGCATGAAAGGCTTCTGCCTCCCCTTCGGCCAGATCGGGAAACATCAGCCCTTGCTGATTGTCGATGCTCTTGATGTTCCGATAGCCGGTGCCGGCAAAGGCGTCGATGTAGATCAACCTGAACGAAGTGTTTTTGAGGGCGGTTGTGTATGCCGTCAGGTATTTCTGCACCCTCGACAGCTTTTCTGCCGTCCAATCACCACCAAAGTTCTGTAAGGAATCTGCCATTGTCCCCCTCCAATAAGCGTCCTTGTTAGCATATGTTGCCCTCGGCCCGAGACAGAAAAAGTCACTTTGATCGTACTTTCTACTCGACCCCCCAACGAATCGTAAAAATGGTGACCAGCGCTGTCTGCTGCTGCAACTTCCCCTCGATCTGCGCTATCAGCTCCTCACGCTGCCGATCGACCTGATCCTGCGCCTCAAAGAGCGATCGCCGCTTCTGATTGCGCTGCGACTCCAGCGCCTTGATCTGCTTCTGCCCGACCAGCTTCTCCTCCAGTGTCAGCGCTGTCGTCGCTGACCGCCGCGCCTCCTTGATCTGCCGGTCAATCTCCTTGATCTCCCGCTCTAAGCCGAGCTTAAGATCGTCGGCCCAGCCATCGAGCTTGTCGGCCTCGGCCTCGAAGAACTTGGCGTTGCGCTCGGAAATCCCCTTTTGAATGGCGGACTGCTTCTGCCGGGTCAGCCCCTCCAGTTGCTCCAGACTCTGACGCCCAGCAACCTCGCCAGCGACTTCCCCCGGCAGGCTGAGCAGCCGTGCCGCCGTCTCTTCGTCGAGAGCCACACCATCGTCACTGACCGCCGAGAGGATGATGTGATCCTCCCCCTGATCAAGGGACTCAACGGAAAAGAGCGACGCGGTCAGGGTGCCCGATTTCCCGCGCAGCGGCTCCAGGATGGTGACCTTCCCCGCGTGACTGTCGTAATCGAAGCGCATCTCGGCCAGCGGCAGTGACCGCCCCTTGGCGCACTCCACCAAGGCCTCGGCCAAGGGATGGTTGAGCCGGAAGAGATGCGCCTCACCGCTGCGCCGTGGCAGTTCGTAGAGACCGAGTGGAATCTGCTTGGCCTGCTCCGGATAGGGGTGAGAGCGCAAGCGGAAGGTGGCATCGCCCTGGAAGTCGGCATGATCGCGCAGCTCGTGGCGGGTCAACTGCATCAGCAGCCGCTCGAAGCGGTTGAGATAGGCCTTGGAATCCTCGTCGCGAACTTTGAGCTTTTCGCGCACCTCGTCGTCGAAATTCTCCAGCAGTTTCTTCCGGGTTGAGGTCATCGCCTCGTTGATCTCCAGACTCAATTCGAGCTGAAGCTGATCGAAGGCTGATTTGATCTCGTCGGTCTGGCGGCAGCGCTGATAGATGTCGGCAATGCGCTTCTCGAAATCGACCCCCGACTCGATGGCGCCGAGAACCTCGTCGCTGGCGCCGAAGACCCCTTCGAAGAGTTGGAACTTCTCGGAGAGGAGCTGGAAGACCCGCTGGTCGGCCTCGTTCTTGCGGTTGATGAAATTGACCACGACCACGTCGTGCTTCTGCCCGTAACGATGACAGCGGCCGATGCGCTGCTCGATGCGCTGGGGATTCCAGGGGAGATCGTAATTGACCACCAGCGAGCAGAACTGAAGGTTGATGCCTTCGGCCCCAGCCTCGGTGGCAATCATGATCCGCCCCTCGTCGCGGAAGTAATCGACCAGCGCCGAACGCATATCCGCCGTGCGCGAACCGGTGATCTTGTCGCTCCCTCGATGACGTTCGACCCAATTCGCATAGATCAGCTTCGAGCGTTCGTCGGCATTCGAGCCGTTGAAGAGAACGATCCCCTCACTATACGGGCTGTCGGCCAGCAGGCGCAGCAGATAACTCTGGGTACGGCGCGACTCGGTGAAGATGATCGCTTTCTGCGGAGCGCCGAGTTGCACAGTCTTCTTGAACGCCACCCCGAGGGCCTTGAGCAGTGCCTTGCCTTTGGCGTTGTGCTCAATGGAGGTGGCCAGATGCGCAAAGCCATCGAGGTCGGCGATCTCCCGTTCCAACGCACCGATTTCTTCTGCGGTCATGGGCGATTCATGAATCGCCCCTACATCGTCCCACTCTTCGGCGGTTTCATCGAGGGCTTCGTAATCCTCATCCAGCTCATCTTCCAACGACAGAGTCGGTTCCTGGCGTTTAAGTTTGAGCTTAAGGCGGTTGGAAATCGTATTCAAAGCACCGGCAATGGCGAAGGTCGACGACGCCAGCAGCTTGCGCAGCACCAGCGTCATCAGGGTGCGCTGGCTGGCAGGCAGTGCCTGAAGATTGTCGCGTTGCAGATAATCGGAGACCAGCGCATACAAACGGTCTTCACCCTCTTCCGGGGTAAACTCCTCGACCAGCGGGTGGCGCTTGGTGTACGGCACGTAGGCGGTGACCTGCCGCCGCAGGGTGCGGTGACAGACCGGCCGCAGCCGATCCCGTAACGTCTGGAAGACCTGCTCCTGATTCAGATTGGCGAACTGCTCGCGAAAGCTCTTCAGGTCGCCGAAGGTGTACTCATCGATGAAACTGACCAGACCAAAGAGTTCGAGCAGGGAGTTTTGCAGCGGCGTCGCCGTCAGCAGTAATTTATGTTTCTGCGCCAGGGCACGCTTGAGGGTATTAGCTATAACGTTGGCGGGTTTGTAGACGTTGCGCAGCCGGTGGGCCTCGTCGATGACGACCAGATCCCAGGGCGTGGCATGAACATCAGCGGCCTTGCCGCAGGCAAACTGATAGGAACAGATAACGACGGCATCCTGATTGTCGAAGGGGCGGAAGTTCCCCTGCTTGATGGCGGCGTTGTAGGGCTTGGCTTCGAGGATGGTACAGGGAAGGAAAAACTTCTCGTTCATCTCCTGATGCCACTGTTTACGTAGATTCGACGGGGTAATAACCAGAATCCGGCGCTTGCGCTCGGCCCACTTCTGCGAGATGACCAGCCCCGCCTCGATGGTCTTGCCGAGACCGACTTCATCGGCCAGAAGCGCCCCTTGCGAAAGTGGCGACTTGAACGCGAAGAGCGCCGCATCGACCTGATGGGGATTCAGATCGACCTGCGCCCCGGCGACTGTGGCAGCAAGTTTCTCGATGCTATCCGAAGGGCAGCGCTTGGTCAGCTCATACGCGAAGTATTTGGCTTGGTAGTCGGTAAATTGCATCGGGCTCCCGGGGGACAGCAGCGTCCCACCCCGAGGCACCGCTCTCCGGCGCCCATCATAGCCGACAAGGGCCTGTTTTCCCAGAGGAGAATCGCACCGGACAGCACCCCAAACCACTCCCTGAACTTAATGGACTTCGTAAAAGGGACTGGTTCCCAGACGGTGAATCTTCAGGAGGTTGGTTGTCCCCGGCGCGGACACCGGGCTCCCCATGGTGATGACGACGACGTCGCCACGCTTGAGGACACCGGCCTCCAGCACCGCTGCTTCGACCGAACGGATCTGGCCCTCGGTGTCCCCCTCGATATCGACCCGGATGGAACGCACCCCGGAATAGAGGGTCAGGCGGCGGCGCACCGCCTGGGTCGGGGTGACGGCGAAGACGGGCAGCGCCGGCCGGTACTTGGCGACCAGCGCCGCGGTGCTTCCGGTCTGGGTAAAGGCGAGGATAGCGGCGGCCCCGATCATATCCGCCACCCGGCAGGCGGCCTGGCCGATCGCCTCGGGGAGACGCCGGTAACCGAGCATTTCGCCGAGGGGATGATAGGCACGCTCTTGAAGGGCCGAATCCCCCTCCACGTCCTCGGCCACCTTTACCATCAAAGCCACGGCTTCCACCGGGTATCTCCCCGAGGCGGTTTCAGCCGAGAGCATGACGGCATCGGTCCCGTCGAGGATGGCGTTGGCAACGTCGGAGGTTTCGGCACGGGTCGGCCGGGGGTGTTCGATCATGCTTTCCAGCATCTGGGTCGCGGTGATGACCGGCTTGCCGGCAATGTTGCACTGGCGGATGATCCGCTTCTGGATCAGCGGGACTTTTTCAGGGCGCATCTCCACCCCGAGATCGCCGCGGGCGACCATGATGCCGTCAGCGACGGCGAGGATAGCATCGAAATCGGCCACAGCTTCCGGCTTCTCGATCTTGGCGATGACATGGATATCGGACTTCTCCCGCAGCAGGATGTCCTTGAGTTCGATGACATCGGCGGCACAGCGTACGAAGGAAAGGGCGACGTAGTCGACCTCCTGGCGGATGCAAAAGGCGAGATCCTCCCGGTCCTTGGGGGTAAGGGCCGGGGCCGAAACCGCCACCCCCGGCAGGTTGATCCCCTTGCGGTCCTTGAGGGTCCCGCCGACCCGCACCCGGCAGCGCACCTCGGTTTCGCCGCTTTCCAAAACTTCCAGTTCGAGCAGGCCGTCGTCGAGGAGGATCGGATCACCGAGATGGACATCACCGGGGAGCGCGCTGTAGATGGTGGGGATCAGGCCGTCGGCCCCAACCACGTCGCGAGTGGTGATCGTCACCTCCTCGCCGGCGGTCAATTCCAGGGCGCCGCCGGCCATGACCCCGGTGCGGATCTTCGGTCCCTGCAGATCGCCGAGGATGGCGACCGCCCGCCGGCGCTGGGTGGAGAGCTCGCGGATGCGTTTGATCAGGACCGCTTTGTCGGCCTGTTGGCCGTGAGAGAAGTTGAGACGAAAGACATCGGCCCCGGCCTCCATCAGGGCCAGCAGCCGCTCCTCCGAATCGCTGGCGGGTCCAAGGGTAGCAACGATCTTGGTGCGACGAAACATGATATCCTCCGATGATAAAAAGACCCTTCCCGGCGCTGGAGAGGGTCTTGCGGCTGGCGTTGCGGCAGAACGGGGTGGTCGGAATGCTCAAAACCCCGATCTCTACGTGCAGAAACAAGGCCCAGAGCAGGGTGCCTGAAATCCTGGGGAATCAGCGGTCGGTCGGGGAGGAACGATGCGCCAAAGTCGAGGGCATTTCTCATCAGCCCCGTTAGTGGTGGTAGCGCCCCTTATACTCCGCATGGGCCGTATCGGGGCCCTTGTGGCAGCGGAAGCAACGCTGTTCGGTGACCTTTTTTTCCTCGAGCGAGGAAACCTCAGGCGGCACGATCGACTCGGGTCGCTGCCAGGCATTGCGACCGGTCTCGTCGTTGATGGTCGCCGGCTTGTAGGCCAATTGCCAATCGTTGTTGATCGGCACGGTATGGCACTGATCGCAACCGCCTGGCGGGGGGATCGCCGTCCAGGAACGGAACATGGCGCAACCCCAGACGGTCACTCCTGCCACCAGCAGGATGGCGACGCTTCGCTTCATGACTCCTCCTTGATGAAACTCCGATCAACCGGCGCAACATTGGGAGGAACTATACCACACCCCCTTTGGGGGCGCCAATGGCAAACCTTGCTCAGAACCCTCCTGCTGTGCTATAAGACAAGCTTTGGTTGCGGAGTCTGCCCCCCATGAAGTTGCCTCGTTCCATCCTGTTTTCCCTCCTGACGCTGCTCGGCCTCGCCTGCTTCGGTGCCGCCGTTCTGCTCGGCGGCTACCTTTACGTTGCCCGCACGCTTCCCAAGGTCGATACCCTCGCCGACTACCGACCACCGATCATTACCCGCGTCCTCAGCGACGACGGCGGCACCATTGCCGAATATGCCCGGGAGCGAAGGATCGTGGTGCCGGTCGCCAAAATGCCGAAGCAGCTGATCCAGGCCTTCGTCGCCGCCGAGGACTCCAACTTCTTCCAGCATCAAGGGATCGACCTGATCTCGATCCTGCGCGCCGCGATGAAGAATGTACTCGCCGGCGGCATCGTCCAGGGGGGCAGCACCATCACCCAGCAGGTCGCCAAAAGTCTCCTTTTGACCCCGGAAAAAAAATTCTCCCGCAAGTTCAAGGAAGCAATCCTCGCGTGGCGGATGGAGAAGACCCTTTCCAAAGAAGACATCCTTTTCCTCTACCTCAACCAGATCTACCTCGGCCACGGCGCTTACGGGGTGGCGGCCGCCGCCGAAACCTATTTCGACAAAACCATCGACCAGCTCTCCCTCGCCGAGTGCTCCCTTCTCGCCGGCCTCCCCCAGGCGCCGAGCCGCTATTCCCCCTATCAGAACTTCCCTCGCGCCAAGGAACGCCAGAAGTACGTCCTGGGCCGCATGGTGGCGGAAGGATATATCGCTCCCTTGCAGGCGCAGATGGCCGAAAGCCAGGAGCTGGTCATCCGCTCCCATGGCAACGACCATGGCAACCTCGCTGCCTATTTCAGCGAACAGGTGCGCCGCTATCTGGAAGGGACCTATGGCGCCGATACGCTCTACTCTGAAGGTCTGGAAGTTCGCACCAGCATGAACCTGGCCCTGCAGGAGGCGGCCCAAAATGCGGTCCGCGACAACCTGCGCAACCTCGACAAGCGCCGCGGCTACCGGGGGCCGAAGCAGGTCTTCAGTGAGGCCGAGGAGGCCGCCTTCCTCGCCGCCCAGAGGAGTGACCTGGCCAGGAGCCCGCTGGTCAGCGGCCGCGTTCTAGAGGGGGTTCTGTCCGGGACCCACGGCCCGGCGCTGGAGGTCCGGATCGGTGATCGCAGAGGGGAAATTCCCCTGACTGACTGCCAATGGGCCGGCACGGTGCGGCTGGCCCCGCGCGGCATGCGGGCTCACGGCAATCTCGACGGGGGAGATTCCCGCTTGCCGGTCGGCTCCCTGCTTGAGGTCAAAATTCTGGAGGTCCCGGCCCAGGGACCCCTCAAACTCGCCCTGGAACAGGAACCGGAGGCGGAAGGCGCGTTGGTGGCCATCGACCCCCAGAACGGTCAGGTCAAAGCCATGGTCGGCGGTTACGACTTCGCCCGCAGCCAGTTCAACCGGGTCATCCAGGCCCGTCGCCTTCCCGGCTCGGCGATCAAACCGATCATTTACGCAGCAGCCCTCGACAAGGGTTATACCCCCGCCACGGTCATCCTCGACACCCCGGTGATTTACAAAGACCGTTCCCCGTCCGGCGAGGAGATCGAGTGGAAGCCGAAGAACTATGGCGGCAAATTCGGCGGTCCGATGACCTTCCGGGAGGCGTTGACCCATTCGGCCAACGTCGTCACCATCAAGGTCCTGGAGGACATCGGCGTCGGCTATGTCATCAACTACGCCCGCAAACTCGGCATCGAATCCCCCCTCCCCCGCGACCTGACCCTGGCCCTGGGGTCCGCGGCAGTGACGCCCATGGAACTGGCCACGGCCTACACCGTCTTCGCCAGCGGCGGGGTGCGGCTGACGCCGAGCTACATAACCTCGATCCGCGACCGCGACGGACGCATCCTCGAATCAACCGATCCTGCCGATTTTCCCGGCGGCCCCGGGCCGGGCCAGCGGCTGATCCGCCTCTCCGCGGAACGGGTCATCTCGCCGGAGACCGCTTACCTGATCACCAACCTCATGGAGAGCGTGGTGCAGAACGGCACCGGCCAGCTCGCCAAAAGCCTCGGCCGGCCGGCAGCCGGCAAGACCGGCACCACCAACGATCTCAAGGACGCCTGGTTCGCTGGTTTCTTCCCCCAACTGGTCGCGGTGACCTGGGTCGGCTTCGACCAGGAACGGCCCTTGGGTTCGAAAGAGACCGGCGCCCGCGCCGCACTCCCCGCCTGGGTCGCTTTCATGGACGCGGTTGCCAAACGCTACCCGCCCCGGGAATTTCCGGTCCCCGACAGCATCGAGTTCCGACCGATCGATGCCGCGACCGGCCTGCTCGTTCCGGAAGAAAATCCCCAGGCTGTTATTGAAGCCTTTGCCCCCGGCACCGCCCCGACCCGCACCGCCCTGGAGGCTCTGAAACTCAAGGCCCGTGACTTTTTCCGCATGGATTTGGAGACCCCCTGAGACCCCGACCGTACACCCCAACCACCGTGTTTCGACCCCTATCCACCCTGTCTGACACCCGGGTCTTGGTCATGAAGCTTGCGATGGTCCTGCTCCTTGCCGGCCTGGCCGGTCTGCTCACCGCCTGCCAGACCACCCTCCCGCCCGGACCATCCACCGGGTCGGGCCTTCGTCCCAAGATTGCCCTGGTCCTCGGCGGCGGAGCCGCCCGCGGCTTCGCCCACATCGGCGTCATTCGGACCCTTGAACAGGAAAAGATCCCCATCGATCTGATCGTCGGCACCAGCGTCGGCAGCCTCATCGGAGCCCTCTACGCCGGGGAAGGCAACAGCTTCGAGTTGGAGTGGACGGCTTTTTCACTGGAGAAGGAGAACATCTTCGACTACGGCCTGATGTCGGCCTTTACGAGCATGGGGATTGCCAAAGGGGAGAAGCTGGAAGAGTTCGTCAGGAGCAAGGTTAAACAGGAGAATATCGAGGAACTGCGAATTCCCTTCGCCGCCGTGGCCACCGATCTCAACCGGGGCACCAGGGTCGTCCTCGATCGTGGCTCGGTGGCGAAAGCGGTGCGGGCCAGCAGTGCCATCCCCGGGGTCTTCAACCCGGTGAGCCACCAGGGGTTGCTGCTCGTCGATGGCGGGGTGGTCGATAACCTGCCGGTCGCCGTGGCCCGGGAGCGGGGGGCGGAGCTCGTCATTGCCGTCGATATCAGTGAAAACGTGACCAATTTCAACATCACCAACATCCTCGATGTGATGCTCCAGACGATCACCATCATGGGTGCCGAGAATGTGAAGTACAAGCGGAAGGAGGCCGACGTCCTCATCGAACCGTCGGTCGGTGACGTGGGGATGCTCGATTTCACCCAGAAAAAACGCTGCATGCAGGCCGGTATCGATGCGGCGCAAAAGATGATGCCGGAACTCCGGGCGAAAATTGCGGCGTGGCAGGCAAAACCGGCGGCGCCTAAATAACCCATCGCTCCGGTCAGCCTCGCGCCAATTTGATCGTTGCCGCCACATTGCGGGCCGTGGACCGGATATTTTCAGGGGCTTTTGTCAATGCCTCTTCGAGTGTACAGACCCTCCCTAACACGCTGAAGACGGCGTCGATCCCGCAGCCGTGGACCAGGCTGGCGTCGACCCCCAGGCTCCCGGCCAGGGCGATGACCGGAACTCCCTGGCGCTGTCCCAGACGGGCCACGCCGAGGGGGGCCTTGCCACGCACCGTCTGGCCGTCGATGCGCCCTTCCCCGGTGATTAACAGATCCGCTCCGACCAGCCGCTCCGCCAAACCGACCACCTCGCTGACGATTTCCACCCCCGGCCGCAAGTCGGCCCCGAGAAAGGCCAGCAGGGCGGCCCCCATTCCACCCGCCGCACCGGCCCCAGGTCGATCGGCCACCTCCAGCCGCAGATCGCGGGCGAGGAGTCCGGCAAAGTGTTGAAGATTGGCATCCAGACGAGCGACCATCTCCGGCGTCGCCCCCTTTTGTGGGCCGAAGACCGCGGAAGCACCGTGGGCTCCCGTCAGCGGGTTATCCACATCGCAGGCCACGTTTATTTGACTTTGTTGCAGACGGGGATCGATGTCGCTCGGATCGATCCGTGCCAGCCGCTCGAGGCTCCCGCCGCCGAGGCCGATCTCCCGCTCCTCCCGATCGAGGAACTTGACCCCCAGCGCCTGCAGCATCCCGGCTCCGCCGTCGTTGGTGGCGCTTCCGCCGAGGCCGATGAGAAACTGCCGCAGACCGGCGTCGAGAGCGTGCCGGATGAGTTCCCCAGTGCCACGACTGGTGGTTAACAGCGGATTGCGCAAGGCCGGAGGGACCAGGGCCAGGCCGCTCGCCGCAGCCATTTCAATGACCGCCGTCCGGCCGTCGCCGGTCACCCCGTAGAAAGCTGCGACCGGGTCGCCCAAGGGTCCGGTGACCTGCACCGCCACAATCTTCCCCGCCGTGGCGGCAACCAGGGTCGCCACCGTCCCTTCTCCACCGTCCGCCATCGGCAGAAGGTGGTATTCGGCCTCCGGGAATATCTCCCGAAAGCCCTCTTCGATCGCCTGCGCCACTGCCAGGGCCGGCAGGCTCTCCTTGAAGGAATCGGGGGCAATGATAATTTTCATCAGGCGACCGCGCTTTCTTGAATGTAAATTATAAAGACTCTCTCTGCCTGGAATCCTTCACCACCCACCCTGAAAGGTTCACCTGTACTCCGACCACCCGGCAACGCCTTGCGCCGCCTGTTCCGTCCCCGTCACCTCGACTTCGTCACTCCCGCCCGCGGGCAGAGGGCCAAGACCGGACACTGGGTGCAGCGCGGGGTTGGGGCTTTGCAGAGAGCCCGGCCATGATGGATGAGGAGGTGACTGGCCTGGGTCCATTTTGCCGCCGGCAACAGGGCGCAGAGATCCTCTTCTACCTTCTCCGGGGCGGTCTGCGTCGTCCAGCCGAGGCGATAGGCGATGCGCTTGACGTGGGTATCGACGACCAGACCGGGGGTGTCGAAGACGTTGCCGAGGATGACGTTGGCGGTTTTGCGGCCCACTCCCGGCAACGGTGTCAACTCCTCCATGCGGGCCGGCACCTGTCCGCCGTGCCGGACGACCACGGCCGCCGCGCAGCCGAGCAGATTTTTGGCCTTGTTGCGGAAGAAGCCGGTGGAGCGGATCGTCTCTTCGATCTCGGCCGGGTCGGCGGCGGCGAGTTCGGCGGGCCCGGGCCAGCGGCGGAAAAGCTCCGGGGTCACCTGGTTGACCCGGACATCGGTGCACTGGGCGGAGAGGATCGTCGCCACCAGCAGTTCCCAGGGCGTGGCATGGTGCAGAGCGCATTCGGCGTCGGGGTAGCTCCGCTCCAGAAGGGCCAGGATCTGCGCCGCGCGGCTTCGGTCGGCAACCGTCTTCACAAAGTTTTCCTTCCTGGCGGCGACAGACCCGGTTCTCCACCGGCAACTTAACACCGGTGTCTGCAGGGGGGGTCAGCCCGGGGCGATTTCCATCCGTCTGGCCTTGAGCTTTTCAAGCCTCAGGTAGCTGCGGGGATCGCACAACTGTACGGTCAAGATCAACGGCAGGTGGGATGAGGCGTTGCGCGCCTCGGGGCTACGCAGGATGGTGCCGGAGAGGACCCGCAGATCTCCCTGGACGTAGGCCCGGTCGCGGTCGGCAAGGGGGAGGCAGGCCGGAAAAGTGCCGCGCCACAGGGGCCGGCGGATTTTGCGCAGTTGCAGCGCCAAGTCAATATTCCCAGGGCTCCACCCGAAATCGCCGAAATCGCCGAGGATCAGGCAGGGGCAGACCAGGGAGCTGCTTCCCAGCAGGTCAGGACCGAGGAGCTTGGTAATCTGGTGGTGCCGGTGGTGACCGTCGCCGGTGAGATGCAGGTTGAAGAGGTGCAGGCGCTTGCCGCCGATATCGGCATCGGCGCGCAGACACCAGCCGCCGTCGAGGTCGAAGGACTGCAGGCCGGCGAGGGGATAGTCGGAGAGGAAGGCAGTCCCCCCAAAGACGGGGTCGCCATAGGAACGCATGCCGAGTTGTTCCGCCAACAGGGCCAGTTGGCCCGGGCAGCCGCCGGGAGTGACCTCCTGGAGAGCGACGATATCAGGTGCTCCGTCGCCGATCACGGCCAAGGCTCGCTCCGGAGCGACCCGGCCGTCCCGCCCCAACCCTTGGCGGATGTTATAGGTCATGATGCGGATACTCGTCATCCGCCCCCCTTTGGCCGAGGTCGATGCCCTCGGGGCTGCTCGGATCAGTTGCCGGTGCGCCGGACCGACTGGATGACCACCGGCTCTTTCGGCAAATTCTGGAATGGACCGCCGGCCGGCCGGGTAGCAACTTTGCCGATCCGGGCAACGACCTCCTGGCCCGCGCTGACGCGTCCGAACACGGCATAGCCGAAACCCTGGGCATCGGCGCTCCGATGGTCGAGAAAGGCATTGTCGACCAGGTTGATGAAGAACTGGTCGGTGGCGCTGTCAACGACTGGGGTGCGGGCCATGGCGATGGTGCCGCGGAGGTTTTTGAGGCCGTTCCCCGCCTCGTTTTTGATCGGCGCCGTGGTCGACCGCCGCTCTTGCTTGAGGTCGAAACCGCCCCCCTGGATCATGAAACCGTCGATCACCCGATGGAAGATGGTGCCGTCGTAGTGACCGGCTTCGGCGTAAGTGAGAAAGTTCTTGACGGTAACAGGGGCCTTGGCTTCGTCGAGTTCCAGAGTGATGTCGCCAAAGCTGGTCTTCATCACGACCGTCGTTACCGACCAGGCCGGGACGGCCATGGAGAGGAACAGTAAGACCAACAGCATTCGCTTCATGAGCAGCTCCTTGTCAGAGTCCTTCTGGTTTCAAATCTCTGAGCATCAGATCGGTGACCGCTTGGCGCGGATCCTTGTCACCATAAAGGATCAGGTACATCTGTTCGGTGATCGGGACCTCGACCCCGAGCCTGCCCGCCAGTTGGAAGGCGGAAAGGGTGGTCTTGACCCCTTCGGCGACCATGGTCATGCCGGCGAGGATCTCGGCCAGGCGACGGCCGCGCCCGAGTTCAACACCGACGCTGCGATTGCGGGAAAGATCGCCGGTACAGGTCAGGACCAGATCCCCCATCCCGGCCAAACCGGCGAAGGTCGCCTCCCGGGCTCCGAGGGCGCAGCCGAGGCGGGTCATTTCCTTCAGACCGCGGGTGATCAGCGCGGCGCGGGTATTGTGGCCGAAGCCGAGGCCGTCTGAGACCCCGGCGGCCAAGGCGATGACGTTCTTCAGGGCGCCGCCGAGTTCGACGCCGACCACGTCGTCATTGGTGTAAACGCGGAAGGCGGCGGTACTGAAGGTTTCCTGGACGGCCCGGGCCACCGCCGGGTCAGCGGCTGCCACGGCGACCGCGGTCGGCATGCCGGCGGCAACTTCCCGGGCAAAGGACGGCCCCGAGAGAAACGCCAGGCGCGGTGTCAGTATCCCCGGCAGAACCTCTTCAAGGACCTGTGACATCAATTGCAGGGTGTCGTTCTCGATCCCCTTGGCGGCCGAGACGACCAAGGTGCCGTGGGCAATATGAGGCGCCGCCTGTTGCAGAACGCGACGCATCACCTGGGAGGGGGGGACGAGCAGGAGGAGATCTTTTCCCGCGGCAACTTCCGCCAGATCGTTGCTGAAGGAAAGACCGGGGGCGAGTGGGAACCCCGGCAGAAAAAGGTCATTCTCCCGGGTCCGAAGGAGTCGTTCCGCCAACTCGGGCTCATAAGCCCAGAGGGTCACGGCATAACCCTGGTGCGCCAGCAGGTCGGCCAGGGTCGTGCCCCAACTACCGGCACCTACGACGCCAATCTTCATGGCTCCCCCCGGTGACGTCTGATGTATGAGGCCGCTTTGGCCTGGTTACAGCTCACGAGGCTCTCCATATCCATGTCAGATGGCGTCCTGCTTTTTACGAATCCGCTGCCGAATTTGCTCCAGGCGCCTTTCCAAAACTTCCGGGTTGGGGTAAATCCCCCGCAGATCCTCCAGGATCCCGAGGGCGGCCTTCAACTGCTCCTCCTGTTCCAGGACTCCGGCCAGACCGAGCCGCGCCTCCAGAGCGAAGGGATCGGTCGGCCAGTCACGAATCATCGCCCGGTAGGCGCCCTCGGCGCCCCGGAGATCGCCATCGAGGGCATAGACAGTGGCGATTCGATAGCGAACCTCAGGAACGAGGGGGCTTTTCGGCCAGTTTTTGAGAAGGCTTTCAAATTCGATTCGCGCTTGTTCGAAATTATTGAGCCGGAAATAGGCGTCGGCGATTTCATAGTGGACCCGGTCGCCGTCTTCCACCCCGCCGTCCAAAAGCTTCTGGTAAGCGACGATCGCCTCGCCGTAATCGCGTAGCCGGTTTTTGTAAATCTCCGCCACTTGACGCTGGGCCCGGCGCGCCTGCTCGCTATCCGGATATTCCTTTTCCACCAGCAGATAGGCCAGCAAGGCTTCGGAATAGGCTTTCTGGTAAAGGTTGAGGACCTCTGCAGCCTGGTAAAGCGCCTGAGTGGCGAGGTGGAAGCTCGGGTGCCGGCGTTGGATGGTTCGAAACGCTTCCACTGCTGTCGGGTAATCGCCCTGTTCGACCATATCCTCCGCGGTCTGAAAATCCCGCTCCAGAAGCCTGTCGAAATTGTACAGGTAAAGGGCAGCTCCGGCAAAGATCAGGATCAGGGCGATGATCGTTCCGGTGACCAGCAGGCGGTGTCGGCTAGAGCTCTTCCTCCTCCTCTTCAGCTCCTCCCGCAAAAGTTTCTTCTGCAGTTTCCGGATCTCCATCATCTTCGTCCTTTTCGGCAAGCTTGGCGACAGCGACGATGCGTTCGGCGGGTTCAAGGACCATCAGACGCACTCCTTGAGTGTTGCGGCCGATCACCGACAGGGCGCCGACGGAGGTTCGCAGGACCTTTCCGCGGTCGGTAATAAACATCAGGTCGGAATCTTCGTCGCAGAGCTTGATATCGACCACCTGACCGTTGCGTTCGGAGGTCTTGATCGTGATGATCCCCTTGCCGCCGCGGCTCTGCACCCGGTATTCGTCGAGGTCGGTGCGTTTTCCGTAACCATTCTCCGTCACCGTGACCAGAGTGGCTGAAGTGACGGCGCTGACCGTCTCCATGCCGATCACCAGGTCCTTCTTCTCCAGCATCATCCCCCGGACCCCGCGAGCGGTGCGCCCCATCGGCCGCACGTCAGTCTCGGGAAACCGGATCGATTTTCCGGTTTTGCTGGCAAGGAGGATATCCATATCCCCTTCGGTAAGGCGGGCGGAAATCAACCGGTCGCCCTCGTCGATGGTCAGGGCGATGATGCCACCGACTCGCGGATTGGAATAAGCCATCAATTCGGTCTTCTTGATGGTTCCGAGTTGGGTGGCGGTGATGATGTATTTCCCTCCCACAAACTCCTTGACCGGCAGAATCGTCATGACATTTTCGCCGGCGGCGAGTTGCAGCAGGTTGACGATCGCCTTGCCGCGGGAAGCTCGCCCTCCCTGGGGAATTTCGTGAACCTTCAGCCAGTAAAGCTTCCCCTGATCGGTGAAGATCAGAACATAGGAATGGGTTGAGGCGATGAAGAGCCGTTCGACGAAATCCTCCTCCTTGGGGCGGATGCCGGTCTTACCCTTGCCGCCGCGACGCTGGGCGCGGTAGAGGGAGACGGCATTCCGCTTGATGTACCCCGAGTGGGTCACGGTGACGACCATGTCCTCTTCAACGATCAGATCCTCCAGGGAGAGTTCACCGGTCCGGGCGACGATTTCGGTCCGGCGAGGATCGGCGAACTTATCGCGGATCTCGATGAGTTCGTCCTTGATGATCTTGAAGATCTCGATTTCACTCGCCAGGATCTCCTTAAGGCGACGGATCAGGGTCAGGATCTCGTTGTATTCATTGATGATCTTGTCCCGCTCAAGTCCGGTCAGGCGATGCAGGCGCATGTCAAGGATCGCCTGGGCCTGCAGCTCGGAGAAGGTGAACCGCCCCATCAACCGTTCCTTGGCTTCCAGGGGATTGGCGCTCTCCTTGATGATCTTGATCACTTCGTCAAGATTTTCCAGAGCGATCTTCAGCCCTTCCAGAATGTGTGCCCGCGCTTCGGCCTTTTTGAGTTCGAAGATGCAGCGCCGGGTCACGATCTCCTTGCGGTGGTCGAGGAAGCGATCGAGGACTTCCCGCAGGGCGAGAACCCGGGGCTGACTGCCGACGATGGCGAGCATGATGATGCCGAAGGAAGCTTGCATCTGCGTCATCTTGTAGAGCTGGTTGAGGATGACCTGGGGGATACTTTCCTTTTTCAGTTCAATGACGATGCGCATACCGTCGCGGTCCGACTCGTCGCGGAGGTCGGAGATCCCTTCGATCTTCTTTTCCTTGACCAAGTCGGCGATCTTTTCAATCAGGCGCGCCTTGTTGACCTGGAAGGGGATCTCGGAGACGATGATCGCCTCCTTACCGGTGCGGCGGTCCTTTTCGACCAGAGCCCTGGCCCTCATTTGAATGATACCGCGGCCGGTCGCATAGGCGTCACGGATCCCCTCGTGACCAAGGATGAAACCGCCCGTGGGGAAGTCGGGGCCAGGGATATGGGTCAGGAGTTCCTCGAAATCGAGGGTCGGCTGGTCGATAATGGCAAGGAGAGCGCCGATCACTTCTCCGAGATTGTGAGGAGGAATCTTGGTCGCCATGCCGACGGCGATTCCTTCGGAGCCATTGACCAGAAGATTTGGAAATTTGCAGGGGAGGACCAGGGGCTCGGTGAGGGAATCGTCATAGTTCGGGCCGAATTCGACGGTCTCTTTTTCGAGATCGGCGAGGAGTTCGGCAGCGAGCTTGGCCATGCGCACCTCGGTGTAACGCATGGCCGCCGGCGAGTCTCCGTCGACTGAGCCAAAGTTCCCCTGGCCGTCGACCAGCAGGTAGCGCATGGAGAAGTCTTGGGCCATGCGCACCATGGTGTCGTAGACGGCCGTATCTCCATGGGGATGGTACTTACCGATGACGTCGCCGACGACGCGGGCCGACTTCTTGTAGGGTTTGTTCCAGTCGTTACTGAGTTCGTTCATGGCAAAAAGAACCCGGCGGTGGACCGGCTTTAGACCATCGCGCACGTCGGGTAGGGCGCGCCCGATGATGACGCTCATGGCATAGTCCATGTAGGACTTGCGCATCTCGTCTTCGATATTGACACTGACCTTGTTCTGCTGTTCGAGCATGGTTGTTTCTCCGCAAAAACGGCTTCCTGGGCCATAGTCGGGGGATCAGAAAAAAAACCTCACCCCTTCGCACCGGCCTTGTTGACAGCCGTTAGATGTCCAGATTCGAGACGTTGAGTGCGTTGTTTTCGATGAATTCCCGGCGGGGTTCAACCTGGTCCCCCATCAGGATCGTAAAAATCTCGTCGGCATTCACCGCGTCTTCGATTTTCACCTGCAGGAGGACCCGCTTTTCCGGGTTCATGGTCGTTTCCCAGAGCTGTTCCGGGTTCATTTCGCCGAGGCCCTTGTAGCGCTGGATGTACTGCCCCTTCTTGGCGCGATCGAAAAAGAACCTGAGAAGCTCCTGGCGGTCTTCGATAATCTCCTCGTCCTTCCCTTCGCAACTAACCACGGCTTGTTCGGAAAGGCAAATCTCCTCCACCTGTCGGTAGGCCTGGAGGAGGAGTTTATATTCGTGGGACGAGAGATGTTCAAGAACCGTCTGGTCGATGCGAGCTCGGATGTTGCCGAGAGTAAAGAGAATGCGGGCCGGTTCCTCGAAGACCTGGAATTCAGCACGCGGCTCGATGTTACGGAGTTTTTCGGCCAGAGGCTGAAGATCGATCATGTCCGCAAAGCCGTTCTGTACTTTCCCGTGGACGAAGACTTTGAGGACCTCGAGATTGACTCCCTTGTGGAGCATCTTTTCGAAATGGCTGTTGTAATCGAGGATGTTGCGCAGGGTCGGCACGATCTGCTTGCCGCGTAACACCTTGCCGCTTTTCGCCATCGTGACGGTGACCCCTTCGACCCCTTCATTGAGGAGAAACTCCTGCAGCGCCCCTTCATCCTTGAGGTAGATTTCCTTCTTGCCGCGCTTGGCCTTGTAAAGAGGGGGCTGGGCGATGTAAAGATGACCTCGTTCGACCAATTCCGTCATCTGCCGGAAGAAAAAGGTGAGGAGGAGGGTGCGAATGTGCGAGCCATCAACATCGGCGTCGGTCATGATGATAATGCGGTGGTAGCGCAGCTTGGTGACATCGAAATCGTCTTTGCCGATACTTGTCCCCATGGCTGTGATCAAGGTTCGGATCTCGTTGGAGGTCAGCATCTTGTCGAAACGTGCCTTCTCCACATTGAGAATCTTCCCCTTGAGGGGCAGTATCGCCTGAAAGCGGCGGTCACGCCCTTGCTTGGCGCTACCGCCGGCACTGTCGCCCTCGACCAAGTAAATTTCACAAAGTGCCGGATCTTTCTCCTGGCAATCGGCCAACTTCCCCGGCAACGACAGCCCGTCCAGCGCCCCCTTGCGCCGGGTTAGATCACGGGCCTTGCGGGCCGCCTCGCGAGCCCGGGCTGCTTCAATCCCCTTCTCCAGGACTTTGCGGGCGACTTGAGGGTTTTCCTCCAGATAAGAGGCGAGCTTTTCATTCATTATCGTCTCGACATAGCCTTTTACCTCGGTGTTGCCGAGCTTGGTTTTGGTCTGTCCTTCGAATTGGGGCTGGGGAATTTTGATGGAAATGACGGCGGTCAGCCCCTCTCTCAGGTCTTCTCCGGAGATGGCAACCTTGACGTTCTTGAGAAGGTTGTTGGCGGTCGCGTAGGTGTTCATGGTCCGGGTCAAAGC
>JBBQBQ010000014.1:0-25473 GCA_038317685.1 Desulfuromonadales bacterium | reverse complement strand
CTTGAAAGGAAGTCTGTTACGAAAAAACGCCGCGCCGCTCTCACGACAAAATGTCAAGCAAAAATTTTGCTAATCTACTGAAATTAAACGATTTATCTAGTGAGCTTGCAACTGCAATTTCTTAACCGGACAATGCTGGGTATAGGCCGATTTTTGGGGGCAAGAAAGAGGCCATAATTCACCGGGAAAGGTAAACATGCTGGGGGGGGGCTGTCATGCCAAGAACGAATCGCTTTTTTCTGCCAAACTTCGTTTGGCATAGCACCAGCCGCTGCCATAAACACGGGTTTTTGCTGAAGGTCGCCCAAAGCCACCAATAGGACCTTAGAAGGAGAAGGCTTGAAAGATTCACTTTATTTTCAAAAGGCGAGGCCGGAAATGCGTAATTTCCTGCCCGATCACTACCAAACAGTCCTGGAGATTGGCTGCGGAGAAGGGAATTTCGCTCAAAACTTGAAAGTTGGTTGTGAAGTCTGGGGTCTTGAACCATGCAAAGAAGCAGCCCAAAAAGCCTCTCATAAACTAGACAAGGTACTTTGTGGGAAAATTGAAGAAACCTATAAAGAACTACCGAATGAATATTTTGATTTGGTTATTTGCAATGACGTTATAGAACACATGGAGGACCACGAATGGTTTTTTTCAATGATCAAAAAGAAAATGAAAAATAATGCCTTTCTGGTTGGTTCGATTCCAAACGTAAGATATTACTATAATTTAAAAGAAATATTAATATATAAGGATTGGGAATATAAAAAAGAAGGAATTTTGGATAGTACACACCTAAGGTTTTTTACAGAACAAAGCATAAAAAGGACTTTACTAAAAAATTCGTTTAATATTGAAAAATTTTGCGGAATAAACAAAATTAATTATAATGATTTCGGAATAAACTCAATAATCAATAATATTTTTGTAAAAATGTTAATAATTTTTACCTTTGGATACTATAAGGACATTGAGTACCTGCAATTTGCATTTTTAGCAAAAAAATAAATCTAAATATCCCCGGTCGCGCTTCATGAGCGGTTTGGAGGTTCAGAAAGTCAATTTAATAATCAATAGATACAACATTCATTTTTCCCTGGAAGTTTTTTGCTGTGGGGAATCCAGGAGGCTTCTGGAACAGTGCCTGCTCCGGGGGAGTCTCCGGACCGGACGCACCGGGCCAGGTGATGAAGGAGACGACCACGGAAAAGCTCGACTCCCTGGAACAGATCATGCGCGTCGGGCCCTTTTCCGAAGAGGGGCCGACCATCGCCAGGGTCCATGCCTTCATCGAAGGCCAGGGGAGCCGGCGGAAATGGCCGGTACCACGAGATCTACCTGAGCGATATCCGCCGGGCTGCGCCCGACAAGTGGAAGACGATCGTCCGTCAGCCGCTGGCGTGACCGGATTCCGTCCGGGGCTGATCGCATGGAGCCCCGGCAGTCCAGGAGGGAGCCGCGCCGCGTGACGAACCCGCAAACCCCGATCCTGATCGTCACCTCGGCGGTCGCCCCTGCCGCCGGGATCCCTTTCCTGACCCTCGTCGACCCCCGCGAGCGTCTCCTTCAGACCTACTGCGGACTCCTCAGCTGGATCCGCCAGACCCCCATCGCCGCCATCGTTCTCTGTGACAACACCGGCATCGACCACCGCTTCGCCGGGCTGGCGGCGCTTGCGGAGGCGCATGGCAAACGCCTGGAGATCCTCGCCTTCCGCGGCGACGACGAGGAACTCCGGCTGCGCGGCAAGGGGTACGGCGAGGGCGAGATTCTACAGCACGTCCTCGACCACAGCCGCCTCCTCGCCGCTGCGACCTCCTTCTACAAGGTCACCGGGCGGGTCTTCGTCGAGGACTTCGCGGATCTCCACCACCGCTTCCGGAAGCAGCCTGTGGTCTTCGGCCTGCCCGGCAACCTGGCACCGTGGCGGCGGACGCTGCTGCGGACGGCGAGCCGCTGCGGCCTGCTCGAAGCCTGCTTCCGCCGGCTGAGGAACAACTACGTCGCCACCACCTTCTACAAGTGCTCCGTCGATTACTACCGCGCCTTCCTCGCCGGGCGTTTCCGCCTGGTCGACGACCGGCAGGGCTACTTTCTCGAGCGGGCCCTCCTCCCCCCTCTCTTCGATCACGGCTTCGACGTCTTCCCCCGGCCCCTCTCCCTGGTCGGAATCAGCGGCAGCAAGGGCTGTCTCTACGGCCACCGCGACTATGCTCCGGAGGTGAAGGAACTCGCCGCGCGGCTGCTGGCGAGGGGGGAGTAGGAGGCGAGGTGGGCGGTCCTTGGGGGTCTACCATCGGAATTCGGCGAAGGTAGACCCCAAGACTGCGCAGCTTAGTGAGATTGCCACTCGCCCTTGAGCTTTTTGCACTGGCTTTCGGCTGCGGCTTCGGCCCCACCTGATACGGTCACCCCCGGGAAATTGGCATAGTAGCGGTAGAAGGACTCGGTGTTCTTCCCCTGGTAGACAAGGCAGGTGCCCACTCTCTTTTCGGTCGGGCAGGCGCCGGCCAGGTACAACATTTTCTGCCCTTCGCAGGTCCGTTGCACGGATGCGGCCTGGTAGGAAGAGCCGGTGAACTCGTTACAAAACCCGCTCGCAACATTGTTGCAGCTTCCGGCGAGTTCCGCCGCTGTCGCGCTGCTCGTGCCGTGCACTCTGAAGCCTGCCAAGTGCAGGGCGGCCAGCAGGAGGGTCAATGCGAGGGCGGCAGTCATCCGTCCAAAACCATGTCGAGTTGAGCTGGTAATCTTCATGTCGATGTCGTCCCGTGCGTTCAGGTTCACCTTCTGTCAACCTACCGTTGCTGAGCCCCAGGCCCTTGACCCTCCCGGAAAAAGAGATCTTCAACAGACAGGGCGCGAATCATCGGTAGTTTTTACACTTGTCATCGATAAACCCGTCGCCATCGGTATCCTTGTTGCCAACCGTAGCCGGATTGCAGTCCTCATCATGGCCCCGGTCGTCGCAGAGTTCGACATTCCCGGGATAGCGGCTGGCATCGGCATCGTCGCAGTCGTCACCGCCACAGGCGACATCCTGGTGGCCATCCCCGTCGCGGTCCCAGCAAATCGTTACGCAACGGTTGGCGCCTTCGTCACAGCGCTGGTCACTGCGACAGGGCGATATTGCTCTCACGCAGCCCCGGGCGTCCGCCCCGGCATCCGTCGGGCGACACCGTTCAACGCCATCGCAAAACAGGCCGTCGCTGCAGTCTCTATCGGTCGTACACGTCGCGGCCTGCGCCAGCGTGGGGGTGCTCAGCAACACAAGGGCGAGGAGGAACAGGTGCCGGATTGTCAGCTTCATGGTTGGATTCCTTTACTGCGCGCAGTGGGTGGCGGCGTTCCAGCAATCGGGGTTGGCGTCGTCAATGTCGTTGCCGACTTCGACCAGCCAGGGCCCGCTGCCGGCTTCAGCCGCGCTGGCGTAACGCGAAATGTCGGAGGGGCAAACGTTCAAGCGCTGCGCCGGATCGCCATGGCCGTCGCCGTCGGCGTCAAGATAACGCGGCAGGGTTTGGCCTTCATCGACTTCGCCATTGCAGTTGTTGTCGGCATGATCGCAAATTTCCGTGGCACCGGGGTGGACATCGGCACGGCTATCATCACAGTCATTGCCGCGGGTGGCGGACCTTTCGCGCTCCGCCAGAAAGCGCCGCTGCGCTTCCGCGGCGGCGGCTGCTGCAGAGGCAACGGCTCGTTTCAACGCGCCAAAATCACTTTTACGGGAGTTGATGGAGGCCAGCTTGATGGCACTCAGCGCCCCGGCGTTCATCCCTGGCCCACGGGTGTTCGGGAGGGTCTTGCCCGCAACTCCCCCGCCTGGCAGCCTGGCTCCGGCCTGGCCATCGCCAAAGGCAACCTCGCCCGGCTTCGAAGCCAGTTGGTACGGAGCACCTGCCTGGCCCCCCCCGCTGATCGGACCGGGAGCGGGCGGCGTCGGCAGACTAGGGTTCTTGACCGTCACAGCCGGGGGCGGCGTGGCGGCAACGCCGGCGGGCTTAAAGACAGGGGCGGCGACAGCCAACCCGGCATTGCATTGGGCGAGCTGTGCTGCATTGAGCTGAAGACCGGGATGACCGTAACTGCGCATGGCGCCGACCGCCGCCGCGAGTGACTGGCACGCCGCGACCGCGGGCGTCGGCCAGGGGCCGCTGATGGTGCAGCGGTTGTTCACACAGGTCCACTTCAAGCCGCCCGCGGCGACCACGCCCTGGGTGCGCGCCCGGGTTGCGGTTTCGGCGGTGTATTGAAACAGGGTCGTGCCCGCCTTGGGAAAAACCTGTTTGGGGCCAATCGCCATGGCTGAGGTGCTGATGTGAATCAGTGCCCAGCTAACAATGAAGAGATGAGGTTTCATATCGCTGACCCTTCTCCTTGTTGAAATGGAGGAACAACCAGTTCAAAAGATGAGCCTCTCCCAGAGTTCAGACCGGCCAAAAGCAGAGATTTCGGGCTTGCGACGTGCTGCTTCCGGAACTGCTCCGGGGCAGATTCCCCCGCGAGGCAGGCGGGCGAACGCCATTTTAATCCTTCCCCGGAAATTATACCTTCTACCTTCTGCCGAGCGTCGTCAACAGATTAAAACCAGTTCGCGTTCAGGCACACTTATGGGGGGGCCTGATCCCATAGCCTCTCCCTCAAATGGCTTTGCGCTGCGTCGTCGCCATAGGTTATTCGTAAATCAGGCCAACGGCGATATTGTCAGGCCGGGCTCTTCGCCTCTTTCAAGGGGAGTTATTGCTGTGTTAGAATGAAACTGTGACACCACTGCCGACGCTCTCAGTGTTGCATCTGCAATCTGAATCTTGCGTCTTTAAAAATTAATACTGTTAAAAAATATTACATGACTATTGGAAGAACGAAGGGTGCCATTCACCGACCGAATCGCTGAAGCCGACCGGCTGCGGGCCGAGATCGCGGGGCAATCGACCCTGACCGGGGAGGGGCTGCAGCGATTTCGGGACGAGTGGCGTCTGCGCCTGATCTGGTCGAGCCTTGCCCTGGAGGGGACCGTGCTGAGCGAGGTCGAGACGCGGGCGGTGGTCGGGGACGGTCGCGTCTCCGGCGACCGGCCGCTCCGGGAGGAGCAGGAGGCCCTCGGCCAGGCCGAGGCTTTCGACCACCTGCAACGGTTGCTCCTGCGTCCTGTCCTCACCGAACCGGAGATCCGCAAACTCCACCGGCTCCTTCTCTGGCGCGTCGACCCCGCCCGCGCCGGACGCTACCGCCGCCGGACGCTGGTCATCCCCGGTTCCGCCACGGTCTTTCCCGCTCCCCGGGAGCTGCGGGAGCAGATGTCGGCCTTCGTCGCCGAGCTGCCCGCCCGGCGGGCTGCGGTGCATCCCATCGTCTACGCCGCCCACCTTCACCAGCGGCTCCTCACGATCCATCCCTTCCTCGACGGCAACGGCCGCACCGCGCGGCTGCTGATGAATCTGGCCCTCCTTCAGGCCGGTTACCCGGGGACGGTTCTCCCGCCGGCGCGGCGCGACGACTACCTGGCCGCCATCCGCGCGGGTGATGCCGGCAATCCCGAGTCCTTCGTGAAGTTCCTGGCGGCCACGACCTGCGCCAGCGAGGAGGAATACCTGCGCCGGCTGGCGCTTGAGCAGGGGAGGGGAGGTCGTTGAACAAAGGTCAGGGAAGAGATAGCTGAAGCCATTAACCCCAGAGGAGGATGCCACGATGATCACCGCCCTGGTCCAGTTCCGGTTGCCCCAGCCGATCAGCGTCGCCGAAGCCCGCGCGATATTTAGCGGGACCGCGCCCAGATACCGGGAGATACCCGGCCTGATCCGCAAGTATTACCTCCTTTCGGAAGACGGCCTGACCGCCGGCGGGGTCTACCTGTGGGACTCCCGGGACGTGGCGGAGGCCGTCTACAGCGAGGCCTGGCGGCAATTCGTCATCGACAAATACGGCGCTGCGCCGACGGTGACCTATTTCGAGACGCCGGTGGTGGTCGACAATGCACGGGGTGAGATCCTCGGCGGCGAATAATTTTCAGGAGGTTCCCATGGACCCCTTCATGCTCGCGGCGGTGGCCGAAGCGAAGCAGGGCCTTGCCGAGGGGGGAATCCCCATCGGGGCGGTCCTCGTCCAGCGGGGCGAGATTATCGGCCGGGGCCACAACCGGCGGGTGCAGCGGGGGAGCGCCATCCTTCACGGCGAGATGGACTGCCTGGAGAACGCCGGGCGGCTGCCGGCTCAGAGCTACCGGGAGGCGGTCCTGTACACGACCCTCTCCCCCTGTGCCATGTGCAGCGGGGCCATACTCCTCTACGGCATCCCCAAAGTGATTATCGGCGAGAATCGCACCTTCCTGGGGGAGGAGGAGTGGCTGCGATCCCGGGGGCTGGACCTGGAGGTCCGGCAGGACCAGGAGTGCCTCCGGCTGATGAGCGACTTCATTGCCGCCCATCCGGTCCTGTGGAACGAAGACATCGGCATTTGAGGCGTCGGGCCGACGCCTCGGTTTTCAGCAAAGGGAGGTAAAGCGTGACGGTCTACTCCGATGACCCGGCCTGGTGTCCCGTGCGGTTCATTTTCCGGGCCTTGGCGCAGGCCCTCGGATTAACCCGGGAGCAGGCTCGGGAATTGGTTGTGAGCAGCATTCGGGCGAGCTTTGCGGCTGCTGCCGGCAAGCAGGCGCTGCGGAACCTGGTGGAAGAATTTGACCCGGCCTAAGCGCTCTCTTCGAATCTGCAGCTCCCTGCACACCGTCTTCCCCCGGTCCCTCGCCCCGTGCTATGCTGGCTCCCCGAACCGAAACCCCCGAGGACCCGATGCCCGAATCGCCCTTCAGCCTGATCGAAAACGGCCAGTACAACCTCGGCCACCTCTGCACCCGCCGCCAGTGCGACGCCGGGCGGGCGGAGCAGGTCGCCATGCGCTGGGTCGAGGCGAATTTGGCGGCGGTCGACATCACCTTCGGCGAGCTGGAGAGGCAGAGCAACCGTTTCGCCAACGCTCTGCAGGGCCTGGGGCTCACCGCGGGGGAGGTCCTCTTCACCTTTCTGCCGCGTCTTCCCGAGCAGTTCTACGCCTTTCTCGGCAGTCTCAAGCTGCAGTTGGTAACCGGCACTCTCTTCGCCAACTTCGGCGACGAGGCGCTCCTCGACCGGCTCGGCGACAGCCGGGCGCGCTGTCTGGTGACCAAACGCAGCCTCCTCAAAAAGCTGCTGCGCATCCGGGCCCGGCTGCCGGAGTTGCAGTTTATCGTCCTCATCGACGGCGGCGCGGAGTGCGGCCGGGACGGGATTCATGACTACCGGGCGCTGACGGCGGCGGCCGGCGACCACTTCGAAACGGCGATCACCCCGCCCGGGACGCCCTCGGTTCTCCACTACACCTCCGGCTCCACCGGCAAGCCGAAGGGGGTCCTCCACGCCCACTGCAGCGTCCTGCAGCAGAGCGCCACCACCCGCGAGGTCCTCGGCCTGAAGCCGGGAGATCGCTTCTGGTGCACCGCCGACCAGGGATGGGTAACCGGCACCTCCTACGGCATCATCGGCCCCTGGAGCCTGGGGGTCACCCAGGTTCACTTCGGCGGCGGTTTTGATCCGGGCAAATGGTTCGAGCTTCTGGACCGGGAGCGGATCAGCGTCTGGTACACGGCGCCGACGGCGCTACGGATGCTGCTGCGGGAAGACCGGGAGTTCTTTCGCCCCTTCAACCTCTCCGCGCTGCGGGCGATCTTCAGCGTCGGCGAGCCCCTCAACCCCGAGGTCATCTACTGGGGGCGGCGGACCCTGGGGCGGGAGATTCACGACACCTGGTTCCAGACCGAAACCGGCGCCATCGCCATCAGCAATCATCCCGGGCTGCCGGTTCGTCCCGGCTCCATGGGCCGGCCGGTCGCCGGCATCGAGGCGGCGATCCTCGACGAGCAGGGGGCCGCCGTCCCCGACGGGGAGCAGGGCAACCTCTGCCTTAAACCCGGCTGGCCCTCGATGTTCACCGCCTACCTGGGGAACCCCGCCGCCTACACTCAGAAATTCCGGGCCGGCTACTACTTCACCGGCGATACCGCCCGCCGCGACGAGGACGGGTACTACTGGTTTCTCGGGCGCAGCGACGACGTCATCAACACCGGCGGCCACCTCATCAGCCCCTTCGAGATCGAGAGCGCGCTGCTGGAACTCCCGGAGATCGCCGAATCGGGGGCGATCGGCGCCCCCGACGAACTCCTCTTCGAGAAGGTCGTGGTCTTCGTGGCCCTGCACGCCGGGAGCGTCTGGACCTCAGAGCTGGAGTTGAAGCTGCGCCTTCATCTCAGCAACCGCGTCTCCTCCATCGCCACCCCCCAGGCGGTGGTGGTCTGCGAACGGATTCCCAAGAACAAGAGCGGCAAGATCATGCGCCGGGTCCTCAAGGCGCGCTATCTGGGACAGGACGAAGGCGACCTGTCGACCCTGGAGGAGTAAAGATGACGGTCACCGAACGGCTGGAGCCGATCTTTCACGAAGTCTTCGACGACGATACCATCCGGCTCACCCCGGAACTGACCGCCGATCAGGTCGACGGCTGGGATTCCCTTTCCCACGTCAACCTCATCGTCGCCATCGAGAGCCGCTTCCGGATCAAGTTCACCCAGAAGGAACTGCTGACCTTCCGCAACGTCGGCGATCTGCTCCGCGCTATTGCCGCCAAGGCCGATCTCCCCCAGTAACCGCGCCGGAATGCCTTTCAACTCTCTCCATTATCTGCTGTTTCTGCCCCTCGTCCTGCTCCTCTTCCGGAGTGTGGGGGAGTCGCTGCGCTGGGCAGTGCTGCTGGCGGCGAGCCTGGTCTTTTATGCGCTGCTGGGCTCCCCCGCACTCCTGGCGGCGCTGGGGGCGGTGGCCGGAGTCAGTTACCTCGCCGGTCTGAAGCTGGCCGCCGCCCGCGCCGACCGGAGCGGCCGGCCGTGGCTGTGGGGAGGGATCGGCGCCAACCTGCTGGTCCTGTTCGCCCTCAAGTACCTGCCCCTACTCCTCCCGGCAGGGAACGGGACCTGGCTTGCCATCGGCGTCTCCTACTTCGTCTTCCAGGCGATCGGCTACCTCGTCGACATTGATCTGGAGATCGCCGAGCCGGAACCGCACTTCTGGCGTTTCCTCCTGTTCCTGGCCTTCTTCCCCAAGCTGCTGCAGGGGCCGATCGAGCGCGCTGCCGAGCTGCTGCCGCAACTGCGACAGCCCTACATCTTCGACTACGTCACGGCCCGCTCGGGATTGCGGCTGTTTGCCTGGGGGCTCTTCCAGAAGGTCGTCATCGCCGACCGGCTGGCGGCCTTCGTCGATCCGGTCTACGCCGATCTGCCGGGGCACAGCGGCCTCCCCCTCATCCTGGCGACCTACGGCTACGCCTTCCAGATCTACTTCGACTTCTCCGGCTACACCGACATGGCTCTCGGCACGGCACGTCTCTTCAACCTGCGGCTGACGGCGAATTTCAACCAGCCGTACCTGGCGACCTCCGTCGCCGACTTCTGGCGGCGCTGGCACATCTCCTTCTCCCGCTGGATCCTCGACTATATCTTCCGGCCGTTGCAGATGCTCTGGCGCGGCGCCGGGACCGCCGGAGCCGCCGCCGCCCTCCTCGTCACCTTCCTGGCCTCGGGGCTCTGGCATGGCGCGAACGCCGGATTCCTGGTCTGGGGGGGGCTGCACGGCCTCTACATGGGGAGTTCCCTCCTCTACCGGCCGTGGCAGAAGCGCCTCCATAAGCGGCTTCGGATCAAAAAGGGCCGGTGGCTGACGGCCTGGCAGCGCTTGCTGACCTTTCATCTGGTCGTCTTTGCCTGGATCTTTTTCCGCGCTCCCGACCTGCATCAGGCGCTTTATGTCGTCGGGCACCTGTGTTCCGGGCTGCCGGAGCAACTCGCCGCCCTCGGCACCCGGGCGGGGGTCAAAAGCCTGATCTACCTCGGCCGCGGCAGCCACGAATTCATCGTTGTCTGCCTCGCCGTGGTCGCCGGGATGGTCCTGCCGCTGCTACGGGAGCGGGCCGATCTCGACCGGCGGCCGCTGCTGGTGCGCTGGGGGTGTTACTACCTGTTTGTGGGGCTGCTCATCTGCTTCGGGGTCTTCGACGACCGCAGCCGCTTCATCTATTTCCAGTTCTGAGGGACCATGGCCGTCCTCCTCAAAAAGTTCGCGCTCCTGCTCCTGCCGTTCCTGCTGGTCGCCGCTTATGCCGAAGTGCGGCTGGGGCGGATGGAGAACGTCTATCTGCGCAAGGCCCAGGGGATCGTGCGCCACGCGGCGACGACCCAGGTGCTGATCCTCGGCTCCTCCCACGCCCTCTACGGCATCGACCCCGACCTGTTCCGGCTGCGAACCTTCAACTTCGCCAACGTCAGCCAGTCCTACTATTACGACTACCAAATTTTCTCTCGTTATGTTAAGAGTTTAACCCAGCTGCGGGCGGTCATCGTGCCGGTTTCGAGCTTCTCCTTCGGCTACTCTCTCGCCCACACCCCGGAAGAGTGGCGGCGCCATTTCTACCGTCGTTATTTCGACCTGGCACCCGAAGGGAGCGATGGAGCGGCACCGGGGCTTCTCGATGCCAAACGCTACAGCCTGATCGCCCTCTACGGGGTCGAAGAGAGCGTCAAGCTGCTGCGCAGGAACTTCCGCAGCGACCTCGGCAACCTGGCGGCAAACGGCTGGCAGCGCTATCCGGCGGGGAATACCCGGAACCTGAGTCCGGCCCGGGTCCGGGAGCGGGTCGCCTTCCACGAAGGGCTGCAGGTGCCGGGTCAGGCAGCGGTCAACCTCGGCTATCTGCGCGCGCTCTCCGGGGAGGTTCGAGGGGCGGGGGCCGCTCTTCTGCTCGTCACCCTGCCGGTCGACCGCAGCTATGCGGCGGCCTGTGATCCGGCCATGATTCGTGACATGGAGGAGCGCGCGGCGGCCTTCTGCGCGGCGGAGGGGTGCGCCTATCTGGACTACTTTAACGACCCGCGCTTCGACTCGGCGGACTTCTTCGACAGCGATCACCTCAACCAGTCCGGGGCGGTCAAATTCAGCCGGATACTGAACGGCGACCTGATGGGGAAACTGGCGATCGAACCGGGCAGGGGAGGGGCAGAGTGACGCAGCGGACGGTCCTCTGGTGGGGGCGCTTCGACCCCGACTATTCGCGCAACCGGATTCTGCGCCAGGCCTTGACCGACCTCGGCTGGACCCTGCGCGATTATCGTCCCTGCCTTTCTCCCCTCGGGCGCTGGGAAGCGGAGGCGCGCCGGCAGGCGGTCGTCGATTTGGTCTGGGTTCCCTGCTTCCGGCAGCGGGACCTTTCCGCCGCCCATGCCTGGTGCCGGTCCCGGTCGATCCCCCTGGTCGCCGACCCGCTGATCAGCGCCTACGACAAACAGGTCTTCGAGCGGGAGAAGTTCCCGCCCGGGAGCCGCTGGGCGGCCCACCTCCTGGCCTGGGAACGGCGGCGTCTGATCCTGGCCGACCGGGTCCTGGCCGACACCGACCTCCACGCGGCATTTTTCCGCGAGGTCCTCGGTCTTTCCGGGGAGCGGATCAGGGTGGTCCCGGTCGGTGCCGAAGACTCGCTCTTCCGGCCCGAACCGGCCCCCTCCCGCTCACCGGGGGAGCCGCTTGAGGTCCTCTTCTTCGGCAGCTTCGTCCCCCTGCAGGGAACCCGGACCATCGTGGAGGCGGCGCGCTGCTACCGGGGTCCGGCGGTGTGCTGGCGGCTGGTCGGCGACGGGGCGCTGCTGGCCGAATGCAAGGAGCTGGCGGCGGGGCTGGCCAGCGTCAGCTTCGAGGAGTGGCTCCCCTATCCGGAGCTGCCGGCGCGCATCGGGCGGGCCGACCTCCTTCTCGGCATCTTCGGGACCACCCCCAAGGCGGGCCGGGTCATCCCCAACAAGGTCTATCAGGCGGCGGCCTGCGCCCGGCCGGTGGTGACGATGGCCTCCCCGGCTTACCCCGCAGCGCTCCTGGCCGGGGCCGATACCGGCTTCACCTGGGTTCCTCCCGGCGACCCGCAGGCCCTGGCGGCGGCGATCGCCGCCCTGGCTGCGGCTCCGCAGCGATTACCGGAGCTGGGACGGCAGGCCCGGGCGAGTTACGAAACCTATTTCTCCGTCGCCTCCATCCGCAGGCAGCTGGCGGAGGCGTTGGCCGGTTTAGTGCCGGGCGCTGCGAAAGGCTGAAGCTTATGGCTGTTTATCTGGTCACCGGCGGCGCCGGTTTCATCGGCTCCCACCTCGTCGATGCCTTGTTGGAAGCAGGAGCCGGGGTCCGGGTCCTTGATAATTTCGCCACTGGCAAGCGCGAAAATCTGGAACCTTGCTGGGACCGCATCGAGTTGATCGAAGACGACATCCGCGACCTGGCGGCCTGCCGCAAGGCCTGCGCCGGCGTCGATTTCGTCCTCCACCAGGCGGCTCTGGGGAGTGTGCCCCGCTCGGTCGACGATCCCCTGACGAGCCACGAGGTCAATGTCACCGGCACCCTGAAGATGCTCCTCGCGGCCCGGGATGCACAGGTCAAGCGTTTCGTCTACGCCGCCTCTTCCTCCACCTACGGCGACCATCCGGGACTCCCCAAGGTCGAGGAGCGGATCGGTGCCCCCCTCTCGCCCTACGCGGTGACCAAGTACGCCGACGAACTCTACGCCGCGGTCTTCGGCCGCTGCTACGGACTGGAAACCGTCGGGCTGCGCTATTTCAACGTCTTCGGGCCCCACCAGGACCCCCACTCCCAGTACGCCGCGGTCATTCCCCTCTTCGTCAGCGCCCTCCTCAAAGGCCGGGCGCCGACCATCCACGGAGACGGGGAGCAGACCCGCGACTTCACCTTCGTCGCCAACGCCGTCGCCGCCAATCTCAAGGCCGCCATTGCTCCGCCCGCAGCGGTCGGCGAGGTCTTCAACATCGCCTGCGGGGAACGGACCTCCCTGAACCGGCTCTACCGGCGGCTGCAGGAGCTGCTCGGCACCGCCATCCCGCCGATCCACGGCCCGGACCGCCCGGGGGACGTGCGCGACAGCCTCGCCGACATCGGCAAGGCGGGGCGCCTGCTCGGCTATTCGGGGGAGGTCAAACTCGACGCCGGGCTGGAGCGCTCCATCGCCTGGTACCGGGAGAACCTCTAACCAAGTGAAGGGCGCCTGATCATGAGCGAAGCACTGATCCGAAGTCATCTGGAGGCCCACCGGCGCACCCTCGAACAGGTCGGCGAGCAGCTGGGCGGCGCCATCGCCGCCGCGGCCGAACTCCTCGCCGAGGCTCTGGAGCGTGGCGGCAAGGTGCTGGTCATGGGGAACGGCGGCTCGGCGGCGGACGCCCAGCATCTGGCCGCCGAACTGGTCGGGCGGTTCCTGCGCGAGCGCCGGGCGCTGCCGGCCCTGGCGCTGACGACCGACAGTTCGATTCTGACCGCCGTCGCCAACGACTACGGCTTCGATGAGGTTTTCCGCCGCCAGCTGGAGGCTCTCGCCGAAGCCGGCGATGTGGTCATCGGCATCTCCACCAGCGGCTCCTCGGTCAACGTCTTTCAGGCCATCACCGCCGCCAATGAACTGGGCTGCAAGACGATCGGCCTCCTCGGCCGCGACGGCGGCACCATCGGCGGCATCGTCGATCTGGCCCTGATCGTGCCGTCCGCCGAGACCCCCCGCATCCAAGAGGCCCACGTGACCATCATCCATATCCTCTGCGACCTGGTGGAGCGCCGCCTGTTCGGAACCGCCGGCAGCAGCAAGGAGCGTTCATGACCAAACCTTACCGACCGATCGACCTGTCCGGGGTGCGCACCTACCCGATCGCCAGCCGCGCCAGCAAAGTCAACGTCGCGGAGCATTTCGCCGGATCGCCCCGCCCCGGGGCCTCCTTCGGGGAGTTCCTGGCGACGCTTCCCAACCTGCTCGGCGCCGAGAGCCTGCGCCAGGTGGTGGCGGCGACGGCCCGCGCCCGCCGGCTGGGGCGGCCGGTGATCCTCGCCATCGGCGGCCACGTCATCAAATGTGGCCTGCAGCCGGTCATCAAGGCGCTCCTCGAGGCCGGGGCGGTGACGGCGGTGGCGATGAACGGCTCGGCGGCGATCCACGACTTCGAGGTCTCCCTGGTCGGCGCCACCTCCGAGGATGTCGGGGCGGTCCTGCAGAGCGGCGATTTCGGCTTCGCCGAGGAGACCGGCGCCGGCATGCACCGGGCCCTGCGGGCCGGGCTGGCCGACGGGATCGGCTTCGGCGCCGCCATCGGCCGCCACATCCTCGAACAGGCCCACCCCTTCCGTGAGGCCAGCCTTCTCGCCGCCTGCTTTGAACTGGGCGTACCGACGACCGTCCACGTGGCGCTGGGGACCGACATCATCCATCAGCACCCCCAGGCCGACGGGGCCGTCATCGGGGAGATGTCGTTCCGCGATTTCCGGCTGCTGACGGCGATCGTCGCCGATCTCGGCGGCGGCGGGGTCTGGCTCAACGTCGGCTCGGCGGTCCTTTTGCCGGAGGTCTTTCTCAAGGCCCTCTCCATCGCCCAGAACCTCGGCCACCATGTGGAGGGTTTTACGACCGCCAACTTCGACATGATCCAGCACTACCGGCCGCTGCAGAACGTCGTCAAGCGACCGACCTCGGGGAGCGGCCGCGGCTACACCATCACCGGTCACCACGAAATCAATATCCCCCTCTTCGCCCAGGCTGTGCTGGAACGACTCGCCGACGACGCCGAGGAGGGAGCATGAGCCTGCCGCAGATCGAAGCTTTTCTGGAGAGCGCCGCGGCGCTGCGGGTTCTGGTGGTCGGCGACCTGATCCTCGACGAATACCTGTGGGGGAGGACCGGGCGCATCTCGCCGGAGGCACCGGTGCCGGTGGTTGAAGTGCAGGGCGAGGAGCTGCGTCTCGGCGGGGCCGGCAACGTCATCAACAACCTCGTCGCCCTCGGCTGCGAGATCCGGGTCGCCAGTGTCCTCGGCGACGATGCCGACGGGGCGCGGCTGGCCCGGATGCTGGAGGCGCTGGGGATCGGCAGCGACGGTCTCTGCCTGGCCCCGGGCCGGGTCACCAGCCGCAAGACCCGGGTGCTGGCCAGCCACCAGCAGATGCTGCGCATCGACCGGGAGAGCTGCCACCCCATCGCCGCGGCAGAGGAAGCGGAGCTTTTGGCCGCCCTGCGGGCCGCCGCCGAAGGCTGCGGCGTGATCCTGGTCTCCGACTACCAGAAAGGGGTCCTCAGCGACGGCGTCCTCGCCGCGCTGGTCAGCCTCGGCCGGGAGCGCCGGATTCCGGTGGTGATCGATCCGAAGGGGCAGAACTTCGCCAAGTACCGGGGCGCCAGCGTCCTCACCCCCAACCGGCGCGAGGCTCAGGTCGCCGCCGGGATCGAGATCCGCGACGAGGCCAGCCTCCTGGCCGCCGGACGACAGCTGCGGGAGTCCCTCGACCTGGAAGCCCTGGTCCTGACCCGCAGCGAGGAGGGGATGAGCCTGTTTTTGCGCGACGGTCGCCATCAGCACCTGGCGACGCAGGCCCGGGAGGTCTTCGACGTCTCCGGGGCCGGCGACACGGTTCTCGCCTGGCTCGGCGCCGGACTGGGGTGCGGCCTGGCCCTGGAAGAGGCGGCACACTTCGCCAACCTGGCGGCCGGCATCGTCGTCGGCAAGCTCGGCACCTCCACCGTCAATGCCGCCGAACTGCGCCAGGCCGTGGCGCTGCAGGGGGTCGGGGAGGGGAGCAAGCTGCAGGGGCGGGAGTCGCTGGCAGCCCTCCTCACCGGCGAGCGGCGCCGGGGGCGGAAGGTGGTCTTCACCAACGGCTGTTTCGATCTCCTCCACCTCGGCCACGTTCGCTACCTGCAACAGGCCCGCCGTCTCGGCGACCTCCTGGTCCTCGGCCTCAACTCCGACGCCTCGATCCGCCGCCTCAAGGGGCCGAAGCGGCCCCTCATCGGCGAGACCGAGCGGGCCCACATCATGGCGGCCCTCGACTGCATCGACTTCGTGACGATCTTTGACGAGGACACCCCCCTGGAACTGCTGGAGGCGCTGCGCCCCGACATCCTCGTCAAAGGGGGGGACTACACCCCGGAGACGGTCGTCGGCCGGGAGCTGGTGGAGAGCTACGGCGGACGGGTCGAACTGATCCACTTCGTCGACGGCAAGTCGACGACCGGCATCATCGAAAAGATTCTCGAAAATTACCGCGACCTGTGATGAAGCGATGACCTCCTTCGATCTCCCCAGCGCTCCGATCCGACGCATCCTGGTCCTGAAATGGAGCGCCATGGGGGATGTGGTGATCTCCACCGCCCTCATCGAGGACATCCGCCGCGCCTTCCCGGCGGCGACCCTCGACCTTCACACCCTGCCGCCCTGGGCCCAGCTCTTTGCCTTTGATCCGCGCTTCGCCACCGTCAGCGCCATCGACGTGCGCCGCAAGCAGGGGGGCGCCCGGGGGCTTTGGGAGTGGCTGCGCTTCGTTCGCCGGGGGCGCTACGACCTGATCGTCGACCTGCAGTCGAACGATCGCAGCCGCGGTCTTCTGACCCTCCTCTGGTTCACCGGCGGGGCCCCCCGCACCCTGGTCGGCAACCACCGCCGCTTCCCCTACGACATCGCCCCGGCCGCCGCGACCGGGATGATCCACGCTTTCGATCTGCAGCAGACGACCCTGCGGGCCGCCGGCATTCCGACCGTCACCCCCCGGCCGGTCCTCCACCCGGGGGCCGATCACCGGCGCCGCGCCGCCGAACTGCTGGCGGCCCACGGTCTGCAAAACGGCGACTACGCCGTCCTGCTGCCGGGATGCCAGGCGGCCGGCTACCTGAAACGCTGGGGGGCCGAACGTTACGCGGCACTGGCGGGACAGCTGCGGGAACGGGGAGTGGGGAAGGTGGTCGTCCTCGGCGGACCCGATGAAATGGAGGAGTGCGCCAGGATCGAGGAGCTGTGCGGCGGGGAGTGGCTGGTCAACCTCTGCGGGCAGACCCGGATTCTGGAGCTGGTGCCGATCTGCGAAGGGGCGCGGCTGATCGTCGCCAACGACACCGGCACCGCCCACGTTGCCTCGGCCACCGACCGCCCGATGGTGGTGGTCTGCGGGCCGACCGACCCCCGGCGGGTCAAGCCGGTGGGGGAGAACGTGGTTGCCCTCCAGGCCTCGGGGCTCGACTGCCTCAACTGTTACTGCAAGGCCCCCTGCGATCACCATGCCTGCATGGCGGCGATCACGCCGGAGATGGTTCTGGCGGCGCTGCCGCCGGACCTTATTTCGGCACTGTCCTGAGCTCCGGGGCCGGAGCTCCTTCTGGGAGGAGGCTGGTGCCGAGACGCTCCAGCTGGTGGTATTCGTAGAGTTTGGCGTACTTGAGGAAGGCGTAGAAGGCGCCGACGACGGAAGCGATGAAGCCGGCCCAGCCGTTCAGGAAGTTGCGCTTGAAGAGGTAGAGGCGCAGGAAGAAGAGGGGGGGGTAGACGACCATGATCAGGGGATTGGGGCGTTTCTTTTTGGCGACCTTGTCGGCGACCAGCCCCGTCGAGTAGCTGTTGACCTTGTCGACCTTGGTGTGGATGTCGGTCTCGCCGTAATGGTAAAAGGGGGCCTTGAGGCGGCCGATGTCGCCATCGACCTCCGGGGCGGCGTGGACCGCCATGGAGCTGACCTTCCCCCGGGTCTTGTCGAAGAGGCGCAGAAAACCGTTGAGACGGGCGCCGGTCGAGGCCATCCGCCAGAACATCTGCTCCTGGCGCGGCAGCTGGTAGCCGGCGCAAGTCGGACCCGACTGCAGCAGGGCGCGGATTTCCTCCTGCAGGGCCGGGGAAAGAGCTTCGTCAGCGTCGAGGAGGAGGACCCAGCGGTGGCTGGTCTGCTCCAGAGCGAGCTGTTTCTGGGGCCCGTAGCCGAGGAAGCGATGCTGGATGGTCCGGGCTCCAAAGCGCGCGGCGATCTCCAGGGTGGCGTCGCTGCTGAAGGAGTCGAGGACGACGATCTCGTCGGCCCAGCGAACGCTTTCCAGGGTGGCGGCCAGGGTGCGGGCGTTGTTGTAGGTGGTGACGAAGGCGGAGAGCTTTTCCATGAGGAATCTCCTGTTGCGGCCGGAAGCCAGGATCGTGACGGGGATAGTACCCCAAAACAGACTTTTTTTCATCCGCAGATGACGCAGATTTCCGCAGATTAGATCAAATCCAGGCCGAATCTGGACGGGTTCGAGGCAATCCAACTTGAAAAGATCCCTCTCAGGCAACGAAACTGCGGCGCAAGGTTTGAAATCAACAGAGTCAAGGGCACTTTCCCCCTTCAGAAGTAAGCCTTGGTTTCCGTAGCGTTGGTTGCGGCGCTGGGTGAGCAAATGAAGTCTATGGGTTCCACCAGTTTTAGATTTCATCTGCGTTCATCTGCGTTCATCTGCGGATCATAGATTTTGACAGGACGATCATGACCAGCCCCCTGCGACCGGCGGTCTTTCTCGACCGCGACGGCACCATCAACGAGGAGAAGGAGTACCTTCACCGGGTTGCCGACTTCGTCTTCATCCCCGGCGCGCCGGCAGTGATCCGCCGCCTGAAAGACGCCGGCTTCCTGGTCATCGTCGTCACCAACCAGACGGGAGTGGCGCGGGGCTACTACGACCTCGCCGCTGTCGCAACCCTTCACCGCCATCTTCAGGAGCAACTGGCCGGCCACGGCACCGCCGTCGACGGCTTCTACGTCTGCCCCCACCACCCCGACCACGGCACCGGCGCATACCGCCGCGACTGCGACTGCCGCAAGGGGGCGCCGGGGCTGCTGCTGCAGGCGGCGGCCGAGCACGGCCTCGACCTCCCCCGCTCCTACATGGTCGGCGACAAGGCCGCCGACCTCGAAGCCGGCCGCCGCGCCGGCTGCACCTCGCTTTTGGTCCTCACCGGCTACGGCCGGGAGACGGCGGCGACCCTCGACGACCCCGCCGTTCCCCGCTGCGCCGATTTGGCGGCGGCGGCGGAGTGGATTCTTCGGCAGGGGTGACGTGCGCCTGGACGTTCTTTTTGCCCCGCCGCCAGATCAGGTTGTCTTGACAGGGGGGATTCTTACTGCCATTATCGAGTCGTACCGACTAAAGGAGGTAGGAATCATGCTGTCAACTGTTACCACCAAGGGCCAAGTCACCATCCCCAAGGAAGTCCGCGATCTTCTGCACATCCAGCCGAACGACAAGGTCGATTTCATCATCGAGGGGGGCCGCGCCATCCTGGTGCCGGTCAAGACGTTGCGTGATTTGCGCGGCGCAGTGACGGCCCGTCCGGGGGCGACCATTGCCGAGGAACGCCAAACCGCGCGCCGGGCCCTGGCCGACCGGGTGGCCGAGGAGACGGAATGAAGAAGGTTTTCGTCGATACCAATCTCTTCATCCGCTATCTGACCAACGACGATCCGGTCAAAGCCGACCGGGTCGAAGCGCTCCTGGGCCAGGCCACCCGCGGTGAGATCTCGCTGGTGACGGCCGAGATGGTCATCGCCGAAATCGTCTGGGTCCTTGAATGGTCCTACGCCCTCGACCCCGCCGCCATCGCCCCGCTGATTCGCGGAATCCTTGCGACGCCGGGGCTGGAGGTGATCAACGGCGCCCTGGTGCGGCGGGGGCTCGAACTCTACGAGGGGCAGGGGATCGACTTCGTCGATGGCTACGTCGCCGCGGTGATGGAGAAACAGGGGATCGACCAGCTCTACTCCTACGACCGGAAGCACATCAGCCGGGTGCCGGGGATTTCGCGGCTGGAGCCGTGAAGCAGGGGGCTTCCGGCAATAAAAAGAAGATTTCCGGAGCGACCCCGAGCCTGGCGGTGAATATTGCACGATAACGGCAGGAGTTCTTCACCTCTTTGTGGAAGTTGATAAAGACGTTGAAGGGGAGATTGTCCAATGCCCAGGTTTGACCTTTGGTGTTCGGCGTCCCTGGCGACTGCGGTTCAGGTTCCTGGATGTCGATCCGGCACCGGTCGCGGTGGGATGCGGCGAGACCGCATTGCGGGCCAGGCTCCGCCAGACGCGGGCGGTGTGGGACCCTGCGGCGAAGGTCTGGATGGTGCCGGCGTTTGGAAAAATCCGGGGGACGAAGTTGGAGGCGGGGAAAGGCTGCCATTTGCTGTTGACATTGCAAGTCTGCAAGCCTGACCGATCGACGCCTGACCCCGATCGACGCCGGTCGACGCCTGACCCCGGTCGACGCCAGATCTATGGGTGCCGGGCCAACGGGTGACGTATTCTGGCGGGGGTGGGTGGTATCTGATGAAATGAAGATGAGTTGACTTCTTCTGACAAAAACGGGCTCTTGTGGGTTATGATGGGCGCCATGTTCACGTTGTCCGCATTTCCCGTCGGTTGGGGATAGGTCACCCGTGGCCTAATTTTTAACATACCGGATTCTTGACAGGGTCAATCTGTTTGCTGCCCGAAAGATTTGATTATGGCCAAAGCAGACCAACTCAAGGCATTGCTTAAGTCGCACATCGAGGGAGATGAATCTCATTTCTTTGCGGTAGCCATGCAAATGGCGGCGTCCGAGGCAAAACACGGCCACGGAAAACTTGCCCAGGAACTCAGAGCCCTTATTGACGAGGCCAAGGCAAAGAAATCCGCACCCGTCTCACCCCAACCCATACCGATCACTTCCCCGCGTGGGGAACTCTCTTCCCTGCTCTCGGTCTCCTATCCCAAGCTGCGGCTTTCGGACATGGTTCTCGTGGAGGGTGTCTCTGAGCGCCTCAAGCGTCTGATCAAGGAACAGCGTCAAATCAAGAAAATCCGTTCCTATGGGTTGATGCCCAGAAAAAAACTGCTCCTTGTCGGACAACCGGGAACAGGTAAGACCATGTCCGCCACGGTCCTGGCTGGCGAATTGGGGCTGCCTCTTTTCACCGTCCGTCTTGATAGTTTGATGACCAAATATATGGGGGAAACGGCTGCCAAGCTTCGCCTTATTTTTGAGGCTCTTTCCCAAACCCGCGGCGTCTACCTTTTCGACGAGTTCGATGCGATCGGCTCCCAGCGGGGGCTGTTCAACGATGTCGGGGAAATCAGGCGCATCCTGAACAGTTTCCTGCAGATGATCGAGCAGGACACTTCGGACAGTCTCATCCTGGCTGCGACCAACCATCCCGAGATTCTTGACCATGCTCTCTTTCGGCGCTTTGACGATGTCATCGAGTTCGAGCTGCCGCCCAGGGACCTGGTCGAACAAACCATTAACAACAAATTATTCCACTTCAAAAAGAAAGATCTGGATTGGAAAAGGCTCGCAGAAAAAGCTGAAGGGCTCAGCTACGCCGACATTACTAGGGCATGTGAGGATGCCATAAAAGATGCGATTATCCATGACCGCGAGGAAATCTCAACGGAGGACCTCTTAAAACCACTCCAGGAGCGCCAATCCATCCGCAAAAAATAGATTTTTCTTCCTGAAAAGGACTGTAATGCCATGCCGGAAATCGGAGAGGGGCTGCCACATCTTTTAATTTCCCGGACGGCCACAACAGAGCTCTATACCACCCCCAGGCGCCGGAGAGGGGGAGGCCTGATCCTTCCACCTCGTAATCGGCAGCTGCACGCCCAAAGCCTCTTTGAAAAACTTGCCACGTTCGGGAAGCGTCCGAGGCCCTGAGTCAGGAAAGAGCCGCCTTCGGAGTCGATGCTCAAGCCGGCATCTACCTGGAATTCGAGAGCGAGCCGGATTTCGACCTGAAAATCGAAAGTCTGGAGGATTCAAGGCAAAGTATCGAACTGCTCAGCGTCAGGCTCGCTGGAGAAAAAACGCTCGCCACCGTTTTCGTCCCCGAAGGTAAATTAGCCCACTTCGAAAGGCTGCTTACCGCCTACCGCGATCAGGAAACTCCCAAAGGAAAACCGAAAAATAAGGATCTGATCGAAGGCGTTTCGGATATCCACCTTGCGGTTTTCGATGCCTTGTGGACGGACAGCCAGGATGTTCTGCCGGCGACCGAGGATCCCATCTGGTGGGAGGTCTGGCTCCGCGCGGGCGAAGATCGGGATGAGATTCAGGACTTCTTCACGACCCATGCGGCGAGAATCGGCCTGGAAGTCGGAGAAGAGACGTCCAGGTTTCCCGACCGAACCGTCATTCTGGCGAGCGGCACAAAGTCGCAAATGACGAGGTCGATCAACCTGCTCAATTGCGTAGCCGAGCTCCGCAAAGCCAAAGACCCCGCCGACTTTTTCAGCGAAATGCCCCCCGCCGAGCAAGGCGCATGGGTACAGGCTGCCCTGGAAAACCTCACCCCTCCTCCGGACCAGGCTCCCGCCGTGTGCATGCTGGACACAGGCGTCAACCGGCAGCATCCCCTGATCACGCAGGCTCTTGCCGAAGACGATCTCCATTCCTGCCATCCAGGTTGGGGTGTCGCCGATCACCACGGCCACGGCACCGAAATGGCAGGGCTGGCTCTTTTCGGTGACTTGACGGAAATCCTGGCTGGGGTCGGCCCAATATCCCTGGGGCACCGGCTGGAATCGGTGAAAATCCTCCCTCCCAGGGGCCAAAATCCCGCACATCTTTACGGGGCCATTACCAAAGAGGGCGTTGCCCGGGCGGAGATCCAGGCGCCAGTACGGCAAAGAGTCGTCTCCATGGCCGTGACGACGACCGATTTTCGCGACCGGGGACAGCCGTCGGAATGGTCCGCAGTCATCGATTCGCTCACTTCCGGCGCCGACGACGATCAACGACGACTGTTGATTGTCTCCGCGGGGAACACCGACCCGGCCGAAAGGCACCAGTACCCAGACAGCAACCTGACGGACGGCATCCATGATCCGGGCCAGTCCTGGAACGCCCTGACGGTCGGAGCCTTCACGGAAAAGACGCATATCGATCCGGCGACCTATCCCGACTGGGTCCCCATTGCCCCGCCGGGAGACCTCAGCCCCTCAAGCACCACCTCCGTCATTTGGGAACGTCCCTGGCCGGTGAAGCCGGACATCGTTCTTGAAGGCGGCAATATGGGGCTCGATCCCGGAACCGGGACTGCTGACTACGTGGATAGCCTTGAACTGCTGTCGACCTACTACCGTCCCCTGGAAAAGCTTCTGATCACTTCCAGGGAGACCAGCGCCGCCACAGCCCTGGCCTCCCGCATGGCAGCGATTCTTCAGGCCCAGTATCCCGATTTCTGGCCGGAAACCTTGCGTGCCCTGATGGTGCATTCGGCCGACTGGACGCCGGCGATGCACCACCGGGTTGCCGCAGCAGGACTTTCGAGGAGAAGATCTGCCGTACACCTTTTGCGCTGCTATGGATTCGGCGTGCCACAATTGCAGTCTCTGCTCTGGAGCGCCCAAAACTCCCTGACCCTCATTGCCCAGGAGTCCCTTCAGCCCTATGACAGGGTCGATGGAAAGGTGAAAACCAGGGATATGCATATCCACGCCATCCCCTGGCCTCGTGAAGTCTTGCAACAATTGGGGGAAACCCCCGTGGAAATGAGGGTCACTCTCTCCTATTTCATCGAACCCAACCCGGCCCGCCGGGGCTGGACCAAGAAACATCGCTACATGTCCCATGGGCTTCGCTTTGACGTTAAGACGCCGACTGAGACCCTCGGCCAGTTCAGGGCAAGGATCAATCAGGCGACGCGAGACGAGGAACTCGGAAACCCCACCTCCAGTGACGCTGCGGACTGGCTTCTTGGCCCTGACATAAGGAGTCTGGGGTCGATTCACAGCGACCGCTGGGAGGGGACAGCTGCGGATCTGGCCGAACGAGGATTCATCGGGGTTTACCCGGTCATCGGCTGGTGGCGGGAACGCCATCAACTCGGACGGTGGGGGAGAATGGCGCGTTATTCTCTTGTGGTGACGATCAAAACTCCTGAAACGACGATGGACATCTATAACCCAGTGGCGACGATGGTTCGTCCGGTTATTGAAATTTAGGCATCCCACCGCCAACAGGTTAGATAAATTTTCAGTGCTGGTGGCCAAGGGCGCTCACCGGCACCTGGAGTTCTTCTGGGAAGAGCTGCCCGGTAAGAATACGGAACGGATTTCGAAAGGGTCTAAACGATGAACGACTTTAAGAACCAGTACGAACTGTGGGATGAGTTCCTGCGAATATGGCCGCCAGACCGACTCGCGCAAATGACGCTTGACGAGTACACCCAGGCCGGAGAGAGGGAGAGCTTCACCAACTGGATCGAATCCCGGCTGGGTAAGCTGGGCAGCATCTGGGGTGGTTCGGCGTTCAAATTTGGTGTGTACTCGCGTGGGAAAACTGACAAGAAGGAAAACGACTCGACCAGGAGCTATTCCGACACTCACGGCTGGTATTCATCGCTGGGGGCGACAGCCGAGGAAGTCTTCGAGAAGGTGCGCGGGTTCGTTGTCCAGGTCACTCAGTTGGCGGCCAAAGGCGACCTGGATGGCATCGAGAAGTTCGAGCATCTCGGCGAGGCTTACAAATGGAAGATCGCCTTCCACTATCAGGACCGCAACACACCACAGATCGTCAATATATTTTCAAAGGGCATGCTCAATGCGTTCGCCGATACCGATGTCGCGGGCCACAGCATGGCGGCATTGCAACGCGCGGCGCTGGCCAGACGCCCTGATGGAATGGGGATTCTGGAATTCGGGCACCAAATCTGGAGCGAATGGAGCAAACAGAATCTTATCTGGAAACTGTCGCACGGTGACAAGGAATTCAGCGACGAGGAACGCCAGCGTTACCTACATGAGCGCTTGGCGGTGATGTATGGCAAGACCGCGCCGAACCAGGGCAAAAAGTTTTCCGAGGCGCCCGTAGACACCTTGTTCTACCTATGTCACGGCAACAGCCCGCAACTCATCGGCCGGTTCACATCGGCTGCGGTCCATTGCCCGACGAAAGAAGATGGCTGGCTGCAGCGCAGCTATTGCGCGCTGAAAACAGCCATCCGATCGGATGCCTATCAGGCGAGTCAGAAAAAATGGTCCCCGCGGGGGATCTCGACATTCTGGCAGGTGGGTAAGGAGGAGCTGCGCGAGTTTCAAGAAACTCTCCTACTTCCATACTTTAAGACGGATCTCGCCGAGTTAGCCGGAATGGAGGGCGATCCGATTGAGGCCGCAAGTGCCGAGGGGACTGCCGGGGAGAATCTGCCCGGCGAAGAGCAGCGGCCGAGCACCCGCCGACCGCCCTTCAACCGCATCTACTACGGCCCGCCCGGCACCGGGAAGACTTACACGCTTCAGGAGGTTCTGAAGAAAGACTACACCGATGGCGTCACCAAGGAGAAGCGCTACGCCTTCGTCACTTTTCACCAGTCCTACGGCTACGAGGAATTTGTGGAAGGCTTGCGCCCGGTCCTGGGTGACGATACCGCCTCCGGGCAGGTGCGTTACGAGCTCCGGCCCGGCGTTTTTGCGGATTCCGAGGAAAGTTGCCAGTCGTTCCAACGCAAAGTTGCCACGTGTTCCACTGCAAAGTTGCCAGTGATCGGAGCGCAGCGACGCTGGAGTTTTTGTCTTACGCCAAGTCGTGGATCGGGTCAAGGTGCGATCG
>JBBQBQ010000013.1:0-25790 GCA_038317685.1 Desulfuromonadales bacterium | reverse complement strand
GTGAAAAAGACCAGGCTCAGGAGCAGTCGCGACACTACCGAACCGAGGAGGGCGGAGAGCCCGAACCAGACCTTTGCCACTGGAGTCAAGAGCTGCGGCCGGGTCATGGTGATGACGAGCAGGACAATCGCCAGAGTCAAGAGCCAGGGACGCGGGCCGGCAAGGAGGCTAAGGAGACAGATCAGCACCATCGCCAGCCCGGTATCACCGGCCTGCTGCCGGCTGATCGCCTTCTTCTTTATCTGGTTCGGCATTATTTCATCATCCTCTCGCCGCCGGCACTCCAGCGCAGGTCAACTCCCTCCACGACGCCTTGACGGTATTCGGCGAAACGCTTCAGATTTCCATCCGCATACCATTCCGTATAAAAACCGTCCAGAACGCCTTGTGCGGTGGTGAGGAAGACCTCGCGGGGAAGCTTCGCAGCGTCACGACGGATGACAATCGGAGCCATCGGCAGCGCCGCCGCGGCAGCGCCCAAACGCTTGCTGAGAGCGCTGAGGGCCTGCTGGTTGACGCTGTCGCGGGGATCGAGTTGCCCCGCACGCAGAAGATACGGGTAGGCCTCCTGGTAATAATGGTTTTCAAAGAGGACCTGCCCGAGCAGGGAATTAAACGAGGCCGACTCCGGCACAAGCGCAGCCGCAAGGAGGAAGTGCGCCGCCCCTTCCCTTCCGCGATTCTCGCGAAGAAGACGCATTCCCAACTGCTTATGATTGATCGCATTCCAGGGATCGGCGGCAAGGGCTTCGTGGATATAGCGCTCAGCCCGAGCCGGCTCCTTCTCTTCATCCGAGAGGTTAATCAGGATAAAGCTCGCCTGCGTCAAGATATCGGGATAGTTGCGGGCCGCAGCGACCGCCTGCCGTGCCGAGCGGCGGGAATCATCGACCTTGCGGGCCCAACTCAAAACTTTAGCGAGATTGAGGAGCGACTTGGCCTGCAGATGCGGATCGATACGCGCCTCAATCCGCCTTTCGGCCTCGGTATTGGCCACAACCGGCCAGGCCGCACCGGGGGTGACGATACGGTTTTCGATCATCGACTTCACCAGAGCATTCGCCAGCAGTTGGTGCCCGGCAATGGTCGGATGGACATGATCGAAAAATGACTCCGCCCCCGGAGAGCGCTGCCCTGTTGTTGTCTGGGCCTCCTCTTCGACAAGAGCCGCATAATCGACGAGCGGCACCTTCTCCTCACGGGCCACTGCCGTGACAATCTTGCGCATCGGCGTCAAAGCCCGCAAGGGACAGACATCTTCATCGCGCGCCCGCTCAAAAGCGGCATAAGACTCCTCGTTACGCCCCAGCGCCAGAAGGACGCGGCCACGCTGGAAATGGAGTTCGGCATAACGGGGATCAAGGGCCAGAGCATCATCAAGAGGCGCAAGGGCGCCGGACCAGTCACTCTTCTGCATCGCAGTGTTTGCTGTCGCCAGCAGATTCTCCACATACTTGACCCGCCCCGGATCGAGGCCGGCGCTATGCTCACTCTTGAAGGGGGAAAAATCCTTCAGATTCGATTCGGGCGTGACGAAGATGATCTGTGCCCCGGCGGCTCTGGCGATCTCCGCCATCCGCTCCAGACTCACCCGGTAATGTTCGAGAATCCGCTCCCGCAGGGCATCGTCGCGGCGGTAGTTATTGAGTCCTGACGACTTGTCGAGGATCGCTGTGACCTCGGTCGCCAGCTGTACCTTCTGCGGCTGCGCCTCTTCCTTGACGAGTCCCAGGGGTTTGAGCGCGGCATTCATGGCCGCCCAGGTGCGCGTCTTTGCCAGGACTGCGGCGGTCGACTTGACAATCTCGGGGACATCCCGCAGCGCACCGTAGGTCCGTTCTTCCAGAAACTCATTGTGCCCGGTATAGACGATAAAGAGATCAGGCTGATACTGCGCCAGCTCCTCCATCAGGTTGGCGACCCGATAGCTGGCGTAGCTGATCCCGCCGGCATTGATGACCTCCCATTTCCGGCTCTCATCGGCCACGGGGAGGAGTTCACGCAGCCAGCCGGAAAAGGAGGTGAGATCGTTGTAGGGGCGGCCAAAGGTGGTCGAGCCCCCGAGGGTGAAGATACGATAAGTATTACGGGGCTTCGCGCGGGGAAACTGCTGCGGGTTAAAGTAGGTATATTTGCCGGGCGCCGTGACCATCGTGGGCTGACCATCTGCACCGCTTCCGGGGATAAAGAGCGGTGCATTCCCGGCAAAGCCGACAAAGGGATCCTCCTTATGGACCACCGGCTGCACACCGAAGAGAGCCAACGCCCCTTCGAGGAGCAGGAAGAAGAGAACGATGGTGGCAACGATAGTCAGGGATGCGAGGAGGAAGGAGGTCTTTTGCGGTACGGGCTGGGGAGTCTTTTCCATGCGATCGATCATTCTCCTGGTTTTACAAATCTTTTTTCACCACAGAGAGCACAGAGGACACAGAGAAAACCAAAGGAGATAACCAAACCCAGAGTCTTATGGTTTACCCTGAGATTTCTGCAATTCTCTTTTGAATTTAGCGCAGTGAACTCTGTAACCTCTCTGGTGAAAAAAGGCTTTTAAACTCTTAATCTTTTTAACACAATCACCGCAAACAAACCAGTCCCAGAAAAAAACCCCCGCCTTGCGGCGGGGGTTCAGGACATACAGACTGTTCATCAAACAGTCATGGTGAGTGGATTACGGACGGGCCGAACCCAGCCAGGCCGCAGCGGCCGTATTGCCAGCAACCGTGGTCGGGACGGAGTTATCGATTGCGCCGTTGTCCAGCCAGTCGATGGAATCCCACACCATGCGCTTGGCCATGACCCGGTTGTGGGCAAAGGCGCCCGCTTCCATCTGCAGGAACTTATAGTTGTAAATCGCGCCTGACACACCCTGGTTGGCAATCGTCCCAGAGGCGTAGGGATAGGCCGACGTCATCGTGATGCCGTTGGCAGCCAGTTGAAGATTGAATTCGACCAAGCCCTGCTGGAAGCCTTCAGACTCTTCCTCGATGAACGCGCCCGCGGCATCGATCATCGGCTGGGTGACCACGGTCGGTCCTGCGGCCAGTGTGACTTCCGTCCCGAGCATCGATGCCGCTACAAACGGAGCACCGTGCGCGCCGCTATGGCACTCGACGCACTTATCAGAGGCGATGGCGGTGACGACACCGAGGTCATTCTTCTCGACCACTTCGTAGGTATGGCTGTTTTCGCTGGTCATGTGGCACTCAGCGCATCCAAGGGTGTTGTGTTCAAAGTAAGCCACGTCAGCATAGTTCAGCCCGAAGGTGTAAGGCAGGTTGAGCGTTGCCTGGTAGATGGACTGAGCAGAACCCATGTAGTGGGTCTTGTTCGCTGGGCTGCTAATAAAGGCAGCAGTCGGATCCATCGTTGCCGTACCGAGCAGGGTATCCAGGTTGCCGCGCCCGCTGTGGCAGGTAATACAAGCTGCCGAATTGCCGGCATTGATGGCTACCGGCAGGCTGTTGACGGTGTAATCCACGGTGACGGCCCCGGTGTAACGCAGGGCACCGGTTTCGGCCTGGCTGTGGCAGCCCCAGCAGTAAAGCAGTTCGTTCTGCGGGGAGCCGGCGGCCGAGGTCCAGCCGGAAAGATGGCTGAAGTTGTTGTTGGCCGTGTCGTAGGGCACGTTCGCGTTGGCGGAGTCTAGGAAATTGGCTGCGCCGGTGGCGGTGTGGCAGTGCTGGCAGGCGGCGCGAGTAGTGGTCTGATCCCAGTTGTAATGAGCCCAGGGATTCTCTGGGGGATCCATAACACCAGCGTTCATGACTGCATCGGTCTGCTCGTTAGAATTGGCATAAGTAACAGTAGCCGCTGCCAATTTGATCTTGAGCAGGCCACCGGCGTGTCCGGATTTGGCCCAATCCGTGAAGATCGTTGTTTCTTTCTCGGGATCACCGGCAACAGGAGCATCAGCGTAACGGGTGTTGGTCTTCAGCTCGTGACCATGACAGTCAAAGCAGGGGTTAGCGCTGTCTTTACGAATGACATAACCCTCAATCTTGTTAACGGTAAGACCAACGCCGGTGGCAGGATTGTCATAGTGGGTCGTCGGGATGGTGCGATACCACGAAGTGCTGTGGTAGAACTCAACCGACCCGTTGGCGATCGCGGGATTGGTGGTCGAACCACCGGCAACCATCAAGCCGTCTTTGTTGGTGTAGTTGTGGCAGCTCGTACAAATGTCGAACTGGTCAGCTACGCCGTTGTCGTTCGGATCCCAATCAGCCACCGCACGCATGCCACCGGTGTGGGGGTCATGACAGGCGGCACAGGTCGGGCCGTTGGTGGCGGTCACAGCTTCGATGGCTCTGCTTGTCAGGTCGGCAGCGTTAGCGACCTCAGCGGCCTTGTCGCCGGTGTAGGCGGCGTAGGCGACGGAGCCTTCGTAGGTGTGGCAACGGGCGCAGGCACCGGTGTTGTGGCCGAAGTTCCCGTGTTTGGACTCAGCAACTTTATCGCCAACCACAGAGCCGTAGTTGGTGTGATGCTCCGTGTTGTGGCAGGTGAAGCAAGCGGCCGCAGCGACGGAAGCAAAGTTATCCTCCGGGTGGTTGTCGGAACCGTGGCAAGCACGGCAACCGACGACCGGGGAGAGCGTCGTGGTATCCGGCAGCGTGACCATCAGGTCGCCGGAGTAGTGGCAAGGAGTACAGGAAGTCTCGCCACGGAAGGAGGCATTGTTGTTCTCGTTGAAGTGACGCATGGTCTCCCACTCAGCCGTCTGGCTGGTGTGACATTCCATGCAGTTGGAGATCGCGGCACTCGCGGATATTTCGCCGGTCGCGGTTGCGAGCAGCGGGTCCGCAGTAACCACGCCGATTTCGTTAGCGATACCACCGTTGATCACGCCATCGTTCAGGAAGTCGATGGAGTCGCTGATCAGATGGAGAGCATAGCTGCGGTTGTGGGCAAAGGCGCCCGGCTCATGCGCGAGCAGGCCGTAGTTGAAGGCAGCGCCCATGACATCGCGGCCGTTCCTGGTCCCGCCCAGGGTCCAATCCTTAAGCGCTGTTCCTGCTGCGTTATAGAAGTAGGGATAGGCTGTGGAAGCGGTAATCCCTTTGGCAGCCAGGGCGTCCTTGAATTTGTCCATAGCCACCAGGAAGTTGGCCTTTTCTTCTTCCAGTTTGATCGCGTCCATGTCGCTGTGACAGTTGACGCAAGCGTTGCTGTTCGCGATATCCCAGGTGTGGTTGTTGGTCCCGACGCCCATGTGGCAAGCCACGCAGGGCCCGGAATTGCCGGTACTGCTCTGATTGGCCACGCCGATTTTGCGATGGAGGCCTACGGTACTGGCCGCTGTTCCTTCGGTCGTAGCTGCAAAGTCGACCTTGCCGACCCGACCGTCTGCCAGGGTGATCGAGAGGCCGTCGACCTGAGCATCGCAGCCGTTCCAGTTGCTCATCGTCTGAACGGAAACCATCATCACCTTTTCGGTTCCGTGCTCAGCCTTGAAAGTGGCGAAGCTGGCTGGGCCTGCGATGCCGCTGGGGTAATTGTAGTTGCCGCCGACAACGGCGCTTGCTAAGTTGGTCTTCCATGAACCATCGGAAACCTGGGCCACGACACCCGAAGCCCAGACGGTCTTTTTCCCGCCGGAATCACCAACTTCCGGGGCGGTGTAGACAAACAGCACCCAGTTCTGGTCAGCAGGGGTAGTGGCCGGTTTTTTGGTGTTCCAGGAGATCTCTGTCAGGTCGGCCACGGTAACCGGGGTGCTGCCGAACAGCTGGTTCCAGTAGTTGCCGTCGCCATTGAGACGAACGTGCCAGTTGGATTTGGCGCCGGCCGCAGCAGCAGGACCTTGCCAGGAGGTGGCTCCCCACCCGGAGGCGCCACCAGTCACGCCCCGGGGCGGTGTTTCGTCGGGAACGTAGGTGGGATAAATGGTCAGGCTGCCCGGCTTGTTGAACTGGTAGCCGGAGGTGCCGAAAACCGACCCGGCAGCACTCAGGTAATGAGAATTGATGAAGCTGAGGTTGGTGAAAGCTCCGGATTTGAACTTGATGCTGTCGCCGTTCTCGCGGGCGCTGTGGCAACGCACGCAGAGGTTGGAGGCATCGACATCGGGGAAGGTGCTCGAGGCACCATTGGAGTAAGCAGCGGTGAAAGCTCCTGCGGTCCGCAGGGTACCGTCTTCGACGTTGCTGTGGCAAGCGGAGCAGTTGAGAACCTCACCGGGTTTGCCCATGTCGGACGCCTGGAAAATATTGGTGGCGTCGGTTTCAATGCCCAGTTTGGCGGCAAAGCCGGTGCCGGTGTGGCAGCGCTGGCAGGCGGCCCGGTCGGCGCCGCGCCAGTCATAATCCCACCAGGCCGCGCCAGTCGGGTCGGCATGGCCGGACTCGGCAAACTCCCCGTAAATCTGGGCGTTGCTGGTGCCGGCGTGGCAGCTTGCGCAGTTCACCGGCAGGGTCGTATCAGCGAGATACTGGGCCTTGACCAGGACCTCGCCGCCGACGTGCGGGGCCGCCAACACGGCGGCCAGCGAGTGGGGATCATGGCAGGTCAGGCAATTCTGGGTGGTACCGTTATGGGGAGCATACGGACCGGCATGACAACCCACGCAGGTGGCGCTGGTCGGGCTCGTGCCAGGATGGGCACCAGTGTTGGCGCCGACGTGGCAATTGTAACACATCGGACCATGCGCGTTAGACGCATGAGTGGTAGCGGACCAGCCATCCCAGACGCCCGCTTGAGTGCCGATGTTGTTCTGTGCGTGGCAGACCTGGCACTGGGCCATAGCAGCATCGACCCGGGTGGCGGCGACGTTAACTTTGACGGTGCTGGTCGCGGTCGCGCCGAGGCTAGTGGAGGTTGCCGTGACTTTGAAGCCGTAGGTGGTGGCGACATCGCCAGCGGTCACGGCTAAAGTAGCTCCAACGCCGGTCAGCGGCGTGGTCGGAGTACCACCAAGATTCGGGCCACTGATCTGGAGCCAGGCAAAGGTGGCATCAGCTTCTGACGCAGTGGCGGTCAGGGTGACTGTGTCACCGAACAGAACCGTTTTGTCCGTACCGGCGCTGGCCGTCATGGTGACGAACACACCGTTAAGAACCACATTCGAAGTGGCGGTCAAGTGAGCTTTGACCTTGACGCCGGCTGCGGCCGGCAGGGTCACTGCGGCGCCGGTGGCATAGTTGGTCAGCACAACGGTCTGGCCGGCAAGCCCTTCGATGTCGACAACGCTGTTCCCGGAATTCGGGGAGAAGACGAAGTCTTTAACAGCATTAAAGTTCAACTGGTAAACACCGGCAGGACCGGCGGTGCCGCCGGGGCCTGCGGTCACCGAGACGTTGTACTTCGCCGGGGTGAAGTAGGCCAGGAGCGACTGGGCAGTCTTGGTAGAAGTAGAGCCCATGGTAAAGGTGGCCGGGCTGTCGGGGAAATCATTACGCACCCCGTTCACGATGACCGTAGCAATCGTGTAACCGGGGGACGCGGTGACAACCACGGGGATAGCCGTGGTCGTCAGGTCGGTCACGCTGACGGTCTTCTGAAGGCCGTATAATTGATCCGGACCTCCATTGACCGACAGCGTACCGCCTTGCGTAGCGACCTTGGTCGTCAGGGTTCCGTTAGCGGCCAGGGCCGTCAACGGAAGCGCAAAGACGAGAAGGGTCAGCAAAGCTAGAAATCTTTTTAACATCGTGCTGTCCTTTCAGGTTAAATGTGTTGTTCTTTCCGTTTGGTAATGGGGAAGGGCAACCCAGCCCTTCCCCTTGGATTCTCAAACCAGCATTACTTGATGTGGCAGGACAGACAGATCAGGGACTGATCTTCCGCGCCGTAAAGGAAGTAGTTGGGGGTAATGCCGTTGGTGCCGATGGCCTGAATGACGTTCTCCTTGTTGTGAACTTCGTGGCAGCTGGCGCAGGTCATGATCTCGCCGCCGTAAAGGACGTCCTGGATCTTGCGGGAACCTGCGCGGGTCACGACGTTGTAGGTCCCGGCAGGCTGGGCGGTGTCGATGGCGGTGGCGAAGAATTCGGTCACCGGAACGACTTCGTCCTTAAGGACACCGGCGCCGTCAACGACGTTACGCGTGGTGATGGCGTCGACATAGCTGAAGCCGATCGGATGGTCGTCGGACAGACCGAAGAGGTCGCCGGAGTTGCCGATGTCGCCACGGCCACCAGCAAGAACGCCGCCGGCGGAACCGGCAAAGGGTACGGCCGGACCGTGCTGGTCAACGGCCACAACGCCGTCATGGCAGCTGAGGCAGAGACGGGAAGGACCGACCATCGGGTCAGCGATGACCAGGGTTTGGTTCTCGGGGGTGGCCCACTCGTAGGGGAGGAAGGTCGCGGCGGTCTGCTCGTGGTTCCACAGCGGAGCAGCGCTGCCATCGACCATTGGCTGAGCATTATGCGGGGTGTGACAGAAGACGCAGACCCGGCCGTAGACGTCATCAGTACCGCCACCATAAATGTTCATGTCATGCATGGAGCCGTTGACACCGGTACGGGGATTCAGGCCGGCGAACGCCGGGGTTGCAACCAACAGTGCTAGGGCCAGAACTCCAACTAGTCTTTTCATTTTTCTCTTCTCCTTTTGGGGGGAAACGGTGCCTCAGTGCACCTAATTAGGGAATGACAGAGGTGCTGGCCTCTGCCCCATTGTGGACTGAACGTGGATTCACGCGGTCGCTGTTATAAGCAACCTTCGTTCCAAATCCGAAAAGCTCCCGGCACTGGAGAAATGGCCGTTCCGGAACCGGCCTGATTATCAACTCCAACCATCTTGAAATACGCAATTTTTGGCGAATTTTTTTCTTTTTAAGGGCGGTCGGCCAGAGGCCGGGGGCTTACCCTGGGGGGGGCGACTGCCCGCGTCGTTACGGGAAACCACCGAATCGACTGCGCGAATACACAGGTGGGACCCCGGCGACAACCAACATAGGTCTTTTGTTTGGCCACAAAAAACTGTAAACACAACAGCTTAGATAAAGGAGGACGATACCCTAAAGCTGGGCTGGTTAGGTCAGAATAAGAGTGTGCCGGGGAGGGAGGGCTCGCGCTTTCATCTCATGGCGAATAAGTCCGAGTCTGGGTCGGATTGCTGTGACAGCTGACGGTACAGCTGCCGCTGGCCGGGGCAAGGGTCTGGTACTGGGGGACGGGAACGGCGCCGCTGACGGTATAATCCCGCTCGAAATTGATGAGATGGGCATTGTTTGCGGCGGTGGCGCCGACAAGCGAGGATACGCCATGGGGGTCGTGACAGGCAAAGCAGGGGACATTACGGATTCGTACGTGTAAATTGTGGAGGTTATTGCCCTTCTTGACAAAGGCGCTGCTGCTGTCCATCAGAAAAGTTTCATCGTGGCAGCGGAAGCAGAGGGCATAAAGGGCCGAAGAATAGGGCGCCGGGGGAGAGGAGGGAATGGGCATGTCGTACCGGGCGATCAGGATATGTTCATAATTGGAGCCATGGGGACCGTTGGCGCCGGAGCCACTGCCGATGGCCCTGGAACTCTGGTCGCTGTTGTGACAGTCGCTGCAGTAGATCCGGGTCATCCCCGCCTGTAGCGGCAGCAGCAGGCTGGCGCCGCTCCCCCTGCGGTCTGCCACCACCGGGTGGAAGGACGGGTTGTTTTCATCAAACCGGTTCCTCAGGTCAGCATCGGGCAACTGGCGATTTGACGGAGCTTCGCTGATCCCGGCAAAGCTGCCCGCCGCCGGACCTGCATGGCAGCGGAAGCAGATGTCGAATTCCGTGGCGGCGATGCCACCGGCGTCATCTTTGCGAACTCCCAGCAACGGTCCGTTGACGGCGGGCGGCGAGGCGAGGGGAATATCGGCATTGGTGGCCTGGTGGGGGTTGTGACAATCGACGCATTCGACGTGATAGTTGCTGGCGGGAAGGTTTTCCCGGGGGTCATGCACGCCGGTGGTGAAATCCACCGGGTGGCGGTAGAGAGTCCCCATTACGGTTTGGATGTCGACGGAGTTGACATCGATGCCGTTGTGACAGGTCAGGGTGCAGTTCTCCTCCTCTTTGGGGCGCTTCAGCAAACGGACCGGCTCCGGGGCACTGTGGACGTAGTGGCAGTTCATACAGGCATTGGCCAGGACCGGCGACTGCTGCGGGTTGTGCGCCGCACCGGACCAACCGGTATTGTCGTGACAGGCGATGCACAGGGGGGAACCCGACTGGCTGTTGTCCATCACCAGGAAATTGCCAAATTGGTTGTTGTGGGGATCGTGGCAGGCGGTGCACTGGAGCATGCCGTCCTGGTCGAGACGAATTTCGGCGGGGAGCGCCGCCGGAGAGACCAGCTCACCCTGGCCGGCCAGGGTTTCGCTGTAGAAAAAGGAGATGGGGTGGTCATCAGATAAGTCGGTGCCCAGATTGGGGTTGAACCTGGGCTCCGGGTCGGTGGGAATGACAGTGCTCCCGGAAACTCGGCTGCCAACATACAGCCCGAGGGCAATGGTCCCGTCATGACAACTGAGACAGAGCCGTGAGGCGCCGGTGGGCAGATCCGGTTTGGGATCGGCATGGAGGGTCGAGGAGCTATAAGGTGTATAACTCGTTTCAGGAGGAAGGTCGCGGCTCCAGAGAGGCTGGGAAACCTTGGCGGCATGGGGGACATGGCAGAAGACACAGATCCGCGTTTCCGTAGCGAAGGTCACATTATGCTGGCCGCCGCCACCACTGGCGGAGAGATTGTGCGGGGAACTCACCACGCTCTGTTTGCCCAGAGCAGTGCTCCCGAACAATACCGGGCCGAGTCCTGCCAGGAGGACAATCAGGAGGCCGAAATGCCGACATCCCCGTCCCGCCGCGTTTCCGTATGCACATAGGTTCATGGCTGTTTTCCTGCTTTCGCCGGGGCCGCACCGGTACCGGCTGCCGCTTCGGAACGATAGCGAAAAACCTGCACCCGCCGGTTGTAGGTATCCGCCACAAAAATGAAATCCCGCTGATCGATGAAGATCCCGGAAGGCATCCAGAATTCCCCGTTGCCGGTTCCCCGGGTGCCGAAGGCCAAAAGCAGCCGACCGGAATCATCGAAAATCTGGATGGCGTCATGCAGCGCATCACAGACATACAGGTGCCCCTGGCTGTCGGTGGCCAGCCCCTTGGGTTTGTTCAGGGTGCCGAAGGTATCCCCGGCTTCGCCGAACTGGTGGTCCGGTTCCCCGGTCGGCGTAAAGATTTTGATGCTGAAGTTAAGTGAATCGGTCACGTACAGCCGCCCGGCGGCATCGGCCCAGATATCCGTGGGATGATTGAAGCCGGTTTCCGCATTTGGCGCACCTCCGATGCGCAGCTGCTCTTCGCCGCGGTCGTTGACCGCAACGACCGTGGCGCCGAGGGTATCAACAATATACAGCAGCCGGTTGTGCCGGTTCCAGACGATGCCGGTGGGCCGTTCCAGGGGAATCACCAGGAACGCCTCCAGCCGGTCCTCCCGAAGATCGTAACGATAGACCTTCCCGGCTGCCGAGTCGGTGATGAAGAGGTGCTCCTGGTCGTCCTCGGCAAGCCCGATGGGAGAAATCAGTCTGATCCCCGGGTCCCTGCCGATGACCCGGTAGCGGCCATTTTTAAGATCGAACTGATGGACGATACCGGCCCCGGGATCGGCCACGAAGAGGCGTTCCGCCCCATCATAGAGCAGGCCGTGGGGACGCACCAAACCCTCCCGGCGCTGCCCCGTGAAAAACCCGGCCAGCTTTTGCCACACCCCCTCGCTGATCCCGGCATCCCGGTAATCGGCAATGGTCTTGACCCATTCGATCCTGGCCGGTTCCGGCGCGGAAGGCCACTGCAGGACCACCACCGGCCGCCCTTCATGCAGGGGAACCGGCCGGGCAGCGCAGGAGGCAAGTAACAGCCACAGGAAGAACAGAAGCAGCCGCCCAGGGCGGAGCCAGCATTCCCCATATCCAGCCATCATTTTGCCGACCGACGAAGTGCACATCTCAGAAATACCTCGTCACATCCAGAATGAGGGAATCTTCCCTGGCGGTACGGGAATCGCTGATGCGGAACAACGTGCTCCCGACCAGGTTGAAAATCAGCTTGTTGATCCGTCCCTGGAGCCCGACCCGAAAGTAAATTCGCTGGTTGGCGATCAGGTCACCATTGGTGTTGACATAATCGGCCGACAGCTGGAACGTCCCCAAGGTGGAGACCAGCCGTTGATACCCCCCGCCCACCATAAAGCTGTTCACGCCATAGCTCTTGGAATTTGCCGTGTCGGCATCGTACTGGGTGTAGCGGTTCTTGACCAGGGAATGCACCGAGGACCCGGGAAAGGACCGGTCAAAAAACCAGCCCCCCTCAAGGTAACGGTACTTGGAGGACGGACCGTCATAATCGAAAAACTCGAGGACGTAGCGCTGATAGTTACCCTTGGCTTCCCCCCGGAGCAGGGCGGTTCGGGTTTCCCCCCAGTTGCCGTTGGCCGGCTCTCCGGAAAGGATGGTTGGGTTCCGCAGGGTAAGCCGTCCCTTGATTTTGTATTTCCCATCCAAGAGCGTAAGACTCGAGCCAAGGGCATAGGCATCGAGGACGTACTCAATATTGTTGTCCAGCTCCACCGAATAGGCGACATGCAACTCGGTGCCATCACCGATTCCACCACCCAGAAGGATCTCAATGGTGCCCAGGGCCGAATTAACCAGATAGTCGCTTTGATCCTGGTAGAGGATTTCCGGATCAAGGCTTTTCACGCTGAGGACGGAAACCTGGGAACCCGGTACCCGCAACTCGATGAGGCCTCCCTGCTGAACATTGGCGTGCACTTCATTGGGCACGTCCAGTCGAGACAGGGGCAGGTGGCGCTGGGTCACCTGGTGCTCCCCACCGATATCGATATTGAAGAGACTGTTTCTGGGCAGCTTTTTCCGGTAATCGAAGCGCAGCAGGACGGTCGTTTCATTTTCGTTGCCACCCAGGAGCTCGCTTTCACGGAAACTGCTCTCCAGGGTGGTATCGAGGCTCTGAAACAGGCGGTGCTGCAAACGGCCCTGCACGGTATGAGTGGTCACTTCCTGGCTGGCACCGGCGAATCCGGTGTTCTTCGTCGAATCAAAAAGGTAGGACGCTTCTCCCTTGAGGGCTGCACCGAACTGGGCCTTGAGCTGTTCACTCAGTTTAAGCGTGGTCGAGGGATTGCCCCGTTGACGGCTGTCGTTGTAGGAAACACCTGAACTCAGGGAATATTTTCTTTGGTTGTCGAGAAGGAGATTGTTGGTCAGGGAGTACGTGCTGGAGCGGGTCTGGGTGTTGCCGAGGCTTGAATCCCGGGTTTCCAGGCTATAACTCCCATTGAACTCGGAATAGCTGCGGTTCCCGAGATTGTTGGAAGCATTCATGGCGAAGGTGGTGTTGGTGGTCGCGGAGTCCCGCGCCAGGCCGCTGGTGGAGGAGGTGCCGTGGCTGAGATCGAAACGGAGAGGAACGATCCGGTTGAGGTACCAGGAAGTGAGATGGTTGCCACTGGCCGTCAGGGTGTAGCTCTGCAGGTAGCTGTCGCTGATGAGCGATTCCTGAAGAAAGCTGGAGAACCGAACCGGATAGATCTCACGGTCAAAAGCCAGGATATTGAACTGGTAGGTCAAGTCTAAAGTATTTTTCGAACCATCCACGCTGGAATTTGCCTGAACTTTTTCCTGACGCAGCTTGAGATCGGTTCGCAGGCTGAACGCGGCCACCCGGGAATCAACGATGCTGCCTTTGGTGAACAGGGAATAGATTTCCTTGAAGCGGTGGCGCGTCGATTCGGAGTCATCGGTGGTCGTCCCTGAATAACCATAACCAAGGGTCACCCACTGGGAGAATCCCTCAATTTCAACGAACCCTTTAGGTTGAACAATCAGATACTTGGAGGCAGCCGCAAGCGCCTCTGCACCGGAAAAAATAATAATTAGACAAATCGCAAAGGCCCTTAAGCGCATTCTGGCATTATTTCAAGAAATAGGCATTGGTGCCTGAATGGGGGTCATGACAATCCGTGCAGGACATCCCTCTTTCTTTCAACCGGGCATGCATCGCCCGGGCAACCCGTTGCTCCTTGTGACAGAGGGAACAGAGGGTCTTCTTGTCGGTCTTCAGCAATGCCGGGTTGGGTCCCGAGTGTGGTTCATGGCATTCCAGGCAGGCTCCGACAGCCGCCGGTCCATGGGCGTAGGGGCCAGCGATAATCTTCGGATGACAGACGAAACAGAGCTGGTCTTTCGGACGGATCAGTCCGTTCTCGGTGCTCTTGTCGTGGCAGTCGTTGCAGCGTTTGGCGGCAAAGGGGGCATGGCGAGACCCTTTCGTGGAGTTCCGTTCGTCCTTGGCCGGAATTGCCGCGGCTTTCTCTTCGTCAAGTTTCTGTTCATGGTAGTCTTGGCAATACTGTTCCGCAGGTGGAAGCCTGGGCACCCCGTCGAAAATCGTCGAGGTGATTTTGTACCGAGTAATCTGATTGCACCCGCAGATCACCACGACACATAAAATACTCCCCCACAAGAACATCCTTGCCCGCATCTGACCTCCGATCGACCGAACCCTGGCGACTGGGACTATAGCACACTCCCCTTCACCCCAATATCCCCGGCGGGGGAGGAATCAGCATCTATTGCATTTCACCCATGCCATAAACCGAAATGGCGGAATTTATGACGGTGCTGGCCTGGTTGGCTACAAATATGACTCGTTTCAGCTTGAACCCGGGGGCGGCCATTTTCTGGAAATAGTCCAGGTTGTCGCTGCTGACGGCGATTCCGGCCGGGATATTGAGAGATCCGGCCGGCAGCCCCGGATTGCCGAAAAAGCCGAGGAGACGAAAATCCTTGTTGAAAACCTGAACGACCTGACTGCCTCCGTCGGCAACGAAAATATCGCCGACTTCATCCACCGCAACGCCTCGGGGACGGGAAAACTCGCTGGAGGAATTACCAATACGGCCGAAACCACCTAGAAAGTTGCCATCGACATCGTACTTAAGAACCCTGCCAGTGCCGAGATTGGTGATATAGAGGAAACCGGCTGCATCGGTGGTTATCCCATAGGGGATGGCCAGGTTATCGAGCATGTTCTGGCTCTCGCTGCCGAAGGATTGAATCGGTTCGTCAACCTTTGGATCATAGACCCAGATCTTGTTGTTCTTGATGTCCAGAAGGTAGACATACCCCCCATGGGTCGCCACCGAAACCAACCGCGAATTCTCGGCCGGCGCCTTGAGTTTCTTGATAAATTCTCCGGACGCATCGAAAACCAGTACCGCGTTGCGCCCGGTGTCGACAACGTACATGAGGTCATTATCAGCGATAGCGACGGACACCGGTTTGAGCAGTTTGCCCTGCCCGATGTTTCCCTTCAGAAACTCAACCTTCTGGTTGGCAAAGTCAATGGTGATCACCTCCCCCAGGCTGGTTGAGGTGACATAAAGCTTCCCCTTGTGCGGATAGAGGCCACTGGGCTTGCCGATTTTCTTCACGTATTTTCGCTGATCGTTCCCTGTTACAAAAAATTTGAACCCACTCTCCTGCTGCGGCTCAATGGTACTGGAATCGTCTATGCCGGTCAGATACTGGATGTGCGGTTCATCGGGCGGCGGCGGAAAAAAAATCGGTCCGTAAGAAATAACGGGGCCGGGCTTGGCGCACCCCTGGAGAAACAGCCCCAGAGCGAAGGTGATCAACAGTGCTATTCTTGCTGTTTTTCCATTCATTCATTGTCTCCATTGGTGTTGGCCATTTACGATGGGCGGGAGTGGACGGATTCGAATTCGGGTCCGGGTGCAAAAATTATTTGTAAATCACTTGGTTTTCCCTGTCATAGCTGAAGGGCCGGTGACATCCGGGAGAGCAGCTGCCCCCGGTCCCGGTGGGTTTGAAGCCGACGGGGACCTTCCAGTCGCCAAAGGGCGACCCTTGTTCGCTGGTCAACTTCGGTCCGTTGCTGGCGTGCGGCTCGTGGCAAAGGCGACAGGTGCGCCCCTTCCGGCTGTCGACCACATGGACAAAATGCAGATTGCGTTTGCCATTGCGGAAGGCGGTGTAGAGACTCGTCTCCTCGAACCGCAATAGATTCTTGTCATGACACTTCAGACAAAAACCGTAGGTTCCCTCCTGGTAAGGGGCATAAAGGTTTTCCGGATAAGCCCCCGTAAGCAACCTGAAATTGTCGGAACCATGGGGATCATGGCAGGGGACGCAACGTCCTTCCTGCAACGGGCCGTGAAGATTCTTCTTGCCTTCCAACTGTTTTTTTATGTTTTTCAATGGTGGAGTGCCCACTTTTTCATTCCCATGACACCCGAGGCAGAGGCTCTTTTCTTCGACAGGAAGCAACCCCTTGGCCTGTGAAAAGTGGGTTGAATGGCAATTGCCGCAGCTTCCCGCCTGATCCAGAGGCTGGTGCCTAACCTTGACATCTTTCAGCTTCTTTCCGACTGCGGCGTGGCAATCGAAACAGAGGTCGGGCATTTTTTTCTTGAGCATGAACTCGAAACCAGAAGCGTGAGGGTTGTGACAGTCGGTACAGACCCCCTTCTTCACCGGCGGATGCACCACCGGCGCAACCTTCATCTGCTCGGCAAAATCCTGGTGGCACTTCAGACAAAGCTCCCGGATCTTCCCTTTTAGAAGTGACTTTTCCACGGATTCGTGCGGCGAATGGCACTGGGTGCAAGCACCCAGCGCTACTGGACCGTGAACAGACTTCTGTTTGAATGATGCACTGTCATGGCAACCGAAACAAAGTTCCGACTGATCCTCGCCGACATCGAGCAGATACCGGTTGGCAGCCCCGTGAGGGTTGTGACAGGCGGTGCAGTCGCCATCTTTGACGGGAGAGTGGACCACCTTTTTCTTGCCCATCGCATCATGGCACTGGTAACAGAGCGCTGCCCCCTTTTCGACAAGACCGAAGCTTTTCCCGTCCTTGCCGGGATGTTCCGCCGCCGTCTGGACATGACAGGCGAGGCAATCCCCATCGACCACCGGTTGGTGACGAAGGGTGAGATTACCAATGGCGACATGGCAGTTGGCGGTCAGGCAGGAATCGGCAGGAGATTCGACCGGGGAGGAAAGGAGCAGCCCGAAGGCCAGCAGGAAAATAAAGAAGTTCACGACACTGTCATCCTTTGAGGGAGGGCACCGAGTACAGGAGCACAGCGAAGCAACGAACCATGCAGGCAAACCAAGCCTTGCTGGTCCTCGGGTAAATCAAGGGAGAGGATCGCATTCATTGCGAGTCGGCCTGACGCGCTGCGAAGTCTACCCCTTATGCACAACTGAAAGAACGCGGTAAACCGCAAATTCTAATGTCAATATTCGCAGTTTGCAGGTGTGTGGTTGAACAGGCTGGATTGACCGCGGCAAGGGCTATGGTCGGGATGAGAAGCAGCCTGACAGATAGAAAAACATAATAAACAGGATTGTTTCACCGGGTTCAGCGGCCGGTTTTCAGTGGTTTTAATGTCCCAAATTTATCTCCAAGTGAAGGCCGTCTCCATTGGTTCGCAAGGCGGTGGGGGGATTCAGCCACCGCCTTTTTTCAGATCGACAAGGATCAGCTTGGCCACTGACTTAAGCGTCTCGAAGACCCCTTCGCCGGTGGTTGCACAGGCTTCGAACTCCGGAACCCCGGTGGTGTTGAGGAGACTGCGCAACTCATCCAGAGGGGTGACGTTGGGGAGGTCTCGCTTGTTGTACTGGATGACGAAGGGAAGCTTCTCGAGTTGATAACCCTGTTCCTCCAGGTTGATCTTGAGGTTTTCCAGGCTCTCGATGTTGGCGTCGAAGCGTTCTTCCTGGGAGTCGGCGACGAAGACCACGCCATCGACCCCTTTGAGGATCAGCTTGCGGGAAGCGTCGTAGAAGACCTGTCCAGGGACGGTATAGAGGTGGAAACGGGTCTTGAAGCCGCGAATCTCACCGAGGGCCAGTGGCAAAAAGTCGAAAAAGAGGGTCCGCTCGGTCTCGGTCGCCAGGGAGATCATCTTCCCCTTGGCCTCCGGAGCTGTCTTCTGGTAGACGAATTGCAAGTTGGTGGTTTTCCCGCACAAGCCCGGTCCGTAATAGACGATCTTGCAATTGATCTCGCGGGATGCGTAATTGATAAAAGACATGGGCGCCTACCCGGTTATTTGAAAAGATTGTCAATATCGTCGTCGGTGATTTCGGCGAAGGGGCTCTGGGCATTCCCGCTCTTGGCTTCGGCTTCGGTCCTTTTCGCCAGATCGGCGAAGATCGTGGTGAGTTCCTCGCTGCCTTTTTTCACCCGCAGCCGTACCAGCCCGAGAGAGCTGCGCTGGTCGAAGATCACCACCAGAATGACTCGCCCGGCGACGATCGAGATGTGCAGGTTGTCCTTCTCTCCCTCGTGGAAGAGGATGGAGAATTCCTTTTCACCGATCAGCTTGGCCAGACCGCCGGTCGCGGCGATGTTGCCGGCCGTCAGGGAGGCGAGGCTGGTGGTATCAAGGTGCTCGGTTTCCCCCGTCGCGGAAATCAGCTGGCCATTTTTGTCGACCAGGAAGATAACCTTGGAGTTGGACTCGCGCAGCAACTTTTCGATGACGATGTTGATGCGCTTGAACTCCTCGTCGTACATGACGAAGGAAGAGGACTGGGGTCCGAACATGCCGTCGCTCCTTAGAAAGGTTTGTACACCCCCGTGTATATATCATCCATCCTGTGAATTATCAAGGTTCTTCCGTCCCCATCAGGGCCTCTGAAAGCCCGAAAAAAAGAACTCCCGGCGGTTTCCCGCCGGGAGTTCGGAGCGCCTGAACCATACCGGAAATTACTTCTTCACGCCGCAGTCGGCCTGCATTTCGGCCAGTTTCTTGTACAGGTCGTAACGGGTTGCGGTCTCCTTGGCGGAGGCCGCCATCAGGGCGTCCGCATGTTCCGGGTTGGCCTTCTTCAGCACCCGGAAGCGATTCTGGTTCTTGGCAAATTCGGCGAAGCTGATGCTCGGATCCTTGCTGTCCATCTGCAGCGGATTCTTCCCTTCCGCCGCCAAGCGGGGATCGTAGCGGAACAGCGGCCAATGGCCGCAGGCGACTGCTTCCTTGCAGTTGTCGACGGCTTTGGTCATGTCAATACCATGGGCGATGCAGTGGCTGTAGGCGATGATCAGCGCCGGGCCGGGGTAGGCGTCGGCCTCGATCATGGCCTTGACCACCTGGGCCGGATTGGCGAGGGAGACCCGGGCGACATAGATATTGCCGTAGGTCATGGCGATCATCGACAGGTCTTTTTTCGGCATCACCTTGCCGCCGGCGGCGAACTGGGCAACAGCACCGATCGGGGTCGACTTGGAGGCCTGGCCGCCGGTATTGGAATAGACCTCGGTATCGAGAACCAGGACATTGACGTTGGCGCCGGAGGCGAGGACGTGGTCGAGACCGCCGTAGCCGATGTCATAGGCCCAGCCGTCGCCACCGTGAATCCAGACCGACTTGATGACCAGATAATCGACGTTGACCAGGAGCGGTTTGGCCGTCTCGTGGGTGCAGGCGGAGAGGATCTTCTTCAGCTCGGCGACCCGGCCGCGCTGGGCTTCGATCCCTTCCTGGGTCGACTGGTCGGCATCGAGGAGCGCCTGCTTGAGATCCAGGGTCCCCTCACAAGCCTTGCAGCCGCACTCCTTGTTGCGTTCGAGAAGTTCACGGGCATAGCCGCTGGTCTTGTCGATGGCGAGGCGCATCCCGAAACCGAACTCGGCATTGTCTTCGAAGAGCGAGTTGCTCCAGGCCGGCCCGAGGCCGTCCTTGCGCTTGGTCCAGGGAGTGGTCGGCAGGTTGCCTCCGTAGATCGAGGAACAGCCGGTAGCATTGGCGACGACCATGCGGTCGCCGAAGAGCTGCGAACAAAGCTTGACGAAGGGGGTCTCGCCGCAGCCGGCGCAGGCGCCGGAGAACTCGAACATCGGCGGCAACAACTGGCTCCCCTTGAGGCTGCCTCGGTTGAAGAGCGCCGGATCGGTATCGGGGAGGGCGAGGAAGAAGTCGAAGTTGGCCCGCTCCTTCTCGCGCAACGGGGCCTGGGGCGTCATGTTGATCGCCTTGACGCTTTCGTCGGTTTTACTCTTCGCCGGACAGTTGTAGACACAGGCCCCGCAGCCGGTGCAGTCTTCCACCGCAACCTGCAAGGTGAAGAGCTTGCCGTCCATCTCCTTGCCCTTGGCGGCACAGGACTTGAAGGTTGCCGGAGCCCCCTTGCGGTCGGCCTCATTGTAGATCTTCATGCGGATGGTGGCGTGGGGACAGACAAAAGAGCAGATCCCGCACTGGATGCAGAGATCCTCCTTCCAGACCGGAACATTGACTGCGATGTTGCGCTTCTCGACACTGGCAGTGCCGGTCGGGAAGGTGCCGTCGGCCGGCATCGCCGAGAGGGGCAGCTTGTGGCCGAGACCGTCGATGATCGGGCCGAGGGTGGTCTGCACGGTGGCGGAGCAGTCGGCCCATTTGCCGACCTGCATTTCGATGGAGCTGTCGGCTTTGGCGGGAACGGTCACGGCCTCGATGTTCTCGAGGGCGGTGTCGACCGCCTGCTTGTTCATGTTGAGGACCTTCTCGCCAGCCTTGCCATAGGACTTGATGATGGCGTCCTTGATCTCGGCGATTGCCTGGTCAAGGGGGATGATGCCGGAGATCTTGAAGAAGGCGGTCTGCATGATGACGTTGATGCGTGCGCCCAGGCCGAGTTTCTCGCCGAGGGCGATGCCGTCGATGACGTAGAATTTGAGCCCCTTGTCGATGATCTGCTGCTGTACCGCTTTCGGCAGGTGGGCCCAGATCTCGGTCTTGCTGAAAGGTGAGTTGAGCAGGAAGGTCGCACCCTGCTTGGCGTTCTTCAGCATGTCGTACTTCTCGAGGAAGGAGAAGTTGTGGCAGGCGACGAAGTCGGCCTGGCCTTCGTCGATCAGATAGGTGCAGCGGATCGTCTGCTTGCCGAAGCGCAGGTGCGAGGTGGTCATGCTGCCGGCCTTCTTGGAGTCGTAGACGAAGTAGGCCTGGACCTGGTTGTCGGTGCAGTCGCCGATAATCTTGATGGAGTTCTTGTTGGCACCGACGGTGCCGTCGGAGCCGAGGCCGTAGAACATGGCGGCATAGCCGTCGAAGGGCACCTGATAGTTGGCGTCGAACTTGAGACTCTTGCCGGTTATATCGTCGTTGAAACCGACGATGAAGTGGTTCATCGGCTTGTCGAGGAGCATGTTGTCGAGGACCGCCTTGCACATGCCGGCATTGAACTCGAAGGAACCGAGGCCGTAACGGCCGCCGACGATACTCGGATAGCCCGCGAAGCTGGTGAAGCCATCGACCATCCCCTCGCCGATGGCGGTACGCACCGACTGGTAGAGGGGCTCGCCGATGGAGCCCGGTTCCTTGGTGCGGTCGAGGACGGTGATCTTCTTGACACTGCTGGGGATCGCCTTGCAGAACTGCTCGATCGGGAAGGGGAGGAAGAGGCGGATCTTGATCATGCCGACCTTTTCACCTTGGGCGACCAGATGCAGGATCAGCTCTTCCATCGCTTCGCAGCCCGAGCCCATCAGCACCACCACCCGCTCCGCCTTGGGATGTCCGACATAGTCGACCAGCTGGTACTGGCGGCCGGTGAGCTTGGCGAACTTGTCCATCTGCCCCTGCAGGATGCCGGGAACTTTGTCGTAGTAGGTGTTGACCGTCTCACGGCCTTGGAAATAGACGTCCGGGTTCTGGGCGCTGCCGCGCAGCACCGGGTGGTCCGGCGACAGAGCTCGGGCCCGATGGGCGGAGACCAGGTCGTCGTCGATCATGGCCTTCATGTTCTTCATGCTCAGTGCTTCGACCTTCTGAACTTCATGAGAGGTCCGAAAGCCGTCGAAGTAGTGCAGCACCGGCACCCGCGACTCGAGGGCGGTCGCCTGGGCGATCAGGGCGAAGTCCATGACCTCCTGGACATTGTTGGAGCAGAACATGGTCCAGCCGGTCTGGCGACAGGCCATGACGTCCGAATGATCGCCGAAGATCGACAGCGCCTGGGCGGCGATGGCGCGGGCCGAAACGTGAAAGACGGTGCTGGTCAATTCCCCGGCGATCTTGTACATGTTGGGGATCATGAGCAGCAGCCCTTGGGAGGCAGTGAAGGTGGTGGTCAGGGCGCCGGCCTGCAGGGCGCCATGGACCGCTCCGGCTGCTCCGCCTTCGGACTGCATCTCGACCACTTTGGGGACGGTCCCCCAAATGTTCTTCTCACCGACGGCACTCTTGGCATCGGAGATTTCCCCCATCACTGAGGATGGGGTAATCGGGTAGATGGCAATGACCTCGTTGGTCGCATGGGCCACATGCGCTGCCGCGGTGTTACCGTCAATGTTAACCATTTTTCTCGACATGAACTCCTCCTTTTGAGCGTGGCGTGGCTGGTTTTTTACAGAATGATGTCTGATTTTGGCGAGTTGATGGCGCTCACAGGTCCCGTCGTCCTTCCACCGCCCGGTGCACGGTGGCCTCGTCGACGTACTCGAGATCGCTCCCCATCGGGATGCCGTAGGCAAGACGTGTCACGCGGATTCCGAGGGGCCGGATCAGCCGCGCCAGATAAAGCGCCGTGGCCTCCCCCTCGACGCTGAAATTGGTGGCGATCAGGACCTCGTCCACCCCTGCGCCCTGAATCCGGTCCATCAGCCCGGCAAGGTGCAACTGCTCGGGTCCGATCCCGTCCAATGGCGACAGGGCTCCATGCAGGACATGGTAACGCCCGCGAAATGAACGGCTGCGCTCGATGGAAACCAAATCCTGAGGTTCCTCCACCACGCACAACAACCGTTCGTTCCGAGTCGAGTCCGAGCAGAGAGGACAGGGATCGGATTCGGTGATGTTGTGACAGGTCGAGCAAAAACTGATTTTCGCCTTCAACTCCCGAATGGCCTCAGCCAAGGCCTCGACCTCCGTCAAGGGCTGGCGCAACAAAAAAAAGGCCAAACGCGTCGCGGTCTTTCGCCCGACGCCGGGGAACTTGCCCAGTTCTGCGACCAGCCTGGCAAAAGACGGGATGGAGTCTAGCATGAGTATTGAGAAAAATCCAATTTCTTAAAATCTTGTTTTATTTTTTTAAGTTTACCAAACAGAAATTATACTTTTCTTAAAACTTCCCCGAAATTGGTCTGACCATAACGAACTAATACCACGGTTTCGTCGAGCGAAGCAAGGTTTTACGTCAAGGAGGCCGACTCTTTAATGATCAGAATAATCCGGGCAGATTCAACCCGCCGGTGATCTTCGACATCTCCTCCTGCATCATCTCCTGGCTCTTTTTGAGCGCCTCGTTGAGGGCGGCCACCACCAGGTCCTGGAGCATTTCCACATCGGTGGGATCGACCACGCTTCTATCGATGACCAGCGACAGGATCTGCTGTTTGCCGTTCACGACCGCCGTGACCATGCCGCCACCGGCGCTCGCATCGACCTGACGTTGGGCCAGCTCCTCTTGCATGCGGGCCATTTTCTGCTGCATCATCTGGGCCTGCTTCATGATGTTGCCGAGTCCTTTGGACATCTTCAAAACCTCCGAACAAGATCGGCCGGGACCGGCAGGGAACGTTCCCTGACCACCTCCGCGGACCTTTTGAATTTAACAGACCGACCGGCCTGTGTCACGGATCACTATCCTGCTCTCCCGCTGCCGACCACAGGGGATTTCAGACAAAGCCTTTGTCGATCGGCTTGACCTCGACCACCGTGGCGCCGAACAGCTCCTCGGCCGCTTTAACCATCGGATGGTTCAGGGCATCTTCCCGCAGGCGACGCTGCCGGTCCGATTGGAGAGCCTCACGCTCCTCGACCAACGATGGTGGTAGCTGACCGCTGCCACCGGCCACCGCTGTCACCTTGACCTTGACTTCACTGCCGAAATATTCACCGGCCAGGGCTGTCAGTGCCTCAAGGTAATCGCGGTCCTCAAGTTGGCCGATGGCAAAAGAACCCTTGGGAAGTCCCAGGTGCAGAAGCGGCAGCTCAATGGCCAGGGGACTGGCCTGCTCAAGGATCGACGCGATGACCGGGCGACGGCGGGCCTTGACGAATTCGACCAGCCCCGGCCAGCCCCGATCACCGCCTGTAGGCGCTGCCGGGGCTGCCGGCTTTTTTCCCGGCGGGGGTTCTTCCTCCGGCGTTTCCCGGCGGGCCGGCGGCGCCGAAGCGGGCAACCCGCCTCGCCCCGCCAACTGCCGTTCCAACTCCTCCAGCTTTCGCACCAGGACCGCGACCTCCCTGGCTGGCGCCAACTGGGTCAATCGCACCAAAGCCATCTCCAGGGTCAGCCGAGGGAAGGAGGAGGTAGCAAGTTCCGCCTCGGTCCGCAGGAGGAGCGTCAGTGCCCGCTGGTGATCCTCGACACCCCCGGTCTGGGCCAGGATTTCAATCTCGCGCAGTTCATCGCCGCTGACGTCGAGAAGTTCGGCGGGGTCGTCAACGACGCGAACCAGCACCAGTGAACGAAACAGGTCGACCAGCTCCTGGCAGAACTGACGAAACGAATAGCCCTGATTATCGACCCTCCGGGCCGCTTCCAGAACCTGCCGGCTGTCGTGCCGAACCACTCCTTCCACGGCATCAAACAACAACCGTCGATCGACCATCCCGAGCAGACCCTGAACATCTTCGTCAGCGACCCGTTCACCGCAAAAGGCAATCACCTGGTCAAGCGTCGACAGGGCATCGCGCATGCTTCCTTCTCCGCGCCTCGCCACCAGCGCCAGCGCCCGGTCGGAAATCTCGATCTGCTCGGCAGCCACGATCTCCCGTAGTCGCCCCACCACCCGCGGCAGGGCAATCTTGCGGAAGTCAAGACGCTGGCAGCGCGACAGGATGGTAATGGGGATTTTATGGGGTTCGGTGGTGGCAAAGATAAACTTGGCGTGGCTGGGGGGTTCCTCCAGCGTCTTCAGCAGAGCATTGAAGGCGTTGATGGAGAGCATGTGAACTTCGTCAATAATGAAGATCTTGTAGCGGGACCGGGATGGCAGGTAACGGATGTTCTCACGTAATTCGCGCACATCGTCGACCCCGGTGTTGGACGCCCCGTCGATCTCGAAAACATCGATCCCCTGGCCGGCAGAGATTTCCAGACAGGAGGGGCACTCATTGCAGGGGATGGGGGAAAGGCCCTGTTCGCAGTTGATCGCCTTGGCCAGAATCCGTGCCGCCGAGGTCTTGCCGACGCCGCGGGCGCCGGTGAAGAGAAAGGCGTGGTGGAGTCGGCCGGTGAGGATGGCGTTGCCGAGGGTCTGGCTGACGTGTTCCTGACCAACCAGGTCGGCAAATGTCTGGGGCCGCCATTTACGGGCCAGTACCAGGTACGACATGGCGTTCGAGGATCTCCGTGTGGGGCGTTGAGGACCAACTTCCCGCGAAAGGAAATTGCCGGCACAAGTGACAGCCAGGCACCCCCGCGGCACACGGCTGGGGTCGTTGCCGCTGCTCCCTTCCGGGCCTGACGGGGTTCGCGACCGTCCGTTGCGCGGGACCCGGCTGTCACTTCTGACGGCAATTGGCGCTGCTTTGAAAACCATTGAAACTGGCGGAGAGGGAGGGATTCGAACCCTCGGTACCTTGCGGTACACACGATTTCCAATCGTGCACCTTCGGCCTCTCGGTCACCTCTCCGCAGGTTGGGTAGGATACATCAGGGGGTGGGACGTGTAAAGATTTTTCTAGACGTCAAAACCGCGGCATTTTCACCGGAGGCTCCCCGGTTTGTCAAGTTAGGACTTGCTCGGAAAGCGCCGCTTAATCAGCCTGAAATTGACCCGGGGACCCGCATAATGCGGGTCCCCGGCGG
>JBBQBQ010000012.1:0-26959 GCA_038317685.1 Desulfuromonadales bacterium | reverse complement strand
CATGGTCAGCATTCACCACCGCCCGCCTGATGTTGAAGAGCGGCTGGTCCCAAGGCATTGGGAAGGCGACCTCATCAAGGGCGCGGGAAATCGCTCTGCCGTTGGAACCCTGGTGGAGCGGACGACCCTGTTCACGGCACTTTCCAAAATGGACAATGCCAGTGCTGAGGCCGCGTTGAGCGGATTCAGCCATGTTCTCAATCGGATCGAAGCCCAGAAACGTCTTTCCTTGACCTACGATCAGGGCCGGGAAATGGCAGCGCATCAGAAGTTGACCGCTGCGACAGGAGTGAAGGTCTACTTTGCCGACCCCCACAGTCCCTGGCAGCGGGGTCTGAACGAGAACACCAACGGTTTGCTGCGTCAGTACCTTCCCAAGGGCAGCGACTTGAGTGTGTACTCGCAAGTAGAGTTGGATGCCATTGCCTGGAGACTGAACACTCGACCTCGCAAATCACTGGGGTACAGGTGTCCCGCAGAACTGTTTACTCCAGACGCTTTTGACTTTAAGCAGCACCATGCTGCGCTTTTTGCACTTGGTCATTGAAACCGCCCAGATAAAACCAAAAAAATCGAACAGTGACGACACCCGACGATAGAGGGAAAAACTTGATTGATGTGAAGTCGGTCTCTCCCTGTTTCTTTGATCTCAATCTGCGAAAATCTGCGTCATCTGCGAATAGTCCTTTGCCATGCTCACGTCTCCTCCAACCCGAAATAGAGCACCGAAAGCGGCGGCAGCGTCAAGGAGAGGGAGTCGTAAAAACCGTGATCCGGCACCGGGCTCGATTCCACGCCCCCCAAATTCCCCCAGCCGGAACCGCCGTACTCCGTCGCGTCGCTGTTCATCGCCTCCTTCCAGAAGCCGGTTTTGGGGACGCCGATGCGGTAGTTGATGCGTGGCACCGGGGTGGCGTTGAGGACCACCAGCACTTCCTTCCCCTGGGTGTCCCGGCGGAGCCAGGCGAGGACGCTATTCTGCTCGTCGTGGAAGTCGACCCAGGTAAACCCATCCTGGCTGAAGTCGAGCTCGTAGAAGGCTGGGGTGCGACGGTAGAAGGCGTTGAGATCCTCCACCCAGCGCTGGATGCCGTGGTGTGGCGGCAGCTCCAGCAGGTGCCAGTCGAGGCTCTGGTCGTGGTTCCACTCCCGCTCCTGGCCGAACTCGCCGCCCATAAAAAGGAGCTTCTTCCCCGGGTGCGCCCACATGGTGCCGAACAGCAGCCGGAGGCCTGCGAACTTCTGCCAGGCGTCGCCGGGCATCCGGTCGAGGAGGGAGCGCTTGCCGTGGACCACCTCGTCGTGGGAGAGGGGGAGGACAAAGTTCTCGTTGAAGGCGTACCAGACGCTGAAGGTGACCTGGCCGTGATGGTGCTTGCGGTGGATCGGGTCCTGGCTGAAGTAGGCGAGGGTGTCGTGCATCCAGCCCATGTTCCACTTCATACCGAAGCCAAGGCCGCCGACATAGAGGGGGCGCGAGACCATGGGCCAGGCGGTCGACTCCTCGGCGATCGTCTCGGTCCCCGGGAAATCTCGGTAGATTGCCTCGTTCATGGTCCGCATGAAGTCGATCGCCTCCAGGTTCTCCCGGCCGCCGTAGCGGTTGGGAATCCATTCTCCTTCCTTGCGGGAATAGTCGAGGTAGAGCATGGAGGCGACGGCGTCGACCCGCAGGCCGTCGGCGTGAAATTTGTCGAGCCAGAAGAAGGCGCTGGAGATGAGAAACGCCCGCACCTCATTGCGGCCGTAGTTGAAGATCTCGCTCTTCCAGTCGGGGTGGAAGCCCTGGCGGGGGTCGGCATGCTCGTAGAGGTGGGTGCCGTCGAAGTGGACCAGTCCGTGGGCGTCGCTGGGGAAGTGGGAGGGGACCCAGTCGAGGAGGACGCCGAAGCCGCGCCGGTGCAAGGTCTCCACCAGGGCCATGAACTCCTGGGGGGTGCCGTAGCGGGAGGAGGGGGCAAAGTAGCCGAGGCACTGGTAGCCCCAGGAGCCGTAGAAGGGGTGCTCCATCACCGGCAGGAATTCGACGTGGGTGAACCCGAGATGTTCCAGGTAGTCGGGGAGGAGTTCCGCCAGCTCCAGGTAAGTGAGGAAGCGATTCGGATCGTTCCCGGGACGTCGCCAGGAGCCGAGGTGCAGCTCGTAGATGCTCATGGGGCCGTGGAGGTTGTCTCGATCGGCCCGGGCCTCCAGCCACTCACCGTCCTGCCAGGGATGGTCCAGGTCCCAGACCACCGAAGCGGTGTGGGGGGAGAGCTCCCAGTGGACGGCGAAGGGGTCGCCGCGGTCGGTCGCCGTTCCCCCGTCGCGGGGGACGATCCGGTACTTGTAGCGGGTTCCAGTGCCGACCCCGGGGACGAACCCCTCGAAGATGCCCGAGTCGTCCCGGCGCAGCGCCAGGGGGTGGGTGTCCGGGTTCCAGCCGTTGAAGTCGCCGAAGACGCAGACCCGGGCCGCGTTGGGCGCCCAGACGGCGAAGTGGGTGCCGGCATTTCCCGCCGCCACGCCGGTGTGGGAACCGAGTTTTTCATAGAGGCGGTGGTGGCGGCCCTCCTTGAAGAGGTAGATGTCGTGGTCGGAGAGCAGGCTCTGCCCGTACAGGACGCGATCTTCGGTCATGGTTCAGTCTCCGCAGAGGAGCTGAATCCCCCTCAAGGGGATGATCAGCCAGTCGGGGCGATTGTTCAGTTCGTAGCCGAGTTCGTAGACCGCCTTCTCCAGCAGGTAGGGGACGAGCAGGCGCTCCAGTTGCTCTGGATCCTCGGGAACCAGACCGCTCCCTGCCATCGCACCCAGGTAACCCTGGAGAAAGGCCACCGAGACGATCTGGTACCAGCGGTCGGCCCAGGGGACCAGGGTCTCAGGATCGTGGGGGCGCGCCGCCGGCCCAGAACGCAGGGCCGAGTGGGCGAGGTACTGGATGGAGCGCAGCATGCCGGCGACGTCGCGCATGGGCGAGCGTTTGATGCGGCGTTCGCTCAGCGGCCGGGCCGGCTCCCCCTCGAAGTCGAAGATCACGAAGTCGCTGCCGGTGAAGAGGACTTGCCCCAGGTGGTAATCGCCGTGGATGCGGATGCGCTTCGCCTCCAGCTTGCCGGCGGTGATCGCCTGCATCCGTCCGAGGATTTCAGGCTGGAGGTCCAAAACCTTCTGCGCCTCGTCTTGGGTGGCCTGCGGCAGATCGGGCAAGGCCTTCTGCAGTTGGCGCAGCTCCTGCCGGGCCTGGTTCTGCATCGCCTGGAAAAGCGCCCGCTGATAGAGGCGGGAGAAGTCCTCCGCGCGAAAGGCGTCGTCCTGCCCACGGCCCAGGGCAAGATGCAACTCTCCGGACCGTCGTCCCAGTAGCTCGGCCATCTCCAGGGTCACCCCGGAAATGAGCTCGTCCAGGAAGGGCGGCAGCCCGGCCCCGACGGCTTTCACCAGGCTGTCCGGGCCGGGGGCGGGAGGTTCCCCCTCCGGCGAGTGGACCAGGACCCGTTCAAAAAAGGCTTTGGCCAGGTCAAGGAAGAGCTGCCAGGCGTCCCCCTGGTTGGGAATGAAGGACTGCATCAGGCCGAGGACCACCGGCGGCGACAGGTCCTGGCGGTATTCCAGGGCACCGGCATAGGCCGGTATATGAGGGAAGCCGGCTTTCTCGCTCAGGTAGCGGATGATCTCCAAATCGGGATGGATGCCGGCATCGGGGCGACGGTAGAGCTTGAAGATGTACTCCTCCCCGAACAGGAGCGAGGTATTGGACTGCTCGGCGCCGAGCAGTTTTGCCTCCGGCTCGGCCTGCCGGGAACGCCACCAGAGGTTCAATTCCCGGCTGGCCAGGGTTTGCAGTTGCCCCAGACTGCCGGCCAGGTGTTTGCGTCCGGCCAGGGCGGAGAGGAGGTCGCGGCCGAAGCGCGGGCTGTAGATCCCGTCGTAGAGTACCCCCTGACTCTCGCTCAGGGTGAGATGGGCCAGCGCTCCCTTGACGTCCGCAGCTTCTCCCCCCTCCGGCTGGGGAAGGTAGGCCAGTGGGAGGACGTAGAGTTCGGCATCTCCCTCCTGATAATCGACCGAGACCAGCAGCAGCAGCGGCGCATCCCGGTCGCGGCTTAAGGGAATCGCTTCGCGGATGGAAATCTTGCGGATGACGCGGGCCTTGCCGCCGTACCAGCGCTGGCCAGGGAGATAGGCGGGGATGAGGCGGTTTTCCAGCGCCGCCCTGATCCCCTTGTCATCCAAAAGGTGGCGCCAGCTCGTCGCCTGGATGCGGGGGAGGCTGGCCGCCTCTTCGGCAAGGGCGGGGACCGGGGGACCGACCAGGCTGAAGATATAGTAGCCGTAGGGGCCGAGGGAGAGGGAGTAGGGGGTCTCGCCGACGGGGAGGAAGCGGTTCCTGCTGAAGCGGTCCTCCGGGACGGCCCCGGCGAAGGCGGCGAGGTCGAGCTGCACCATCTGGGGGTGGCGCGAGAGGTTGGTCACCACGCAGATATGTTCATCGTCGCAGGAGCGGATGTAGGCCAGAACCTTGGTGTTCTCCGGCTTCAGAAAGAGGATTGCACCCCTGCCGAAGCAGGGGGTCGTCCGGCGCAGGTCGATGGCCCTGCGCATCCACCAGAGGAGAGAGGAGTTGCGCTGCGCCTGGGTGGCCACGTTAAGGGCGGTGTAGTGGTACTCCGGGTCGATGACCAGGGGGAGAAAGAGCTGCTGGGGGTTGGCCCGGGAGAAACCGGCGTTGGTGTCGGTGTTCCACTGCATGGGTGTGCGCACCCCGTTGCGGTCGCCGAGGTAGTAGTTGTCCCCCATGCCGATCTCGTCGCCGTAGTAGAGGATCGGCGTGCCGGGGAGAGTCAGCAGCAGGACGTTCATCAGCTCGATCTTGCGCCGGTCGTTATCGAGGAGGGGCGCGAGGCGCCGCCGGATGCCGAGGTTCACTCGCGCCCGGGGGTCCCTGACGTAGATGCGGTACATGTAGTCCCGCTCCTCGTCGGTGACCATCTCCAGAGTCAGTTCGTCGTGGTTGCGCAGAAAGAGCGCCCACTGACAGCTCTCGGGGATGGCCGGGGTCTGCTCCAGGATGTCGGTGACGGGGTAACGGTTCTCCATCTCCAGCGCCATGTACATGCGCGGCATCAGCGGGAAATGGAAGCACATGTGGCAGGCGTCGCCGTCGCCGAAGTAGCGGGCGGCGTCCTCGGGCCACTGGTTGGCCTCGGCCAGCAGCATGCGGTCGGGATAGTGCTCCTGCATGTGGCTGCGCAATTTTTTGAGGAAGGCGTAGGTCTCGGGGAGATTTTCGCAGTTGGTCCCTTCCCGCTCGTAGAGGTAGGGGATGGCATCCAGACGCACCCCGTCGACACCCAAAGCGAACCAGAAGTCGAGGACTTTGAAGAGGGCGCGGTGGACGGCGGGGTTGTCGAAGTTGAGATCGGGCTGGTGGGAGTAGAACCGGTGCCAGACATAGGCCCTTGCCACCGGGTCCCAGCTCCAGTTGGAGAGCTCGAAATCCTGGAAAATAATCCGCGCCTCGGTGTAGCGGTCGGTGGTGTCGCTCCAGACGTAGTAGTTGCGGGCGGCGCTGCCGGGCCTGGCATTGCGGGCGCGCTGGAACCAGGCGTGCTGGTCCGAGGTGTGGTTGAGGACCAGTTCGGTGATGACCCGCATGCCGCGAGCATGGGCCTCATGGAGGAATCGCTTGAAGTCGGCCAGGGTGCCGTAATCGGGGTGGACCTGGCGGTAGTCGGCGATGTCGTAGCCGTCGTCGCGTAGCGGGGAGGGGTAGAAGGGCAGTAGCCAGAGGGCCGTCACCCCCAGGCTCTCCAGGTAGTCGAGCTTGGAGAGGAGCCCCTTGAAGTCGCCGATGCCGTCGCCAGAGCTGTCGCAGAAACTCTTGACGTGCAGCTGATAAATGACGACGTCCTTGTACCAGGCGGGAGTTACAGTCCCCTCATCGGTCCTTTCGGCGGTCATGACAAGGTCGCTTTCTTTGCGGCGGTTACATGAAGTAGTCGAAGTCGGTTTCCCGCTTGAGCCGGCGCTTCAAGTGGAAGAGGCGGGCCGGCAGGATGCGGGGATCGAACTCCATAAAGTTGCGCTCCCCCTGCCAGATGAACTTGTCATCCCCGAGCAGGTCGTGGACCATGAAGCTACGCTCCTTCTCCAGCCCGAACTCCTCCAGCGGCAGGTGGAGCCACGCCGACTGGGTGTGGTGGGGGTCGAGGTTGACGGCCACCAGGATCAGGTCCTGCCGAGCGTCGTCGAACTTGGTGAAGAAGAGAACGCTGTCGTTGTCGGCCTCCAGAAAGCGCAGGTTCCAGGTCTGCCGCAGGGCCGGGTGGGCCTTGCGGATGGCGTTGACCCGGGTAATGAAGGACTCCAGATTGCCAGGCTGCTTCAGGTCCCAGTCCCGGATCTGAAATTTCTCGGAGTCGAGGTACTCCTCCGTTCCAGGGATCGCCTGCGCCTCGCAGAGTTCGAAGGCAGGCCCGTAGATGCCGTAATTGGAGGAGAGGGTGGCCGCCAGCAGCAGGCGGACCATGAAGGCCGGCCGCCCGCCGTACTGGAGGTATTCGGGAAGAATGTCGGGGGTATTAGGCCAGAAGTTGGGGCGGAAGAAGTCCCGCGGCGCCTGGTGGACCAGCTCGGTCAGGTAGCGGGTCAGTTCCGCCTTGGAGTTGCGCCAGGTGAAATAGGTGTAGGACTGGGAGAAGCCGGCCTTGGCCAGGCGGTACATGACCTTCGGCCGGGTGAAAGCCTCGGAGAGGAAGATCGCCTCGGGGCAGGCTTTGCGCACCTCGGCCAGGCACCAATACCAGAAACCGATCGGCTTGGTATGGGGGTTGTCCACCCGGAAGATGTGTACTCCTCGCTTCACCCAGAAGAGGAAGACGTCCCGCAGCGCTTCCCAGAGTTTTTTCCAATCCTCGCACTCGAAGTCGAAGGGGTAGACGTCCTGGTACTTCTTGGGCGGGTTTTCGGCATACTGGATGGAGCCGTCCGCGCGGATTTTGAACCATTCGGGATGCTCGCTCGCCCAGGGGTGGTCGGGGGAGCATTGGAAGGCGATGTCGAGGGCGACGGCCAGCCCCTCATTTTCCGCCGCCGCCACCAGGGCCTCGAACTCCTGGAGGGTGCCGAGGTCGGAATGGACGGCGGAGTGCCCGCCGGCGCGGGATCCGATCGCCCAGGGGCTCCCCACCTCCTGCTGGCCGGCGTCCGGGGTGTTGTTCGGTCCCTTTCGAAAGGTGATGCCGATGGGGTGGATCGGCGGCAGATAGAAGATGTCGAAGCCCATGGCGCTGATACGCGGCAGCTGGGCGACCACGTCGGCAAAGGTGCCGGGGCGTCCGTCCGGCCCGGCCGAGCGGGGGAAGAACTCGTACCAGGCGCTGGCGGCGGCCAGGGCCGGTTCGACGTGGACGTAGAATTCCTCGGGGAAGCGGCTCGCCAGGCTGCGGTCGACATGCGCCGCCATGAGTTGCTCCAGTTGGGAATCCGTGGCCAGGGCCAAGCCCGCCCCGGCATCTGCCTCGGACAGCCGACCGGCGAAATTCTCCAACTGTCGGGACTTCGCCTCCCGGCCGGCCGTCGCGGCCCGTTCCGCCGCCTGCCGCACCAGCAAAGCGCCGTCAAGGAGTTCAACCTTCACCTGCTGGCCGGCGGCGACCTTCTTTTCCAGCCGCTCCCGCCAGGAGGCGAAATGGTCGACCCAGGCCTCGACGCTGTAGAAGATGTCGCGCTGCTCAAGGATCGGCAGGTCGGCGCTCCAGGCATCGTTGAGCCGGTGGCGCATCGGCGTCTCCCGCCAGGTCTCCTCCCCCGCGAGGCGATGGCGCACCACGGCGGCCAGGATGTCGTGGCCGTCGACGAAGATGTCGGCGGTGACGGTCAAACCTTCGCCCACCGCCCGTTTGGCCGGGAACCGGCCTCCCTCGACTTGGGGTGAGAGGTTTTCGATGATCACTCGGCGCCTTCCGTCCGTCATGCTCCGTCCCTACAATGAGAGGTCGGCCGTAGCCGGATTCCCCGCCCGCGACCGTCCGGTCCGATCCGTCTCCAGTTCCAATTATACAAGGTCGACGGAAACCTCAAGCTTCGCCGGCCGGAAATTCGCCCCGGCGCGGCGTCTCGGGGCACTCTTGCGCTCGGAGGGAGAGTTGCTGTAGTGTAGCCCTGCAATCACGACACGAGGTATTTCTCACCATGAAACAGTCCACCGTCGCCAGCAACTTCGATAGAGATCTCCTTTTCAGCTGCTACGACCAGTCCCTGGCCCTCTTGCGCCGCAACGCCACCCCTTACGGCGTCCTCGCCGCGAGCAGGAGCGGGACGGCGAAGGAGCGTAACTACGACAGCATCTTCGGCCGGGATGCGACGATTTGCGCCCTGGGCATGGCCGCCTCGGGGGAGCCCGACCTGATCGACTGCGCCCGCGCCGGCCTGCTGACCTTGGCCGGCCGGCAGGCCGGCAACGGACAGATTCCCAACTTCGTCAAGGCCGGGACGGGTGATGCCGATTTCTGGTACACCGGCTGCATCGACGCCACCCTCTGGTGGCTGATCGCCCTCCAGGGCTTCGACCGTCTGGTCCCCACCGGCGACCTCGCCCGGGAACTGGCGCCGCAAATCTTTCGCGCACTCTCCTGGCTCGACTGCCAGGAACATCAGGAATTCGGGCTCCTGCAGCAGAACGAGGCGAGCGACTGGGCCGACATCATGCCCCGCTCCGGCTTCGTCCTCTACACCAACGCCCTCTGGTACCTGGTCAAGCAGCTCTACGGGAGTGACAGCGCCGAGCACACCCGGGAAATCGCCAGCCAGCTCTTCCACCCTTGCGGCAACCTGGTGCCGGCCTCGCGCCGGCTGAGGCTGCTGGTCCAGGCCATCCGTGAGGAGACCAGGCCTTCGCCCTTCCTCCTCAGTTTCGTCAATCTTTCCTGCTGGGGGACCGAAGCCGACCTCTTCGGCAACCTTCTGGCCCTGCTGACCGGCCTGGTCGATCCCGACCGCGGTGAGGAGATCGTCGCGGCCATCCGGGAGTTGGGCGCCCACCGCCCCCATCCCCTGCGGGCCGTCGGCACTCCCATCGAACCGCAGGACCCGCTTTGGCGGCCTTACATGCTGCGCCATCGGCAGAACCTCCCCTGGCAGTACCACAACGGCGGCAGCTGGCCCTTCCTCGGCGGGTTCTGGGTGCTGGCGCTGCACCGGCTTGGAAAAGAGGAGCAGGCTTGGGAGGAGCTTGCTGCACTGGCTGCGGCCAACCAGGTCAACGACTGGGAGTTCAACGAATGGTTCCAGGGCGAGACGGGTAGCCCCATGGGGATGACCGGACAGTCGTGGAACGCGGCCATGTTCCTGCTCGCCTGCCGCACCCTGAGCGGCGCCACGCCGCCGCTTTTCTGAGGGCACTCTGGGAGACGGCCTTGGTCCCGGCCAGACTGTCGTACTCCGGGCCTTGGCAGATGGGCTCCCGGGGCGCCCTGCGCCGTTCTTCTTCGACCTCTCCCTCGAAATCGACCACCAACGGCAGGTGGTCGGAATAGGTCACCCGTGGCACCTGGAATTTCCGCACCCGGATCTCCCTGCTGTGGGGTACGAAATCGAGATGCTGCTGGGGCTTGTCGCTGGGAAAGGTCGGCAGGACGGCGGTGTTGGCGTTTTGCAGGCCGGTCGCGGCGAGGAAGAGGTCGCTCTCCCGCTCCCCCCAGAGCATATTGAAATCCCCGCCACCAGGCAGGGGCCGGGTCTTCTTCACCAGGACGTAGAGGGCGTTCAGCTGCTGGTGCCGTGCCCGCGCCCCCAGTGCCAGGTGCACCCGAAAGACCACCAGGTGCTCCAACTCCCGATCACCAGCCGTTTCATCCCCTGCTCGAAAAAGTCAAAGGTCTCGTTGCGGATCCTGTTGCGGGTGAGAAAGGCGTTCCCCTGCGCTCTCACCATTGGCATTTGGCGCCACAGGGACCCCCCTGCCCGTACTTGACCGAATAGGAATGGTAGTGCCCCGGCGACTCCTCCGGCGGATCAATCCCCTTCCTCTGACGCATTGCCGGCAGTGGTGTAAAGTCGAAAAAAGAGCCTAGTGTCACGTGCGGCTAATTCTTTCCTTGCAATTCTGGTTCTTTTGGCCCCCGGCCGGGTTGCGGCTCCTCGTCTTAGGCCCTGCTAGGCCTGCGTCGCCGCGCCTTGCCAGGAACCAAAATCTCTCAGAATTCCTGCGGTGAACTCACCGCACGGGACACTAGGACTGAAAAGGGCTCCGGGAACCCACGCCCCGGGAAACAGAAGGAGAGGAAGAGGAAGCTGTCCGGAACAGATGGGAAACGCCTGACGTTGATGTGTTTTCTGGGGAGTGTTCAATGGTCAAGTGACCGGACGGCGGCAGGCCAAAATCTGTAGAAATTTTTAATTCAGCGGATATACTACGGAACATGCTTTGTGTCCAATGATTTGTCGGCAGCCAGCTGTTTCTGGAATTCGTTAAGCATCTTTCCCCCTCCGGACCATGGGACCTGCCGCATAACTTTTCCGCAGGCGGATTATGGATGAAAAACGGTGCCAATTTAAGGGGAGCTTCGGCTGGGGTTTACCCCTTGGGGTTGGAAATTATGGAGAAATTTTTCTGTTTTTTTAAACAAATATGACATGTCACTCAATCAGATGGTTAGCAACGCAAAAAGACCAACGAAAGGAGAATGGCAATGACTAACTGTGGAGCATTGAGAACTTGTCTTTTTTTCACCGATAAGATGGAAGGTCTGCCGGTGGCCGCTGATATTTTCAAAAAAAAATATTGCCAAGGGGACCATTCGTCGTGTGCCAGACATATGGTCATTCAATCCCTTGGGAAGAAAAAGGTTCCCGGCGATTTATTTCCAAATCAAAATGAGCGAGCAAGGGAAATCATAACTGCGGGATAGCTGTGGCTGGCCTGCCCCCTTCCTGCCGTTCCATTCCAAAGCCCCGTTCGGCTGGACCCGTGGGGTTATTCGTTGACTCGCGAACGGCTCATCGTTGGGCGATAATGGAGTTCACTGACAAACAACAACGGCCCTGAAGCGTTCCCCCGGAGCGGTCTGGGAGATAAGAACAGAGGGCTGCTGCGGCAGGCCCCTGTTCTGCTCGTGGTGAATACCTTCCCGGCATGGGCCGGTTTCCTCTTGGCATTTAAATGCGGTAGTGAATCCTGATGGCGTGTCGAAGCAAGACCACTGGTGCAAGGAATAAGGGTGTCGGGTTTTCGACGAAGGGAGAAAATGTGAAGCAGTCACAGGCGTCTATTGAGAAAGTCGTTTTTATTTTGTATATTTCGACGACGGAAGAAGCGTGAGATGGATTTCGAGGGTGAAATTTAGTTGACCTTAATGACAGGCTGTTCAACTTTGTTGCTTGCGGCGGGAAACATGAATCATAAAAATATTGCGCAGGGCGTATTCGCCACCTCGACCATCGGGATTGAAGTCAGTGACAGTGCCGGCCGAATGATGGAATGTAACCCTGCTTTTTGCAAATTTGTCAATTATGACGCAGCCGAACTGGCAACCCTGACGGTTTTGATTTATGCCACCACGACGATAGAGAACGGGAGCAATCCGAACGTCGTCAATTGATCGCAGGGAATCTCGACCATCTGAACTTCCGCAAACGCTTTGTCACCAAGTTCGGAAAAATCCTTTGGGGAGACACCGATATTACCGTTGTCCGAACTGCCGCCGGGGACTGCGAGGCGCTGGTGGCAACGATCGTTGACGTCACCGATCAGCGGCGCCAACAACTCCTTCAGCAGGGACAAACCCGCGTTCTGGAAAAGCTCTACCGCAACCAGAGTCTGGAGGAGGTCTGCAAGGCGATTGTCGAATCGATCGAGTCGGTGGAAGAGGGCTTGTTGTGCTCGATTCTGCGACTGAACGCCACCACCGGGACGCTGCATCTGGTCGCTGCGCCCAATCTCCCCATATTACAATGACAAGATCGAAGGGATGAAAATTGGTGACGGGGTCGGATCCTGCGGCACTGCGGCCTTTCAAAAACGGCGGGTCGTGGTTTCAGATATTTTCAATCACCCGTACTGGGAAAAAGCGCGCAGGCTGGTCGAAACAACGGTCTTGCGGGCCTGTTGGTCTCAGCCGATTTTCGACAATGACAATAATGTTCTCGGTACCTTTGCCATCTACTACACCGAGCCCCGCGAACCTGGCCGATTCGAACTGGACCTGATCAACTCGGCGGCCGAATTGACGGCCCTGGCCATCAATCACAAACAGGCGCTGGCGGCCTTGCTGAAGAGTGATCAGCTCAAAAGCGAGTTCATCTCGACCGCCGCTCACGAATTGCGCACCCCGGTTTCCAGTATCATGGGTTTTGCCGAACTGCTCTCGGACCCGTCCCTCTCCGGCGCTCTCAACGAGGAGCAGAAGCAGAATTGCCAGAATGAGATCTATGAAAATTGCGAAAGACTCGACAAAATCATCGATGACATCCTCGATCTCAGCCGCATCGAAGCCGGACGCAGCATTCCTTTGGATAAACAGCCGACTTCGATAGCGACCCTGCTGACCAAGGTGATCAACCGGTTCAGATTGAAGGCCACGCATCAACTGACGCTGGAAATCAAACCGGGGACTCCGGAGACGATGATGATCGATGGCCACCGCATCAATCAGGTCCTGGAAAACCTCCTGAGCAATGCCATCAAATACTCTCCGAAGGATAGCCGCGTTTCGGTGATCGTCGACCGGGAAGGGGGCCGCTGCCAAGTGCTGATCGCCGACCAGGGCATCGGTATGAGCAAATCACAGCTCTCCAAAATGTTTGATAAGTTTTATCGCGCCGATACCTCGGATACGGCGGTCAGAGGCTTGGGCCTGGGCATGAGCATCGTCAAGCAGATTGTTGAAGAGCATGGCGGCACGATTTCGGTTGACAGCTTTCCAGGGGAAGGCTGCAAGGTTTATGTCGCACTGCCGATTACGACCTGACCCCGGGATTCTGTTTTCAGCAACATCCCGCTCCGATACCTCTCCGTCTGCCGAAAACGCCAAGAGGGCCTGCAAAAGCAGGCCCTCTTGGCGTTTCGAACGGCAGGTCAGATTCAGACGATTTCAACCAGTTCCAGGTCGAAGATCAGATCCTCGCCGGCGAGGGGATGGTTGGCGTCGAGGGTGACCGATTCGGCCGACACCTCGGCAACGGTGACGGCGAAATCGCCCTCGTCGTCGTCGCTGACTTCGAGAACGTCGCCGATCTCCGGATCGAGTTCCTCCGGCAGGTCGCTGCGCGGGACGACCATCACCAACTCCTCGTCGCGGGGGCCGTAGGCCTGGTCGCAGGGGATGTTGACGGTCTTCTTCTCGCCGGGGCGCATGCCGATCAAGGCCTGTTCCAGACCGGGGATGACTTCTTCATCGCCGATGGTGAATTCGAGGGGGCCGGCTTCGTGGTCACACTCTTCATCCTCGCAGCAGTCCTCGGAACTGTCGACAATGGAGCCGTCGGGGAGGCGGCCGGTATAGTTGATCCGGACCCTGTCGCCTTGTTTAGCGGTTTTCATGGTGTCTTTCCTTTCTGATATGAGCGTCGATGGCGGGACTATAGCAGAAAAGTTCCGGCGCCGGGGGAGAAATTCGTCCTAATGGACCGGTTCGAAGCTGACCGCCACATCCTGACGGTGGGCCGGATCGATCTTCCACAGGGTGCGTGGCGTGAAATTGAAGGCCCGGGCGATCAGCACGTCGGGGAACTGATCAAGACGGATATTGTAGAGATTGACGTATTCGTTGAAGAGTTCCCGGCGGTCGGCGATCTGGTCTTCAAGCTCGGAGATGCGGTCGCTGAGACGCCGGAAGAGCGTGTCCGCTTTCAGCTCCGGGTAACGTTCGACGACCATGAAGAGGGAGCGCAGGGTCTGGCTGAGGGCATTCTCCGCCGCCAGTTTTTCCCCTTCGCTTTGGGCGGCGGTGAGTTGACCGCGGGCCTTGATCACGGCTTCCAGGGTGCGCTGCTCGTGCTGCATGTACCCTTCACAGACCTTGATCAGCTTGGGGAGTTCATCGTAGCGCTGCTTGAGGAGCAGGTCGATGTTGCTCCAGGATTTGTCGACGTCATTTTTCATCTGTACAAAACCGTTGTAGAGGACGATGGAATAAAGGACGAGGCCTAACAGGAGCAACAACAGGACGCCGAGGACGATCCAACCGGCCATGGGACACCTCCTGGTCTGGGGCCGATGTGGCCCGAAGTTAAGGTTCCAGAATCAGATAGACGGCCCAGGCCAGGGACAGCCCGGAGCCGAGAAAGAGTGGGATGATCCAGAATCCGTAGCGGCCGGGGAGTTGGTGCTCTGCGGCCGCGGCGGCAATCACGAAGGGGAGCCCTCGATCCTTGGGCCGGCCGATGGCGATCGTCGAGGTCTCCGGCGCCCGCCCGGCGCTGAGTTCCTCCCGCAACGCCTCCGATTCCATGGCCTGGCGGGCCGTGTCCCATTCGTCGCTGCTGATGGTCCCGTCGCCGTCCCCGTCGAAGGCCGCCAGGGCCCGCCGGTCGCCTTTCAGGCGCTGCAGCTTGGCGATGGTCCGCTCCCGCAGTGACCCCTGCCCCGGGCGCCGAACGTCGGCGAAGCCGAGGACGTACAGGGGCGCCCCGTCAGCCACCACCTCCTCGACCCACTTTTCCTCGGAGGTTTCCATCCCCCCGACCTGCCAGCTGCCGATCCCTCCCGGATAGCCCTCTTCCCGGGTTTGGGGTTGGATGGCGGACCCTCGGGGGTCGATCAACACCCTTCCGGTGGCATCCTCCAGGTAGAAGGGGACCGGACCGCAGTCGCTGCTGCTGGTCTGGTGCCAGTTGTTCTTCTGGTCCCGGCGAAAGCGCCGCAAACGATACCAGACACAGGGCAGCTGGGTCATCGGCGCCACCAGGGCGTAGCGGCGCCGCGCGATCCCCTGAACCTCGACCATTCCCAGTGCCAACGAGCGGATCTTGCTGGTCGGGGTATTCTCCATCCGGCGCTTCAGCCGCAAAAAGTGGAAGCCGCGCCAGAAGCAGCCGGCGGCGAGGACGGCCGGCAGCAGCCCCGACGCCACCCCGTGCGTCCAGATGAACCCCAGCACGGCCGGTTCCACCCTGATCAGCCCGGCGACGATCCCGGCGAGAATTCCCCCCCATACGCCGAGGCGAACCAGGCTGAAGCCAGTTCCCCCCCCCAATTCGTCGGCCGACGGCGGCGGGGGGAGCTCCCGGCCGGGAGCCGGTGACGGGACGGTTGGCCGGGGCGGGACAGCGGCAGCGTCGCCGGAACCGACCGGGGGTACGGCAGGTCCAGCTAGGGCCGGCTCGCCGAGGGCCAGACCGACCGCACCCAGGATCTGGGTTGTCTCGTCGGCAACCGCCGGGGGGGCTGGAAGGGCGGGTTGGGCGACCAGCTGGGTCGCCAGCCATCCAAAGCGGGTCAGACTGAGGAGATTCTCCCGCTCCGCAGAAGGCCCTTCGTCGGCGCGGTGCAGGCGGCACCCCGGCAGAGTGGCGAGACCGAAATCGGTGCGCAGTTCCAGGGTCCCGGCGAACTCCCGCAGCAGGTCGAGGAGGGCATCGAGATTGCCGACGGCGCTTAACGAGCGCCGGGCGCCGAGGCCGGCCGGATCGAAACGTCCCGGATAGGCGCGCATCGCCCCGACGACCGCGCCGTCGTCCCCGAGCCGGTAGATATCGAGGAGGGGCCGGCCGCGCAGGACCGCCTGGCGGAAGTCGTCGTCGCCGATGGGGTCGATGACCTCGCGGCCGCGATAGGCATTCTGCACCAGCAGCCGTTTCAGGCTCTTTTCGACCGCGGCACCGGAAAGGTCGGCGAGGATCGCCACCAGGCGCGCCCCCCGCTCGACCGCCACCTCCCCCTTTTCGCCGACCAGGGTCAGGGCCTCCGCCGAGGTTCGCAGAGCGCGCAGGCGGTCCGGGGCGAAGCGCGGCGGGGCCGGCAGAATAAGCCAGTGGCGGACCCGCGCCGCAGCGAGGTGCTTTGCCAGCGGGGCGAGCTTTCCCCGGTCACCCTTGGCCAGCAGCGCCAGGCCGCGGCCGAGGAGGCGCTGGCGGGCGCTATAGGCATCGACGACGCCGTCCCGCGCCAGGTCGGCGAGGAGGTCCTCAAGGCCGGGGATGGCCGGAGCTGCTTCAACGATCAGGTAATGGTCCGGGGTCATGGCGCCTCGGTCCTGGCAAGCAAGGTCAGCGGGGGAAACCAGCCGACCCGGGATCGGCGCCCGGTTTCATTCGAGGCCGGCCGCGTAATTGAAGGGGCTGGTTCCGGCGATTTCCTGCCCTTTGCGCCAGGCCTCCAGCACCTGTTTCCCCCGCGGCGAGAAGGGGCCGAGGTGGCTGAGATCGATGACCATCCGGCCGCAGCCGGCCGTCTGCAGCTCTCCGACCTGGCCGAGGAGCGAGAAGTCGCTGGCGGCGGTGAGAACCGTCAGCCCGGAACGCTGTTCGACCCGGTAGGCGTCGTCGCGATCGGAAACCACCGGCCGATCGCCGCGCACCCCGCGGATCGGGATCCGGGAGGTGATCAGCGGCACCGGGGCGTAAACGGTGACCGCCAGGCCCAGGCCAACGTCACGGCGGAGCAGTTCGCCGAGGTTGGTTCGGTCATCCTCGAGGTAAAGGGTCGCCTCGCCGGCGCCGAGTTCCCGCCAGGCGAGGAGGGCCTGGCTGTTGAGGGAGAAGAGCCGGTAGCCGGTGACCAAACGCACCCCTTGAAGGCCGTTGAAGAGGTCGAAGTGACCGAGGTTGTTGAGGCGGAAGGTGCAAAACCCCTCTCCACCAGGTTCCGGACCGCGTCCCGGTAGCCGTTCCATTCGGGCTCAAAGATGATGAAGGGGAGGTCCCAGATGACCCGCTCCCGCTGTCCGGAGAGCCGCCGTCCGGTGCGCTCAAGTTCCTGCAGGTTGCCGGCGGTGAAGGGGATGAGAAGCCGGTCCACGGCCGGGTCGGAAAGGAGCTGCGCATCGCGCGGTCCGGGGATCACCACCGTCAGTTCGCGCCGCGGCGCCGGCTGCGGCGGGCCGGCCGGGAGCAGCCCGGCCCGGGCGGCGGCGAGATGGGCTCGGCGCTCGGCGTCTCTGGCCGCTCTGACCAGGGTCGTCAGCCGACCGTAGAGGTCGCGGCGGATCTCCTTGAGGCGGCTCGGCGGGACGACCACCGCCGGCAGCGGGCCGGCGGTCAGGCCGGTCAGCCGGAAGGGGGCGTCGGCGCTGCGGGCAAAGACCCCTTCCAGGGTGGCGGCGTCGAGCGGCCGGTCGGTCGCCGGGTAGCTCTCGACCGGATAGCTCTGGCTGAGGTGGACGGCGCCGCAGTCGGCGTTGATCTCCAGGGTCCGTTCATCGGGCATGGCGACCGTCAGCGCCACCTCCTGGGGGGGCGGCGGTGCTTGGTCGAGGCGCTTCCGGCACGCGGCTTCACTGAGGGTGAAGGCCTGTTCCGAGGAGACCTTGAAGACCGAATCGCCGACCTTGAAGGTGCCGGTGAAGGGCGAGGGGAGGGTCACCAGACTTCCCGCCAGGGCGACCTTCGCCGGGGCCTTGCCGAGGGTGAGTTCCTTGACGGTGAAGGCGGTTCCGGCGCGATCGGTCTTCGGCTGGACCCGCACCCGGTCGCCGACGTGAAGCCGGTCGCGGGTCTTGAAGGTGATGACGGCGTCGCGGACCTGGGTGACTTCGCCGAGGAAACGGCCCGTCGCCCCCTTGATGGACTGGATGGCGATGTCCGCCGGCACCACGCCGGGCAGGAAACCCTTGGTCGGCAGCCGGCCGAAGGAGAGCTTGAGGAGCTCTTTGCCGGCCCTGACCGCCTCGGGACGCGCCGCTTCGGGGGCGTCGAGGACCTTGCGGTAGGCGCTGACGACGCTCGCGACATATTCGGCGCTCTTCATCCGCCCTTCGATCTTGAAGCTGACGACCCCGGCGGCGGCGAGTTCCGGGAGGAGGTCGATGACCGAAAGGTCGTTGGGGGAGAAGTAGTAGCCCTCCTGGCTGCCGTAGCGGTAGCGGCGCCGGCAGGGCTGGGCGCAGCGGCCGCGGTTGCCGCTCTTGCCCCCGAGGAAGGAGGAGAAGTAGCACTGGCCGGAGAAGGAGAAGCAAAGGGCGCCGTGGATGAAGTGTTCGAGTTCCAGGGTCGTCTGACGGCGGATGGCGGCGATCTCCGCCAGGGAGAGTTCCCGGGCCAGGACCCCGCGGGTAAAGCCCATCGTCTCCAGCATCCTCACCCCGGCGGCGTTATGGACCGTCATCTGGGTCGAGGCGTGCAGCTCGAGCTCTGGGAAATGCCGTTGCGCCAGGCGCCAGACCCCGAGATCCTGGAGGATCACGGCGTCGACCTGGAGTGCTTCGAGGGTCGCCAGGGTTTCGATCAGGGCCGGCAGTTCCCGTTCCTTGACCAGGGTGTTGAGGGTGACATAGATGCGGCGGTCGCGCTCCCGGGCGTAGCCAAGCATCCGCTCCAGTTCGGCGAGGGTGACGTTTTTAGCCTTGGCCCGCGCCGAGAAGTCCTTGAGGCCGTTATAGACGGCGTCAGCCCCCGCTTCCATGGCGGCGAAAAAAGCCTCCAGGCTGCCGGCCGGAGCGAGCAGTTCGGGGCGGGGCGGTGGCGTCTTTCGGATCACGTCGGACATCGTTCCGGAGGGGGTGAATAAACCTGAAAGGCCGGAGAGAAACGCTCCGGACCGGGGGTGCTGACCGGCCCTATCAATATCACGGCCGGCGCTGCGGCGCAATGCCCCCCCGCATCCTGAACCCTATCCCATCAGGCCGCGGTCCACGAAGCTGACATAGCGGCCGCTGCCGATGATGATGTGATCGAGGACCCGCACTCCCATCAGGGTGCCGACCTCCTGACGGCGGGTGGTGATCTCCAGGTCTTCGCGGCTGGGGGTCGGGTCCCCCGAAGGGTGGTTGTGGATGAAAAGAACGGCGGCGGCCGATTCCCTGACAACCGGCGCAAAGACTTCGCGGGGGTGGACGATGCTGGCGGTCAGGCTCCCCTCGGAGATTTGAACCTCGCGCAGCACCCGGTTCTTGCTGTCGAGGAGGAGGGCCAGAAAGACTTCTTTGCGGCGGTCGCGCAGGCGTTCGTGGTAATGGCGGAAGACCTCCTCCGAACTGCTGTAACGCACTCCCGGCGCCAGGGTGTTTCCGGCAAAGCGGCGCGCCAGTTCGAAGACCGCCTGCAGCTCCGCCGCCTTGGCCGGCCCGACCCCCCTGGTCTCGCAGAGTTCCCGGGTTCCGGCCCGGGCCAGTCCCCGCAGCGAGCCGAAACGCCCCAGGAGCTGACGGGCCTGGTCAACGGCGCTACTGCCGCTGGCGGCATCGCCGTTGCGCAGGACCAAGGCCAGCAGTTCGGCATCGCTCAAGGGTTCGGGCCCGCTGGTAAGCAGCTTCTCCCGGGGGCGCTCGGCCGCCGGCCAGTCCTTGATCCTCTTCATGAGCCCCCCCTCCAGGTGCCGAATCCGTTGAACCAATCCGCAATGAACCGGGCTGTCCCCCCCCGCCGCTCGCCCTGGCGCTCTGCAGGAGGGGGTTGAGTCTATGGGTTTTTCTTGAGCGGACTCCCCCAGAAGGTGCCGAGCACGCGCTTGTCGGTTTCGGTCAGGGTGGCGCCACGCTTGATCATCTGTGCCTCGATCAAGTCCAGATCGCGACCTTCGCGCATCGCCGCGTCGATCCGCTCGCGGCTGTGGCAGATGGTGCACTTGCTGGCAAGGACCTGTTCGAAGTCTTCGCTGCTGGTGCGGTGAGCACCCAGGTCCTTTACCTCCTGCGCGGCCGCCGGGGCGCCGAAGCAGGTGAGAAGCAACAACAGGAAACCCCAGCGTCGCATCTCGCTACTCCCGGACAAAGGTATCGATATCGGTCTCGTGGACCATGGCCATCAAGCGGGCGTATTCAGACTCGATCAGCGCAAAGTGGTCGTGGGTCTCCTTAGCCATCCGTTCGAAGACCATGCGCACGGCCGGATCGACGATGCGGGAGGCGGTCATGCGCAGGTTTTTTTCCAAATCTTCTTCTTCGCGAAGGGCGATCTGCATCGCCTTGCGCTCGTGGGTATCGTTGCCCAAGGCTTTTCCCAGCTCGATGAGCATGACCGAGTCGGGATGGGGCGGCCGGGCCATGAACTCGTCGAAACTGCCGAGATCCCCTCCCTTGTAGAGTTGGAAGAAGTGGCTGGCATGTTCCCTTTCTTCCCGGGAAAGAAGTTCAAAGACCTGCTTCCCACGGGCATCCCGGGTCTTTTCGGCGGCGGTCCGGTAAAAATCCATGACGTTCTTTTCGGTCTGGATCGCCAGCTTGATCGCTTCCTGCATATTGAATTCCTGCGGCATCGTATTGTTCCTCCCAGATTTGAGTAGACAGCTGCGGTATCCCCCCCGACTAAAAAAAGTATGACCGACGCTTCTGTCGCTGTCAACGGGACTTCCCGCGGCGAGAACAGCCGCGTTTCCGGTCCGGTCTTAGCGAGGACTTTTGCGCGCTGATCGACGGAAATTGTTCCTCTTCCGCTTCCCGTATCGGCCATCTGCGGTATTCTTTTCCATAAAGAGGAAATAGTTATGGTGTTTTGGATGCGTCTGTTCCTCCCCATCCTGGGGCTTCTGGTTTTTCCGTGGGGGTCCTTGGCGGACCCCCACGTCCTGCCGCTCTCTTCTGTCGAGGCCGAACTGGAACGGCTGAAGGAGGTGGACTCACCCTTCTGGTCGCCGCAACTGTTTGAATTTTATCGCCGCAGGGATTTCCGGCCCGGATGGCTGGTCGACGGGGGGCCGGGTTCCCAGGTCGTCCCTTTGGTCCGGACCCTCCGCAACGCCGATCTTGATGGGCTCTGTCCCGAGGAGTATCACCTCGATACCATCGAGGCGTTGCTGGCCGGTTCCGCAGCCTGGTCGGCGCAGGACTCCGCCCGCTTCGACCTCCTGCTCAGCGACGCATTCCTTCGCTATGCGTCCCACCTTTCCGGGGGCCGGGTCGATCCCAATGTCGTCCTCACCCACTGGAAGGTGCGTCCGCATCCCATTGATCCGGTCCAACTGCTGACTCTGGCGCTGCAGGACGGAACGCCGGTGCAGAGGCTGGCGGCCCTGGAACCGACCAATCCCGGCTACGCCGCCCTGCGCAAGGCCCTGGCCGACTACCGTCGTCTCGAAATCCTGGGGGGGTGGCCCCTGGTTCCGGACGGACCGAAGCTGGAGCCGGGACAGGACGATCCGCGCTTGCCGGTCCTGCGCCGGCGCCTCCAGGTCAGCGGCGATCTGCCGGAAGCCGGGGAATCGGGGGATCGTTTCGATCCGGCGACGGTCGCCGCCGTCAAGGCCTTTCAGTCCCGTCACGGCCTCGCCACCGACGGGGTGCTCGGGCCTCACACGCTGGCCGTTCTCAACGTCCCGGTCGGGGTCCGTCGTCTGCAGCTCGAACTCAATCTGGAGCGCTGGCGGTGGCTTCCTCAAGACCTCGGGGAGCGCTACCTGCTGGTCAATATCGCCGCCTTCCGGCTCGATGTGGTCGTGGGGGGAGTCACGGTCCTGAGCATGCCGGCGGTGGTCGGGACCTCCTTCCGCCAGACCCCGGTCTTTTCGGGACGCCTGACCCATCTTGAATTCTCGCCGTATTGGTACGTCCCGCCGACCATCCTCCGGGAGGACCTCCTTCCCAAGCTCAGAAAGGATCCGTCCCTGCTTGCCAAGCGCCATTTCGAGGTGGTCGGCTGGCGGGGGGGCGAGATCCTCGACCCGGCCGGCATCGACTGGCGCCGGGTCACAGCCGAGCATTTTCCGGGGCAGATCCGGCAACAGCCCGGTCCCTGGAATCCCCTGGGGCGGGTCAAGTTCCTCTTCCCCAACGAATATTCGGTCTACCTTCACGACACCCCAGAACCCGCCCTGTTCAGCAAGGAGGTGCGCTCCTTCAGCTCGGGATGCATCCGCATTGCCCAGCCTTTGGCCTTGGCCGCCCTCCTGCTGGGGGACAACCCCACCCCCCTGGAGCGGGACTACCTCGCCGGGCATCTGCCGGAGACTCCCCAGCGGATCGCCGTGCCGAAGCCGCTGCCGGTCCATATCCTTTACTGGACGGCCTGGGTCGATGCCGACGGGATTCTCAACTTTCGCGACGATCTCTACTGGCGGGACCTGGACCTGGAGATGGCCCTGGCGGAAACCGCCGGGAGCTTTTGAGGAACCGGGACGACGGCCCGGTTCCACCCGCTGTCGCAGTCACCTTTTGCTTTTGTTGTCACCGGGGTTGTGCTATATTCGCCATATTTTTCCGAAGCCGCCGACCGGCTGCACGCGAGGTTCGAATCGATGTTCAAAGGGACCACCATTGTCTGTGTCCGTCAGGGGAACGAAGTGGCCATGGCCGGCGACGGCCAGGTGACACTCGGCACCACGGTGATGAAACACACGGCCCGCAAGCTGCGGCGCATGCTCGACGGCAAGGTGCTGGCAGGCTTTGCCGGCAGCACCGCCGACGCCTTTACCCTGTTTGAAAAATTCGACGCCAAGCTCCAGGAATTCAGAGGCAATCTGCCGCGGGCCGCGGTGGCCCTGGCCAAGGACTGGCGTACCGACCGCATCCTGCGGCGCCTGGAGGCCCTCCTCATTGTCGCCGACCACGAAACCACCCTGGTCCTTTCGGGGGCCGGTGACGTCATCGAGCCGGACGACGGCATCTCCGCCATCGGCTCCGGCGGCCCCTATGCCCTGGCGGCGGCCCGCGCCCTGGCCCGCCACTCCCAGTTGCCGGCCCGGACCATCGCTGAGGAGGCGCTGAAGATTGCCGCCGGGATTTGCATCTACACCAACGAGCAGATCGCCGTGGAGTCTTTGCCGTGAACAACTTCACTCCCCGGGAGATTGTCTCCGAACTCGATCGTTACATCGTCGGTCAAAAGGGTGCCAAGCGCGCCGTGGCGGTGGCGCTGCGCAATCGCTGGCGGCGCCAGCAGGTGCCGGAGGACTTGCGGGACGAGATCGCCCCGAAAAACATCATCATGATCGGCCCGACCGGGGTCGGCAAGACCGAGATCGCGCGCCGCCTCGCCAAGCTCGCCCAGGCCCCCTTCGTCAAGGTCGAGGCCTCCAAATTCACCGAGGTCGGCTATGTCGGCCGCGATGTCGAGAGCATGGTCCGCGACCTGCTGGACCTGGCGATCATCATGGTCAAGGAGGAAGAGGCCCAGACGGTGCGGGTCAAAGCCGAGGACCACGCCGAGGAGCGACTCCTCGACCTGCTGCTGCCGGGGGAGAGTGTCAACGTCGCCGCCCAGGGGGAGGCCGGCACCCATGACGGACGGGAGTCGACCCGCGACAAGCTCCGCCATCTGCTGCGCCAGGGGAAGCTCGACGAGCGCTACGTCGAGATCGAAACCCAGGAAATGAAGATGCCGATGATGGACGTCTTCTCCCCGCCGGGGGCCGAGGAGATGGGGAGCAATCTCAAGGAGATGCTCGGCAACCTGTTCCCCAAGAAGACCAAGCGGCGCCGGCTGAAGGTCGCCGAGGCGCGGGAGATGCTGATCGCCAGCGAGGCCGAAAAGCTGGTCGACATGGACAAGGTTCAGACCCTGGCCAAGGAGCGCACCGAACAGAGCGGCATCATCTTCATCGACGAAATCGACAAGATCGCCAGCCGCGAAGGGGGGCACGGCCCGGAAATTTCCCGCGAGGGGGTGCAGCGGGATATCCTGCCGATCGTCGAGGGGAGCACCGTCAACACCAAGTACGGGCCGGTCAAGACCGATCACGTCCTGTTCATCGCCGCCGGGGCCTTCCATGTCTCCAAACCGTCGGATTTGATCCCCGAACTGCAAGGGCGGTTTCCGATCCGGGTGGAGTTGGAGAGCCTCGGCGAGGAGGAGTTCGTGCGCATCCTCACCGAGCCGAAGAACGCCCTGATCCGCCAGTACCAGGCGCTCCTCGCTACTGAGGGGCTGGACCTGGAGTTTACCGGGGACGGCATCCACGAGATCGCCCGGACCGCGGCGACGGTCAATGACCGCACCGAGAACATCGGCGCCCGGCGCCTCCACACCATCATGGAAAAGCTTCTCGAAGACCTTTCCTTCGATGCACCCGAGCGCCGCGAGAAGAAGATCGTCATCGATGCCGCCTACGTGGGGGAGCGGCTCGCCGCCATTGTCAAGGACGAAGACCTGTCGCGCTACATTCTATAACGGTATAACGGCCAAAGCTGCCGCAAAGACCCGGAGCCGCGGAGATGAACCATCCAAAGGGTGTTGCTTTCAGAGCTGCCCCCCGAGGTTCTCCGTGTCTCGGCGGCCCTGCGGCAATCGGTTTGGAGATTTTGACGGATGCAGGAACTGATCAACAAAGCTAATGTGCTGATGGAGGCCCTCCCCTACATCAAGCGCTTCGCTAACAAGACGGTCGTCATCAAATACGGCGGCCACGCCATGGCCGACGAGCGCCTCAAGGAATCCTTCGCCAAGGACGTCATCCTCCTCAAATACATCGGCCTCAATCCGGTCATCGTCCATGGCGGCGGGCCTCAGATCAACGACACCCTCAAGAAGTACGGCATCGTTTCCGAATTCGTGCGGGGCATGCGGGTGACCGACGCCGCAACCATGGGGGTGGTGGAGATGGTCCTGACCGGCCAGGTCAACAACGAGGTCGTCGGCCTGATCAATCGCCAGGGGGGGCGGGCGGTGGGGCTCTCCGGCAAGGACGGCGATTTGCTGGTCTGCCGGAAACTGCTGCAGGAGGTCAGGGGGGCCGACGGGACGGTCGAACAGGTCGATATCGGCTTTGTCGGTGACGTGGTCCAGGTCAATCGGGAACTGATCGAGACCCTGGAACACGGCCGCTTCATTCCGGTCATCGCCCCGGTCGGGGTCGGGGTCGACGGCGAGAGCTACAACGTCAACGCCGACCTCGTCGCCGGCCGCGTCGCCGCGGCCCTCTCCGCCGAGAAGCTGATCCTGCTGACCGACGTGCAGGGGGTCAAGGATAAGGCGGGGACCCTCCTCTCCTCCATCTCGGTGGCGCAGATGCACGGTCTGATCAGCGACGAATCGATCAGTGGCGGTATGATCCCCAAGGTCGAATGCTGCGCCGAGGCGCTGGCCGGCGGGGTGAAGAAGGCCCACATCATCGACGGCCGGGTCGAACACGCGGTCCTGCTTGAGATCTTCACCGACAAGGGGGTCGGGACGGAGATCGTGAAGTAACGGGGAACCTCGAGACCTTTTATACGGGAAGTGACGATATGAGCACAGCAACCGATTGGATCGCCCGGGCCGACCAGGTCATCATGAAGACCTACGGCCGCTACCCGATCGTCCCGGTGCGGGGCGAGGGCTGCCGCGTATGGGACGCCGACGGCAAGGAGTACCTCGACTTTCTGGCCGGGGTTGCGGTCAACAACCTCGGCCACTGCCATCCGAAGGTGGTGGCGGCTCTCCAGACCCAGGCGGCGACCCTCATCCACTGCTCCAACTACTACCATATCCCGCAGCAGATCGAACTGGCCGAACTTCTCTGCAGCCACTCCTTCGCCGATCGCGCCTTCTTCTGCAACTCCGGCGCCGAGGCCAACGAAGCGGCGATCAAGCTTGCCCGCAAATACAGCCGGGAGAAGCACGGCCCGGAGCGCTACGAAATCATTACCGCCGCCGAGTCCTTCCACGGGCGGACCATGGCGACCGTTTCCGCCACCGGCCAGGAGAAGGTGCAGCGTTTCTTCGATCCTCTGCTGCACGGTTTCAAGCATGTCCCCTTTGATGACGCGGCCGCCCTCGCGGCCGCCATCACACCCGCGACCTGCGCGATCATGCTCGAACCGATCCAGGGGGAGGGGGGGGTCAACGTTCCCGCCCCCGGCTACCTCCGGGAAGTGCGGACGATCTGCGACCGGCACGGCCTGCTGCTGATCCTCGACGAAGTCCAGACCGGTCTCGGCCGCACCGGCAAGCTTTTTGCCTACGAGCACTTCGGTGTCGCCCCCGATATCATGACCTTGGCCAAAGCCCTCGCCGGCGGCGCCCCCATCGGCACCATGCTGGCCCGCGAGGAGATCGCCGCCGCCTTCACCCCCGGCACCCACGGCTCGACTTTTGGCGGCAATCCGCTGATGGCGACAGCGGCCCTGGCGGCGGTTCGGGCCATTCTCGACGAGGGTCTGCTGGAGCGCGCCGAAGTCATGGGAGACTATCTGGTCGGCGCCCTCGAGGGGCTGCGGCACAAGTATCCTTTCATCACCCAGGTGCGCGGCATCGGGCTGATGATCGGCATGCGGCTCTCCATCCCCGGTGCCGAGATCGTCAAGGAGGGGCATGCCCGCGGGGTGCTCTTCAACGTCACCCAAGATTCGGTCCTGCGCTTCGTCCCGCCGCTGGTCGTGAGCCGGGAGGAGATCGATCAGGCGGTTGCGATCCTGGATGAAATCTTCAAGACGCTCTGAATCCTGACCTCGGCACCCCGGCAGCAAGGCCCTTAACCAACCGCTTTCGGTTTTTCCCAAGGAGTTGACCGTGAACAAGAATTTTCTTTCCCTCGCCGACTGGCACCGGGACGAACTGCAACAGATCTTCGAACTGACCCGCGACCTCAAGGCCCGGCAGAAGCGGCGCGAGGCCCATCGGCTGCTGGAGGGGAAGACCCTCGCCATGATCTTCGAGAAGAGCTCGACCCGCACCCGGGTCTCCTTCGAGGTCGGCATGTACCAACTCGGCGGCCACGCCCTCTTCCTTTCTTCCGAAGCGACCCAGATCGGCCGGGGCGAACCGATCAAGGACACCGGCCGGATCATGTCCCGCTACTGCGACGGCATCATGATCCGCACCTTTTCCCAGTTGGCGGTGGAGGAACTGGCCCACTGGTCGGAGGTGCCGGTCATCAACGGGCTGACCGATCTTTACCATCCCTGCCAGGTGATGGCCGATCTCTTCACCGTCATCGAGCACAAGGGGACCCTCCGGGATCTGACCTTCTGCT
>JBBQBQ010000011.1:0-26960 GCA_038317685.1 Desulfuromonadales bacterium | reverse complement strand
GGTCATCCCTATCAAGACCGAAGAGTTGGCCGCAATCTTCGCCGTCCATGTTCCCTGGGAAATGATCGGGCCCCGGGCCCTGGAAAGACATGATCAACTGGTGGCCGTTGCCCGGACGGCACGCCCTGCCGATTGTGCTCGAATCTTCGTCCACCAGCTCCAGGCGACAACTCAAAGCCTGGTCGCCGTCCACCAACTACGTCTGGTCGCCGGAAATCATTTTCTGAAGTACCGGTTGCAGGTCGACTCTCCCAGCTGCGATCCCGTGGCCGAAACCTTCTGCGTCCGCTTCAACAACGGGGAAATATCCGCTACCCCGCCCTTCTTCCCGGGAGACTCGTCCCGGCTACGCCTGGTCCGAACCACGTCCAGGCCTCTCCCTCCCTCTTCCGATTCAACGGTATAAAAACCGGGGGCCGGTGGCATCTGCCGCCAGCCCCTGCGCAACAATGATTCGCACAAACGATTAAAATGGTTTGGGATTACAGACATTCTCCGCCTTGTTCACCCGAAAACCACAATTGGCGCAAACGAATTTTGGGTCGGAAAAAAGCTTCTGAATTTCAGGGCTCATCTCTTTCCCCTTGAGGGAGCACATGTGCAGTTTTTCATGTTGGTCAGATTTGGTACAAGTCTGTTTCGACATAATTGGAATCCTCCGCTGGGGGTTTCATCTCCCAAGACTAATGCCGCCCAAGAGGATGTCAATGATGGTCGGGGTTCTCCCCAACGGCTGACCACCAAAGGAGGAGGAGTGGAGTCGTTCCATCGGCACCGCGGTCCACAGACAGGGGGGGAGGTAAAACCGGATGAGGCCGAAAAGGCGGGAGTGTTTCGATCGGAATCAACCCGGGGTTGGGCTGTCAACTCCCCGGTTTTTGTGAAATTTGTTCAGCAGATACGCGGCAGCTGCTCCCCGGTGAGCATCTCGATGGAGCGCAGTCCGCCGATGGCGGTGCGTAGCAGAACCCGCCCGGCAGAGACACCAGAAACCTCGCCGATGCACGCCGCATGATCCCCGCCGGGATAGCGCCGCAGAATGGCCAGCGCCGCCTCAGCCGCCTCCGGGGCGACCAGCGCCAGCAGTTTCCCCTCATTGGCGACGAAGAGCGGGTCGAGGCCGAGGATGGCACAAGCCCCGGCAACCTGCAGATTGATCGGCAGCGCCGTTTCGGTTAACGTGAGATCGACCTGCGACTGGACAGCAATCTCCTTGAGGGTGGTGGCGACCCCGCCGCGGGTCGGGTCGCGCAGAACGTGGACTGACTCCCCTAACTCGGCGAGAAGTTCGGCGACCTGCCGATGGAGCGGGGCGCTATCGCTGCACAGATCGGCAGAGAGATCGAGCCCTTCGCGACTGGCGAGGACCGCCATACCGTGGTCCCCGACGGTGCCGTTGATGAGGATCCGGTCCCCTGGCCGGGCGCCGCCGCCACTGATTTCGAGGGCGTGGTCAAAGACCCCGATCCCGGAAGTATTGATAAAAATCTTGTCTCCCTTGCCGCGCGATACCACCTTGGTGTCGCCGGTGACGATACCAACCCCTGCGAAGTCGGCGGCGGCCCGCATCGAGCGGAGGATCCGTTCCAAGTCCGCCAATGCCAGCCCTTCCTCCAGGATCAGTCCGACCGACAAGCCCAACGGCCGGGCGCCGACCATGGCCAGGTCGTTGATGGTGCCGTTGATCGCCAGGTCACCGATGTTGCCGCCTGGGAAAAAGATCGGATCGACGACGTAGGAATCGGTGGTGAAGGCCAGCCGGCCGCCGGCATGGCAGAGAATCGCGGCGTCGTTCTGGTCACGCGGACCCAGCCCGGAGAGGATCGGCGCGATCAGCCCGTCGAGGAGTTGATGGCTGAGCCGGCCGCCGCTGCCGTGACCAAGGAGGATGATGTCGGATTGCAAGAAGTCTCTCCCGTCAGCGTTCGGTGCGGATTTGGTCAACGTGAATTATGCTGTTCAAAAGTCGCCAGAGGCCAGACAGCCGAATGCAACCACGCAGTTGTCGGCTTTTAGCAGTCGCCATATTTATGCTCCGCCGCACAGGTCCCTTCGCTCGACACCATACAGGCACCGACCGGATCCTCGGGAGTACAGCAGATGCCGAAGAGGGGACACTCCCGGGGACCGATCTGCCCCTTGAGGATCTCCCCGCAGCGGCATCCCGCCGGTTCGCGGGCTGACTCGACGGTCACCGGCAAACGCCGGGCGGCATCATAGGCGGCGAATTCGTCGCGGATGGCGAGGCCGCTGTCGGGGATGATGCCGAGACCTCGCCAGCGGGCGTCGCAGGGGGTGAAGACCCGGTAGAGGAGCTCCCGGGCCTTGGGATTCCCGCCGGGCCTGACGATGCGGCTGTACTGGGTCTCCACCCGCGCCGCCCCGGAGACCACCTGACGGGCGAGCATCGCCACCCCCTGCAGCATGTCGAGGGGTTCGAAGCCGGTGACGACGCAGGGCAGCCGGTGGTCGCGGGCCAGCGGCAGATAGGCGTCGGCGCCGATGATGGCCGAGACGTGGGCCGGGCAGAGGTAGCCATCGACCCGCAGGTCGGGGTCGGCGGCGAGGATCGCCATCGGTCCGGGGATGGTCTTGTGGGCACCGAGGACCGAGTAATTGGTCAGCCCGAGGCGCTGCGCCGCGAGGATCGAGCCGGCGATGGTCGGGGTGGTCGTTTCGAAGCCGACCCCGAGAAAGACGATCTGGCGCTGCGGATGCTTCTGCGCCAGGGCCACGGCATCAAGGGGGGAGTAGACCACACGGATATCCGCTCCCTTCGCCTGCTCCCGCTGCAGGTTGGAGGTCGAACCGGGAACCCGCACCATGTCGCCGAAGGTGGCGACGATGGTCCCGGGACGGCGCGCCAGGGCCACTGCATGGTCGACGTAGTCGACGGGGGTGACGCAGACCGGACAACCCGGACCGGAAATCAGGCGAATGGCTTTCGGGAGGAGCGAACGGATGCCGTGCTGGTAGATGGCCATGGTGTGGGTGCCGCAGACTTCCATGAAGGTCATGGTGCCGGCGAAGGACCGTACCTCTTCATGGATGGCGGCGACCAGCTGCCGGGCCACCGCCGGATCGCGAAACCCCTCGACGTACCTCATTCCGGAAGGACTCCGTCGGCGAGGAGCTGGCGGAAGATCCGCAGCGTCTCCTCGGCGTCGTCCTCATCGAGCTTTTCAATGGCGAAGCCGGCATGGATCAGCACGAAATCGCCGACCGTCACCCCCTCAACCAGCATCAGGCTCGCCTGGCGCTGGACCCCGTCGATTTCGCAACAGGCGGTATCGCCCTCAATGGTCATGACCTGCATCGGTACGCCAAGGCACATGGGAAGCTCCTGGTGACGAAGGCCCGGTCAAGGTGACTCCCTGGACCAACCACCCGTCACGGTTGTAAGTCACGGGTTTTTTCTCGCTACTCCGTCCTGCAGCCAGTCGTACCACCCTTCCATCCCTGCTCCGGAGTGACAGGAGAGTTCCAGAATGCGGATCTTTGGATTGACCCGACGGGCGAAGGTCTTGCACTTCTCAAGATCGAAGCGCAGGTAGGGCAGGAGGTCGATCTTGTTGATCAGGAGCAGATCGGCGGCACGAAACATCTGGGGGTATTTCAGGGGTTTGTCTTCCCCTTCGGTCACCGACAGCACCGCCACCTTGTGATCCTCCCCAAGGTCGAAGGAGGCCGGACAGACCAGGTTGCCGACGTTCTCAATCATCAACACGTCGGTGGCCGGGAGGTCGAAGCCATCGACGCCGTGGCCGACCTGGTGGGCATCGAGGTGGCAGCCGGCGCCGGTGTTGATCTGCTTGACCGGAACCCCGGTGACGGCGATGCGCTCGGCATCGTTGGCGGTCTGCTGATCCCCTTCCAGCACCGCGAAGCTGAGCCGGCTGCGCAGATCGGTCAGGGTCCGCTCCAGCAGTGAGGTCTTCCCCGAACCGGGGGAGCTGACCAGGTTGAGGACGAAAAGGCCGCAGGCCTCGAAGCGGGCGCGGTTCTGCCCCGCCAAGCGGTCGTTCTGAGCCAGCAGGTTTTCCTCGATGCGCACGGTGCGAGACCCGTGTTCCGCTTCATGCTGGTGATGCTGGTGATGATGATGATCGGGGGCGGCACAGCCGCAATCGGTGCACATATCAGTCGACCTCCAACTCTCGGACGCGCAGCTCCTCACCCTGGAGCCGTTCGAGGGAAAAACCGCCGCAGGCGGGGCAGGCAAAGGTGTAGGTGTCGATGGCGCTCTCGGCTCCGCAGGCGCCGCAGCGTCCCCGACCGGGGATGGTTTCGATCTGCAACCGGGTCCCTTCCAGCAGGGTCCCCTGGCTGCAGGCCGTGAAGCAAAAAGCCACCGCATCGGCCAGCACGCCGGAGAGCTCCCCGATCTCCACCGTCACCGAATTGACCCGCGTCGCTCCCTGCTCCCGGGCGGCCCGTTCGGCGATGGCGACGATGCTCTGGGTGATGCCGAGTTCATGCATGACGACTCCGGGGGAGGATGTGAGGCTTCACTATAGAGGCATCATTCGGCAAAAATCAAGGCGCCTGCACCGGGCATGGCGTATACGTTGGATCGGCCACAAGGCGGTTGCCGGCGATGCCGGGACTTTGCTATGGTGAAGCGAACCAACCCGCCGGAAAGGACCCCCCATGGAGCAGGGCCGCATCTTCATCTGCGACGAGGAACCGGAGATTCAGCAACTGCTGCGCAAGGCCCTGGAGTCCCGCGGGCACCTGGTCGATATCTTCCCCAGCGGTGAGAGATTGCTGCGCGCCCTGGACGACCTCAAGGAAGAACGCCCCGACCTGATCCTCCTCGACGCCAGACTCCCCGGCAGCGACGACAGTGAGCTGCTGCGGAAGATCAAGACCGCCCGCCCGGCCCAGACGGTCATCATGATGAGCGCCTTCGCCACCGTGCGCGGGGCCATCGACGCCCTCAAGCAGGGGGCTCACGATTACCTCCTCAAACCGTTTCTCCCCGAAGAGCTGATCACTCTGGTGGAAAAGGTCGTGGAACGCAACCGCCTGGTGGAGGAAAACCGCTCCCTGAAGGCGGAGATCCGGCGCCGCTTCGATCCCGATCAGGTGATCTTCAAAAGCGCCGCCTTCCGCAAGGTCTTCGAGCTGGCGAAGAAGGTGGCACCGTCCGACGCCGGGGTCCTCATCCAGGGGGAGAGTGGCACCGGCAAGGAGCTGATCGCCTCGACCATCCACTACAGCAGCCCGCGCCGTGACCAGCGCTTTCTGACCGTCAACTGCGCGGCCCTGACCGACACCCTGCTGGAGAGCCAGCTCTTCGGCCACCTCAAAGGGGCCTTCACCGATGCGACCGCGACCCGCCGCGGCCTGGTCGAAGAAGCCCACCGGGGGAGTCTCTTTCTTGATGAGATCGGCGACATCAGCCCCGCCCTGCAGGCCAAGCTGCTGCGGGTGCTGCAGGAGAAGGAGTTCATCCCGGTCGGGTCGACCCGGGTGCGCACCGCCGACGTGCGCTTTATTGCGGCCACCAACAAGGATCTCGAGACCGAGGTCGGCCGCGGCAAGTTCCGCGAGGACCTCTTCTACCGCCTCAATGTCGTGACCATCCAGGTCCCGCCGCTGCGAATCCGCAAGGAGGACGTGGCCCCCCTCGCCGAATCCTTCCTGGCCCGCTTCGCCACCCGCGGCAGTCAGGCCATAACCCCTGAAGCGCTGGTTCGGCTCAACGCCTACGACTGGCCGGGGAACGTCCGTGAACTGGAAAACGTCATCGAAATGGCGGTCATCCTCGCCGAGGGGCAGGACCTCACCCCCGATCATCTGCCGGTCAAGGTCGCCACGGCCGAGCAGGTCGACTTCGCCCTCCCTCGGGAAGAGCTTTCCCTGGAGGACGTGGAGCGACGCTACATCCAGCAGGTCTACCGCCAGACCCGTGGCCACAAGGTCAATGCCGTCCGCATCCTCGGCATCTCCCGCAAGACCCTGGATCGCAAACTCGCCGCCTACCACCTCGGTCGAGAAGATCTCGGGGAGGAGCATTCCGCAGGCTGATTCGCTGGTTGGTCAGGGGAGGGATGGAAGGCAAGGCCTGGGAAGGTTGCCATGGATTCTGCGGCGCCCGAGGAAAGCTCCCCCCGCAGCTCAATGGCTCGTCCCCCGGTCAGGCTCAGGCGGGTGAGGGCTTCGTCTTTAGCCATGCAGACAGGATAAAGGAGTCCATGACTCGCGGCTCCTGAAATCAGTCGGTCGTTCCAGTCGAGGCTGAGCCCCTTTTTAACTCCCCTCTCCCTTTTTGGCAAAAGCTTTCACGGAGACCGGCCACCGCGCCGCCGCCAGCCTTGACTCGCCTCAAGGTCCTCCCGTAGACTGTCTTTAATCCTGCAAATCCGAGGGTAGCCTGCCGATGGACCGTGCTTTAGCCGTTGCCGAGGAGGGGAGTTTCGTCGCCACCTGGCGCGGCATCAGCCGAGCCGAGGTCGAGGGGATGGTGCGCGCCCTGGCGGCGGCCTTCGAGGTCGCCGGCGTCCAGGAACAACGTGGGCGGCTGACCCTTGATCTCCTCGACGACCCGGCCGACCTGATCCTGGAGTTTCCTCCCCACGTCCATTCCCCCAAGAAATTTCTTTTCCCCAACGGCGAGAAGCTGTTTCGTTTCCGCCTCGGCGGCCGGGTGCTGCTGGAACCGGAGAAGGCGGCGGTCCCCAGGGTGATCTTCGGCATCCACCCCTGCGACCTCCATGCCATCCGGGTTCTTGACGACTGTCTCTTCGAAGGAGAGGCGGACAGCGCCTATCAGTCGAAACGCGGGGCAACGATCCTGGTCGGGGTCGACTGCCTTCCCGATGAACACTGTTTCTGCACCAGCATGGGAACCGACCGGGTCGCCAGCGGTTTCGACCTCTTCCTGCACCGGATGGAGGGAGGCTATCTGATGCAGACCGGCAGTCCCCGCGGCGAAGCACTGCTGGCCCGCCATGCTCCGCTGGTGGCAGCCCGTTCCAGCGAGCCGCCGCTGCCTCTGCAGGTCAAGCAGTGCCAAACGACCTTGCCGGTTCCGGTCGAAGCGCTGGCCCCGCTCCTGGGAGGCGTCTACGACCACCCGATCTGGCAGGAAACGGGCGAACGCTGCCTCGGCTGCGGTGCCTGCACTCTCCTTTGTCCCTCCTGCTACTGCTTCAGCGTCCACGACCGCCTCGATCTCAACCTGGAAGGAGGAGAGCGGCTGCGGACCTGGGATTCCTGTCAGTTCGACCAGTTCACCAAGGTCGCAGGGGGTGGCGCCTTCCGGGCCGACCAGGCCGATCGCCAGCGACACCGCATCTTTCGCAAGTTCAAATACCTCTGGGAAAAACACCAGCGCACCGCCTGCGTCGGGTGCGGACGCTGCCGCCGCGAATGCTTGGCCGGGATCGGCCCGACGGGGCTCCTCAAGAGCCTCTTCGCCGAGCGCGTCCTGCCGGAGCCAAGGGTCATCCCGGGAGCCGAATATCAGCCGCAACTCGCCGAAATCGTCAGCGTCACCCGGCTGACCGCCACCGAGAAATTCTTCCGCCTGCGCCTGCCGCAACCGGTGACCTTCGCCCCGGGGACCTTTATGGAGGTTTCGGTCTTCGGTCTCGGCGAAGCACCCCTGACCCTCGCCTCCGCCGCCGGTGTGAAGGGGCACCTGGAATTGGTGGTGCGCGCCGCCGGCAACCTGACCAAGGCGCTCCACCGGTTGCGGCCGGGGGACACTGTCGGCATTCGCGGCCCTTTCGGCAGCGGCTTTCCGGTCGAGGAGATGAGTGGCCGCGACATTCTGCTGGTGGCGGGGGGAATGGGGCTGATCGTTCTGCGGTCACTATTGCTGACGATCCTCGGCCGGCGTCGGGACTTCGGCCGGGTGGTCCTCCTCTACGGCGCCCGCAACGTCGCCTCACTCCTCTTCCGCGACGACCTTCTCGCCTGGCATCGCAGCGGGCTCCTCGACTGCCGCTTCGCCGTCCACGAAACCGGCGGCGACTGGCCACTCCCGCGGGGTGATGTCAGCCAACTGCTGCGGGACCTCGACCTGGCACCGCAACGAACGGTGGCCGCCGTCTCCGGGCCTCCGTCCATGTACCGTTCCACCACCCCTTTGCTGCTGCGCCTCGGGATCGCCGAAGACCGCATCTTCCTTAACCTCGAACGCCATATGAAGTGCGGCCTCGGCAAGTGCGGAAAATGCCAGATCAACGACATCTGTGTCTGCCAGTGCGGACCGATCTTTCCCTATAGCAGGGTCAAGCATCTGCGGGAGGCGATCGAACGATGAAGCCGCGCCTGGGGTTCTTCGATTTTACCGGTTGCGAGGGGTGTCAACTGACGGTTCTCAACCTCGAACATGCCTTTCTCGAACTCCTCGACCTGGTGGAACTGGTCGAATTCCGTGAACTTTTGTCGGAGCGGGGCGGACCTCTTGATATTGCCTGCATCGAGGGGAGCATCGGGCGGACCGAAGAGATCGAACGGCTGCGGGAGATTCGGGTGCGCAGCAAGGTGCTGGTCGCCCTCGGAGCCTGCGCCGATAGCGGCGGCATCAACGCCCTGGCCGCCTTTCGCGACCCAGGCGACTTGAACCGGGAGGTTTACGGCCGGGACCAACCTTCCCGGCGGATCCTTCCGCCCCGCCCCTTGAGCGCCTATGTCGCCGTCGACTACAGAATCCCCGGCTGCCCCATCGACGGCCGGGAATTCCTCTCCGTCCTCCAGGCGCTCCTGGTCGGTCGCCCTCCGGAGCTGCCGAGCTATTCCCTGTGTGTGGAGTGCAAATTGGCGGAGCTCCCCTGTACCTTCGAACGGGGCATCGTCTGTCTCGGCCCGGTAACCCGCGCCGGCTGCGACGCCTTCTGCCTGCGCGGCGGGGACCGCTGCCGCGGTTGCCGGGGATTGATCGATAATCCCCGCTCCGGCCCTTACTACCGCATTCTCACCGAAAACGGTCTGAGTGAGGCCGAGATCCTCCGCGAGTTCCGGACCTTCAACGTGCCGGGGCAGGAGGGACAATGAAGATCGAGATCCGCCATCTCTCACGCATCGAAGGACACGCCCACCTGGTCATCGACCAGGCGCAGGGCAAACTGCGTTCCTGCCGACTGGAGATCGCCGAGACTCCCCGCTTTTTCGAGAGCCTCCTGAAGGGGCGCCACTTTTCCGACGTGGCGCCGATCATGGCCCGCATCTGCGGCGTCTGCTCCAATGCTCATACCCTGGTGTCGCTGGCGGCTACCGAGCAGGCCTTCGGGATCACCATCTCGACCCAGACCCTTCAGCTGCGGCGGCTCCTCGCCTGCGGCGAGATTCTTCAGAGCCACATTCTGCACCTCTATTTCCTGGCCATCCCTGACTATCTGGGGGTATCGAGCATTCTGCCTCTGGCCAAGACCCATCGCGATCTGGTGACCCGGGCCCTGCGTCTGAAGCAGCTCGCCAACTCGATCTGTCAGGCGGTGGGCGGCCGATCGGTCCATCCGGTCACTCCCTGCGTCGGCGGATTTTTCGTTCTCCCCCAGGCCAGCACCCTGCAGGCTCTGAGACGCCAGCTGGTTGCGGCCCTTCCCGACCTGGAGGAGACCGTCGACCTCTTCGGAGGGTTGCCGATTCCCGATTTTGACCGGGAGACCGAATACCTTTGTCTGCGCCCGGAGGAGGGCTACCCCCTTTTCGGCGACATCCTGGCCTCGAGCGACGGGGTGTCGGCGAAGGTCGCCGACTATGCAAGAACCATCGAGGAGTACCTCGTCCCCCATTCGACCGCCAAATTCGCCCGCCTCTCCCGGGACAGTTATATGGTCGGCCCCTTGGCCCGGGTCAAGAACTCCTTCGAGAAGCTCTCGCCGATGGCCCGCCGGGTCGCGGCCGCCATTCAGCTTGATCCCGCGACGGTCAACCCCTTCTGCAACCTGGCGGCGCGACTGGTCGAGGTGATCCACTGCGTTGAGCAGGCCATTCACCTGATCGACGCGGTCCTGCTACCGGGGCTTCGCACCGAAACCTTACAGGTCACACCCCGCGCCGGCACCGGAGCGGCAGCCATCGAAGCCCCGCGCGGCACCCTCTTCCACTCCTATGGCTACGACGCCGCCGGTTGTATCGAGAGCGCCGACTGCATCATCCCGACCGCCCAAAATCTGGGAAACCTCGAAGCCGATCTCAAGGCCATGATCCCGACCCTCCTGCATCTCCCCCAGGACCAGTTGACCCTGCGCCTGGAAATGCTGGTCAGAGCCTACGACCCGTGCCTGAGCTGCGCAACCCACCTGCTCACGGTCAAGTTCGTTTGACGTAAAGATGCCGGCCATCCCCTGCCCGGGACGCCGGCATTGGCGGCTCCTTTGCGCCGTCCCGACCGGGACGGCTCCCACCTTACGACAACCGCCGACCCTCCCGTTTCCACCAGTCAATGCAGTCATTCAGCGTGTCGAGGTGCCCTTGGTCAGCACCAGCCAGTCCTTCGAAAAGGGCGACAACCCGCTGCTCAAAAAAATGGAGGGCATTATCCAAATGCACCTTCAGGAATTCGTTTTCAATCCTCACCGCCAGGCGTAACGCCGCTTCTTCGGTCACGGGCGTGGACGTGACCTCCTGCAGCATCATTTCGGCCAGTTGCCTGGCCTCGTCAACCTTGACCCAGGCGATGCGACTGACCGCCCCCAGCCCTTCCTCCGGCAGTCGCATGGCCAATTCGATCTGCCGGGCATGCTCCAGCTCCTCGGCGGCCAAATGCCGAAAGGTGGTGCGGATCTCGCCGGCATAGGTTTCGTTGGCGGCCAGCCGCTCATAAATCCTGTTGGCCAAGAGTTCGACTCTTTGGCAGTCGCTCAAAATCGCCTGCATGGTTTCTCCTTCCCCGGCTCGGCCGAGATGGCCCGTGATCGACTTCGGCACCGGATGGACTGGGCTGACGACTTCCCCCCCGGACCATACTTCAACCGGGGAGGAGGGTCAGGACCAAGGCCTTTTCTGATTGCTTTACACCTTCAGCTCCAGTCCGTCAAATACCGTCGGCAGGATCGGTCACGATTGACGCAAAAGAGCCCCCGACCGGTGCCGAGGGCTCTTTTGTCAATTTTGGCTGTCGAGGCCCAATCAGATTTTCCGCACTTTACTCGCCTGGGGACCTTTCTGGCCCTGGGTCACCTCGAAGGTAACCCGATCTCCCTCGGCGAGGGACTTGAAGCCATCTCCCTGAATCTCAGAGAAATGCACGAACACATCCGGGCCGTTGTCCTGCTCGATGAAACCGAATCCTTTGGCGTCGTTGAACCATTTAACTTTACCCTCAGCCATGTTCCTTGCTCCTTTTTGCTCCCTCTGCCGGGAGACCGTTTGGGTTGTGCAAGATCCCCGAATCGTCAAACATCCCCACGATCCGGTGGATCGGCGGGAATGGTTCCGGATTGACGACCTGCCCCGGAGGTGGCAATTGTAGGCTTACACAAACACGCTAAAGATGGGGTCAGTATTGCAAAGACTTTCCGGAATGCAAGTCTGGCAAAAAAAATTTCCGGCGGGGTCGCCCTTTTCCTCTCCTGTGGGAGGCTCAGCGCCCGACTCTCGGTCAGATGATCTTGCTCAAGGGATATTCAACGATTCCCTGGGCACCGAGTTTGAGAAGTTCGGGGATGATACGCCGAACCTCCTTCTCGGGGAGGATGGTTTCGATGGAGACCCAGTCCGAGTTGTAGAGATTGGCAACGGTCGGATTCTTCAGGCTCGGCAGAACGGCGGTGATGGCGTCGAGACTCTCCGCCGGGGCATTGAGCTTGAGGCCCACCATCCCCTCGGCCCGCAGCGCCGACTCCAGCAGGGTGGCGATCTGCTCGATCTTGGCGCGCTTCCAGGGATCGGCCCAAGCCACCTTGTTGGCGATCATCACGGGTACGGACTGCATCAGGTCGCAGACAATGCGCAGGTTGTTGGCTCGGATGGTGGACCCGGTCTCGGTCACCTCGACAATGGCGTCGCACAGTCCCTCCACCACCTTGGCTTCGGTCGCCCCCCAGGAAAACTCCACGGTCACCGGAACGTTACGATCGGCGAAGTAGCGTTTGGTGAAGTCGACCAGTTCGGTGGAGATCGTCCCCCCGGCCAAATCCTCGGGGGTCTGCACCTTGGAATCCTGGGCCACCACCAACACCCAGCGCACTGGCCGCCGGGAAACTTTGGAGTAGACCATCTGGCAGACCTCGACCACGTCCGAATTGTTCTCCGCCACCCAGTCCCGGCCGGCGATACCGACATCGATGGTTCCCCGCTCCACGTATTTCCCCATCTCCTGAGGACGGATCAGACTGCACTTCATCTCCTCGTCGTCGATGGTCGGAAAGTAGCTGCGCGAAGAGACGCCGACCGTCCACCCAGCCTGCTTGAAGAGATCGACGGTGGCGTCTTCCAGGCTCCCTTTGGGAATGCCGAATTTTAACAGGTGGGCCATCTGAGCAAACTCCTTGGGTACAGCAGGCGGTGTCGGGATTGACCCTCCCCGCGCGGGGAAGCCCCCCGATTATTTCTTCTTGTAAACCTCGTTGGGATCAAACAGGGGGTTACTATGTTCAACCCACCGGCCGTCCTCCCAGCGCACGTAGAAGCAGCTCCGGTTGCCGGTATGGCAGGCGGCGGGGCCGTTCTGTTTCACCTTGATGACCACCGTGTCGGCATCGCAGTCGGTGAGAATCTCCACCACGTCCTGAGTGTTCCCCGACTCCTCTCCCTTCATCCAATACTTGTTGCGGGTGCGACTGTAGAACCAGGTCTTGCCGTCGCGCAGGGTATTATTGAGGGTGGTTTCGTCCATGAACGCCACCATGAGGACCTCACCATTTTCATGGTCCTGAATGATGGCCGGAATCAGGCCGCCCATCTTGGCAAAGTCGATCTGGATCAAGGGTCACCTCCAAGGTTGGCGGGAGCATACAGCAAGCTTCGCTTTTAACACCCCCTCCCCCTGCTGTCAACTCTTTTGGAGGAAAGGGAAGCTGCCGGCTTTTCTGCCACGAAAACAGCATGCCGCAACCCCCCGCGCCCCGGTCGCTGGCAGCTCACAACAAAGCCGGCGGCCCGCAGCCGCTGGTCGAAGCCGGCGTCGTAGTTCTCACCCCAGACGGCAAAAAAGCCCCCGGGTTTAAGTGCGACCCACACCGCCGCAATGGAACGACTGCCATAAAGAGGATCAGCGCGGGGGTCGGTGCGCGCATGGGGGCCTCGGTAAAGATCGAAGACCACGGCATCGAATTTTTCTGCCGGCTCGGCCTTGGAGGCCCGGTGCACAAGGTCGACAACATTGCCGATCTCCACCTGGACCCGGGGATCGTCAACCGCAGCACCGGTGATGGGCGCCAAGGGTCCCCGGCACCATTGGACCACGACCGGGTTGAGTTCGGCGACCATCACCCACCCCTCCGGAGGGAGCATATCCAGGACCGCCCGCAGCGTGAAAGCCATCCCCAGACCCCCGACCAGGACCCGCGGCGCGACCCGCTCCCGAAGGTCGCGGCAGGCGAGCTGGCCGAGAGCCACCTCCGAGCGGTGAGCCGTGCTGTTCATCAGCACCTGGGGTCCGATGGTTATGAGGAAGTCCCGGTCCCCGCGTTGACGCAGCTCCAGAATCCCCTCCGGGGTGGGGACTCGATCCAATATTTTCCAGGGCTGCGCCATAGGAATAGTCTGCCATCAAGCGTCAAGGGGAGGGGCATAGACAGAGGTTGGAATTATCGCCGGTTTCTACCCGCATGTTCCAGAACAATCTCTCTCTCCGGAAAATCGAAGCTCAAAATCCAGCGTCCCGACCGTTTCAGAAGCCGGCGGTTGCGCTTGCTTAAGGCTTTGCTATTCGTTCCCAAACCGGCCTATAATGCCCCCCGTTGAAATCCATCCCCTGCCGAGGTTGCCATGGACGACAAACGTTTTGACGAAGAACCCGATGGTGAAGAGGAAGATTTTGCGGCCCTGCTGGAGCAGAGCCTGGGTCGCAAGGTTCAATTGACACCCGGACAAAAGATCGATGCGACGGTCCTGCAGATCGGCCCCGAGTGGGTCTTCCTCGACGTCGGCCAAAAGGGGGAGGGGGTCCTCGACGTCAAGGAACTCCTCGATTCCGACGGTCAACTGACCGTACAGACTGGCGCCACCTTGAGCGCCTATTTCCTTTCCCGCGCCGGCGGCGAACTTCGCTTTACAACCCGCATCGGTGGAGGGAGCGGTGGGACCGCCCAACTCGAAGAAGCCTGGCGCAGCGGCATCCCCGTGGAAGGACGGATTGAGAAGGAAGTCAAGGGCGGTTATGAAGTCAAACTTCCGGGGGCCGTCCGCTCATTCTGCCCCTTCTCCCAACTTGGCCTGCGCCGCCAGGAGGCCCCGGACTCGATCATCGGCCAGTCCCGGCCCTTTAAAATCAGTCAGTTCGGGGAACAAGGACGCAACATTGTTGTTTCCCACCGGGAAATCCTGGAAGAAGAGCGCCGTTGTCAGCGCGAAGCGCTCCGCGCCACCCTCCGCGAAGGGATGGTCGTCAAGGGAACGGTGACCAGCATTCGGGATTTTGGTGCCTTCATCGATCTCGGCGGGCTGGAGGGGTTGCTCCCGATCTCCGAGGTCGGGTACGGTCGGGTGGAGGATATCCATGCCGTCCTGCAGGTCGGGCAGGAATTGGACCTGGTGGTTAAAAGTCTCGATTGGGAGAAAGAGCGCTACTCCTTCAGCCTGCGTGACACCCTTGCCGACCCTTGGAGCAAGGTCGGGACCCTGTTCCGGGAAGGTATGGTCTTCACTGGACGCGTCTCGCGGCTCGCTCCCTTCGGTGCCTTCGTCACCCTTGAAGAGGGGATTGACGGCCTCCTCCACATTTCCAGGCTCGGCGCCGGCCGCCACCTCAAACACCCCCAGGAAGTCCTTAAGGTCGGCCAGATGCTTGCCGTGACCATCGAAAAGATCGAGATTGAGACACGGCGCATTTCTCTGGTGCCGGCGGAGGCAGGAGAGGAGAGCGAATCAACCTCCTACCTCGAGCAGCCGACGGCGGCCATGGGAACTCTCGGCGACCTTCTCAAAGCCAAGCTGGAGGGGAAGAATAAACGCTGATGGCCCTGCCTCCGACCATCTACCGCGCCACTCTGCAGCTTGCCGACGTCGATCGTGACTGTTACCAAAGCTTGACGGTGACCGTTGCCCAGCACCCTTCGGAGACACCTGAGCGGCTGGTGGCAAGGCTGCTGGCCTACGCCTTGTGCTACGAGGAGGGGCTGGCGTTTTCCCGGGGGATCAGTAGCGGTGATGAGCCCGACCTCTGGCTCAAGGGCGCCGACGGTCGGGTGCAACTCTGGATAGAAGTCGGGCTCCCGGAAGTCGAGCGTTTGGTCAAGGCCGCCCGCCACGCCGAACGGGTGGTTCTCCTGGTCTGCGGCAAGGGCCGCCCACGCTGGGAAACCGCCCACCTGCCACGCCTCTCGGCTGTGAAAAACCTTACGGTCATCGGCCTTGACCCGCTCTTCCTGCAGGAGTTGACCTCTCGCCTGCAGCGCGGCATCGCCTGGGATTTGACCAAGACCGAAGCGACCCTCTACCTCACCCTCGGAGGGCAAACCCTGGAAACTCCCGTCACGACACTGACCTCAGGTGACAACCATGGCCTCTGACAAAGGGACTGGGAGCCGCGTCCCTTAGTACCAGACTGCCGTCGTCCATCAACCTGGCTCTTTCCCCGATGCCCGAATGACTCTTCCGCCCTTCCGCACTCTTTACCCCCCACCGGTCATGGACCAGGTTTCCGTCATTCTCGTCGAGCCACGCAGCCCCGGAAACGTCGGCATGGTCGCTCGGGCGATGGCCAATTTCGGGGCGGCCGATCTGCGTTTGGTCAATCCCTGCGACCATCTCGCCGAGGAAGCGCGCCGCTTCGCCGTCGATGCCTGCGGCCTTCTCGAGACGGCCCATCTCTACCCCAACCTGCAAACGGCCCTTGCCGATTGCCACTGGTCCGTGGCGGCCACCCGTCGCCAGGGGAAGCGGCGCGGAACAGTGATCGATGTTCACGCGGTCCCGCCCCTGGCTCAAAGTATGGCCGACAGGGGACGACTGGCGCTGGTCTTCGGCCGCGAAGATGCCGGCCTGAGCAGCGCCGAAGTTGCCCTTTGCACCCACACCGCGACCATTCCCGCCCCAGGATCGCTTGGCTCCCTAAATCTCGCCCAAGCGACCCTGATTTTTCTTTATGAACTCGGCCGGGGTCCGCGTGAAACCGACTGCGAACGAGACGAGGCGCCAACCCAAGCTGAAGTTGAACCTCTTCTGCAGCAGATGGAGACGGTCCTTGGACGCATTGCCTTTCTCAATCCACACCGTCCCGAGCATGTCCTGACTCCGTTGCGACGAATGCTCGCTCGCAGTATTGCCGACCGTCATGATTTGGCGCTGTTGCGCGCCGTCTGGGGACGATTGGAAGAGAGCATCAACGACTGGCGGGGCCGCCGGCGCGGGGATGAAAAATTGGGAAAAAGCGGTTGACAAGGTGGCATTCACATGATATCAAGATGCGGTTTAACCCTCTGCATTGTATGCTGTATACAATCAAATCATGGCTGAAGACAAGCGCCAGCTCATCAAAGCTCTGGGATTTCTCTCCAGCGTCGGAATCTCGGTGGTCGCGGCGACCTTCATCGGTCTGGCGATGGGGTACTACCTTGACAAATGGCTCGGCACTTCGCCGTGGCTGACGCTGTCTTTTCTCGGCTTGGGCATTATCGCCGGGTTCCGTAATATTTATATTCTGACCGAACGAGAATTGCGGCGGCAGCAAAAGGACAGTCAGGACGACGGTGGAAAACCGCGATGACCAATTGCTGCAGACCCTGGGCCGCCGCAATTGGCTGATCCTGGCTATCCTGCTGCTGGTCAGTCTCTGTTGGCAGTCACGAGGGGTTTTTTTCGGAGTACTTAGCGGCGGGCTGGTCGCCATCGTCGGTTATTACTGGTTACGGCTCGCCTTGATGAGGATGCTCGCCGAACCGAATCGACTTTCGGCCAAGAGATTCCAATGGGGCTACCTGGCCCGCCTCATCGTCCTCGGGGGGACTCTGTTTCTGCTGATCGGGGTGGTGCACATTCATCCCCTCGGATTGGCGGTGGGCCTTTCCGTCGTCCTGCTCAACCTGCTGGTCACAACTTTGCAGCGATTGCTTTGAACGAGGAGTAAACACGTCATGGTGCATCCGTTTCTCTTTTTGAAGTGGCTTGAAGAGCAGCTCCATATCCATGTGGGTGAGCATGTGATGTACACTTGGCTCGTCATGATCATCCTCATTGTCGTGGCACTCGTCGCTTCCCGGGGAATCCAGTTGGTCCCCAGCGGCATGCAGAATCTTATGGAATCGGTCGTGACCGGCATTACCAATCTTGCCGAAGAAACCATGGGCCACAAGGGGATGGCATACTTCCCTCTCGTGGCCACCTTCGCACTCTTCATTCTGGTGTCTAACCTGATCGGGTTGATCCCCGGGTTCTACCCACCGACAGCCAATCTCAACACCAATGCCGCCCTGGCCCTGACCGTTTTCGTGATGACCCATGTTATCGGCATCAAGGAACACGGCCTTTCCTACCTGAAACATTTCATGGGTCCCATCCTGGCGTTGGCTCCTCTGATTTTCATCATTGAAATCATCGGCCACCTGGCTCGGCCGCTGTCCCTGTCCCTGCGTCTTTTCGGCAATATGTACGGTCATGAAATTGTCCTGATGATCTTTATTGGTCTTGTCCCTTTCCTGTTGCCGGTACCGATGATGCTGATGGGCGTATTGGTCGCCTTCATTCAGACCTTTGTCTTTACTCTCCTGGCGATGATCTATATCGCAGGGGCCTTGGAAGAAGGTCATTAACAGGGTTTGTTCTGGGTTCGCCGTTGCGAGCCTTAGGTCCTATATTATTTAGGAACAATCAACCTCGGAAGGAAAAGGAGTAGAAAAATGGAATTTTTCGCATGGGCAATGATGGCTGCCGGTATCGGCATGGGTCTCGGCTCCCTCGGCACCGGTATCGGTCAGGGTCTTGCCATCCAGAAAGCAGTTGAGGGCGTTGCGCGGAATCCCGGCGCCAGCGGTAAAATCCTGACCACCATGATGATTGGTCTGGCGATGATCGAATCCCTTGCCATCTATGTCTTCGTCGTGGCCATGATCATTCTCTTTGCCAACCCCTTCACTGAAGAAGTCGTCAAGCTGCTGGCGAAATAAAAACCAAGCCAACCGCAATAAAATCACCGGCATGCCCCTTGGGGTGTGCCGGTTTTTTAATCCCCCCCTTGAGGAAAAGAATCCTTCGGATTAATTTAATGTTGCTAATGGTTAATGTTCAATGATATAAAACCAAAGATTTTTTTTAATTCTAGGAGGATTCCCATGTACCAGAGTCTATCCCGAGTGCTGATTGCCCTTGCCCTGCTGGCCCTGTTTGCCCTTCCGGCCTTGGCAGAAAATGGCATGGCCATCGATCCGAAAACCTGCCTTGAGTGTCATGAAGACGTCGTAACACCCGATGATTTCGCTAATTCCGTCCATGGCAAAAATGCCTGCACCAGCTGTCATGTCGAAGTGACGGACCTTGAGCTGCACAAAAATGGCAATTTAATGCCTGGTCCTGTCAGGTGCGTGCGCTGTCACAAAAAGGAGACCGCCGAGCACTACGCCAGTGTGCATAAATTGAATGAAATTGACTGTGCCACCTGCCACTCGGAAATTCACCGTCAGAAACCCTGGAAAGGGGACAAGCGGATTGCGGTCAAGAAATGCGGCGAGTGTCACGGGGATGCGTATGCAGCGTATCAGGAGTCGATACACGGCACCTCTCTTGCTGCCGGGAACATGGATTCCGCCTCCTGCATTGATTGTCACAACCTGCATGATATCAAGGAAATCGGGGATGCGAACAGTCACGACACTCGCGCCTTTCATACCAAGGTTTGTCAGAAATGCCATGCCAATGAAGAGTTGATGGAGAAAAACGGCGTTACCAACATCGCCTTTGAAACCTATCTGGAAAGCTATCATGGTAAAAACTACCGCCTTGGTTTTCCAGAAAAGGTGGCGGGTTGCGCAGATTGTCACACCGCACACTCCGTGTTGCCGCATACCGACCCTCGCTCCAGTATTTCTCCTGAAAAAAGGGTCGCGACCTGCGGCAAGTGTCACAAAAACTCATCTGCGATGTTTGTCGAATTTTATCCGCATGGAAAGATTACCGACAAAGAACACTATCCGATTCTTTACTACACTTATGTCAGCATGACGAGTCTGCTTCTGGGGACGTTTCTGGTCTTCTGGATACATACCATGCTTTGGATGTTCCGTGGTTTTGTCGAAAACCGCGAGAAAAAGCGCGACTTGATTGCCGGGCATCTCCACGTCATTTCCGAGCCCCACAAAATTTATCGTCGTTTCAACAAAATACATATCTCCCTCCATATTTTGGTTATTACCAGCTTCCTGTTGCTGTCCTTGACGGGGCTTCCTCTCAAGTTTGCCGAACAGCAATGGGCCATAGTGCTGATGAACTTCTATGGCGGAGCCGCCAATGCAGGCCTGCTGCATCGGGTCGGTGCGGGAATTACCTTTATTTACTTTGCTGCGGCACTGCTTATGAGTGCCAAGTTCCTGTTTTACAAACTGGAATATCCTGCTGATTTTATCCGGCGGCTGTTTGGCCCCGAGTCCCTATGTCCGAACCTGCGAGACATCCGGGACGTCACCGGTATGGTTCGCTGGTTCTTGTTCCGAGGCCCGAAACCTAGCTTCGATCGCTGGACCTATTGGGAGAAATTTGACTTTATTGCGGTCTTCTGGGGGATGTTTGCCATCGGCGGTTCCGGGTTAATGCTTTGGTTCCCGGAGATCTTCGGGCTGATCCTTCCAGGCTGGGTGTTTAACGTTGCAACCATCATCCACTCGGATGAGGCGCTACTGGCAACAGGGTTTATCTTTACCGTCCATTTCTTCAATACCCACGGACGGCCGGAGAAATTCCCCATGGACTTTGTCATCTTCAATGGCGAACTGCCTAAGCACGAATTCATTGAAGAGCGCGCCGACCAGTGGAAACGTTACGAAGAAGCTGGCATTCTCGATCAATATGTCAAGGAAAAGCCAAGTGGTGTTGCTTACGACTTCTTTGTCAAAGGTTTCGCCCTGCTTGCCTTGTTTACCGGGCTGGCGCTCCTGTGCCTGATGCTGTATGCGTTCATTTCAGGCGGACACCACATTTGATTGTTTTTTCAGAATAACAATCCTGGAGGGGCTGCTGACCGGCAGTCCCTCCCTTTTAATCGAGGCTGAATGAAAGACAAGGAACTGATTTGGTCGATAATGGCCATCAGCATCTATATTATTGGCGGCTTACTCGCCTTGACCGGCGGGGGACTGATCCTGCTGATGAAAGGCCAAGATCTTTGGGGCTGGGGGGAGGGACATACCATCGGCTATTTGTTGGTGTGCATCGGACTGTCTCTCACGATCCTGGGGGTTTTAGTTATGCGTATTCTCAGAAATCGCCTTTAACAAGGATTTCAACCAGCCGGAACTCCATCTTTTTTTGGGGGGGGGAGATTGTATAGACGCCTGACTAACTCTTAACAGGTTATTGACATTGACACGTTCGTTCCTAAACATTTAATTTTGCACATATTTAACTCTAACATTCAAACATCAATAAAAGACAGAATCCCGTTCCGATTTATGCTTCGAATTTTCGTTAAGTACCCTTATTTCCTCCAATCAGCCCGAAGGGAGTACCTATGAAAAAACTACTGACGTTGTTCCTGGCAATGCTCGTTTGGACTGCTTTCAGCAACACCGCTTTTTCTGCGGAAGAGAATGCCACGGTTGGCGAGTGTGTCGAGATGTGCAAGCTTGCCGCAGAAGCGATTCTGAAGGACAAAGATGCCGCATTAGCAGAGATTGCAAAAAAGGACGGGAAATTCGTCTGGAAAGATTCCTACGTCTTTGCCATGGACCTGAAGGGAAAGATGCTTGCGCATCCAATGATGCCGGGATTGATGAAAATGGATAACCTTTTGAGCACCCCTGACAAGAACCCCGTTAATCCAAAAATGCTTTTTGTGGAGTTCGTTGTTCTGGCCGCCACCAAAGGTGAGGGCTGGGTTGAATACATGTGGCCCAAGCCGGGCAGCACTGAACCTGTTAAAAAAGAGACTTATATTTACCGTGTTCCCAATACCTCAATATTGGTCGGTGCCGGAATCTATAGATAGCCTCTTACAAAGTTCATTTTTCTTCCAGTTTAAAAGGAGAGCCCAATTAAATCGGGCTCTCCTTTTTTAACAAATAAGATTCAACTTTTACCATTCATTCATTCGTAGGATTCGGGGCTGGTTCTGCTACGGAACCTGATGTTCCGTTTGTCTTAGGCCAACGGCCAAGAATTATGGATTCTAAGGCAGCCGCGAGCCCGAAGGAAAAAACGCTTATCACTAGGGGAAGGCCTTTACCCCCAAGCAGGTCACCAAAAAAAACCTTGGCGCCTCCGACAAGCGTGACAAGGATGGCGACATTTCGCAACTCTTTATTGTTTCGCAGAAAACCCATAATCATAAGGATAATTGCCGACAGGTTGATCAGAACACTCTGATAACAACCAAAAGCCCCCACACTGTTGACACCCAGGGTCTGCAATGTCTGGTAGACCCCAACCCGCAAGGTGAAAAAACCACCAATCAACGCGGCGAATAAGAGCAGCACGGCGCAACGATCTTCGTTGTCAAACCGGGAAAAAAACAGTGACGCCTTGGGCGGTGCATGGCCACGAACCCATCGATAATGCAACAAGCCCAAACAGGCCAGGGCTCCCGCGGCCAGGGCACTCACTGCCGATGGGGCGGTGGCTTCCGTCGCATGCAACTCCAGGATGAGTGCCCCGGAGGCATAAATTTGGAGCAGGTAGGATGTCACCCGCACCCCGCCGCTTTGCCATTTCTCCGCTATCCAGGCCATGGCCAAAGCGCAACCGGACACCAAGGTCAGGGCGACCAGGGGTTGGCCTATCGCCAAAGGCAAAGCCAGGACGAGGAGCACTGAAGCCGCCAGGGAGAAGGCATTCGTCCCAACGGCCTGTTCACCCTTCCGGCACCCCAACCAATGGGCCAGACCGAACAGACCGAGAGCCCCCAAAACGCCCGATGCACCAATGGCCGTCGGGCTGACCAACCCGGTATTGGCTAAAAAGCGGACCAGGATAAATATCACCCCCGTACTGAGGGTCGGCAAGGCCAAGTCGAATTTTGCGATGGGATCCTGTCCCCGCCAAATGATGCCCATTATGGCTGTTCCCAGGTATACGGCACAAAACACCATGACAATCGGCAGGAATCCCACCATGGCGTAGGGGACATTTTCAACCCCATGCTTTCCAAGGAAGACTGCCAACTTGAAACCCCAAACCTGGAGCACCAGCAAGGTAATGCTCAACAGTATCCAACGAAGCCATGAGCACCGCTGCAAACGAGTTGCAAAGACCCCGAATAGGTTGGCAGCTAACAAAACCAGCAGCAGATAGGGAAACGTAGGGTTGGGATAGTCGATGGCAACGGCTGCAACACTCATTCCGAGAGTCCCGGCGAAGACCGGGAGAGCGACACGATTATAATAACTGACAGCGGCAGTCCCGGCACCCACCAACGCCAGCAGGATATAGGCCGGGATCGAGGGCAGCGCCTCGAAGTGGGCGTGGGTTTCCACCACCACACTGAAAATCAGGAAGGTACCGCAAAGTGCAAAAACCGGGGCAAGGGGACTCTTCTGACGGTATTTGAAGGCCCCCCAGGAAATCAGGGTGCACGCATAAACCATCCCCAGCAAGGATCCGACCTGCTTGTCAAGAAGTTCATTGTCAGTGACCGTCCGAAGAGCAAGGGCCACAACCAGCAGGAAACAAAGAGTCGATATTCGCGGCAGCAACGAAGCTTGTCCGACCCAGGAAAGGATTTCTTCCGAGGCATCTTCAGCTTCACCAGGTACTTCAACCCGCTCCATTTTAGCTTTATACGTCGTTCCAACCGCCAACCGCGTACTCAACTCCTCGACTTTTAATTGGAGTTGCTCCAGTTCCTCCTCTAGCCGCATTACCCGCGCATCAAGGGATTGCCGATCGTCCGCCATGCCGTTGCCTCCCGTGCGTCCTTATTCCCAACAATGACCTGGTCGCTTATATCCTTGAGTATTTGCGCACACCATTAAAAGAATAAAACAGTACTTAATAATATATTTATAATAATCTTCTGACATTAACACAATAGTTACCTACAACTAATATCTTTTTGTTTGCATATGGTAACGCTTTTTTATATTTTTTTAAAAGTGAAAAGTTTAGGTACATTACGGGTCATGGTAAAGTTTTTTCAATTGATCTTTTCTAACTGTGTTTTTTACAAATACCAGATTCGTGATCTCAAGAGATTCTATTTCCAAAAAAATATTTAATAAACCTTTCCTCCCGTTGGCGGGACAGTGAAGCCAAACTCCTTGGAGGAGGGGTAGTTGACAACACACCATTGTCGAGAATAATTAAGCAGTTAAACAGCGCTATTAATTTTCATAACACCTGTTCAGAAAGGGGCGGCCGGTGAAAAATCACGTCTGGAGACCACTTTATGTGGTCATTGCCATCGTGGTCCTTGTCTTGGCGGTAAGGGCCTTCTATGTTCCCAAGGATTTTGGGATCCAAGGCCGGGGGTATACTTTCGGATTCCACCGCCTGAGCAACGAGCAGGAATGGAAGAATTTCCCTGCGAAGTTCAAGAGCAGCAACTACTGCAAGGAATGTCACGAGGAAAAGGTTGCCAGTCTGGAATCCTCACAGCATGGGATGATTCCTTGTGAAAATTGCCATGGGGCGGCATTTGATCACCCCAACAACCCCGAAAAACTTCCCATCGACCGCAGTCGGGATCTTTGCATCCGCTGCCATTCAAAGCTGGTCATGCCATCCAGCGGCCGCAATGACATTCCAGGCATCGACCCTGCAACCCACAATGCCGGAATTGAATGCGCCGAGTGTCACAACCCGCACAACCCGAGTTTGGAGGACATGAAACAATGAAGAGACGTGACTTCCTGAAGAACGCTGCCGTGTTCATTTCCGGGGCCACTATTTCTCTTTCCGCTCTGGAATTCCTTGACCCCAAAGAACTGCTCGCCGCCCAACCCGGGTTACGCTGGGGGTTTTTGGTCAACACTTACAAATGCGTCGGCTGTGGGTTTTGTGTCAAAGCCTGCAAAATTGAAAACGAAATCCCTCTCGACGCCAATGTCACCCGGACCTGGGTAGAGCGTTACGTCATGACCAAAGGGGGAGAAACCTTTATGGATACCCCTAAAGGAGCCCTCAACGGATTTCCCAGTAAGTTGATCGACCAAAACGCCTCGGGGAAAAAGCTTGTCCCCGACGAGGAAATCACTCAGGCTTTTTTCGTGCCAAAGCTTTGTAACCACTGCACCACGCCGGCGTGTGTTCAGGTCTGCCCGGTCGGTGCGACCTATCAGACCGAAGACGGCGCGGTATTGGTCGACCGAACCTGGTGCATAGGCTGCGGTTACTGCATCATGGGCTGCCCTTACGGGGTTCGGTTTTTTCACCCGATCGTCCATGTCGCCGATAAGTGCACCTTCTGTTATCACCGGATCACCAAAGGCCTCAATACCGCCTGTGCCCAGGCATGCCCCTTTGGAGCGAGAAAAATCGGGAATCTAAGGGATCCGAACGATCCTGTCGCCAAGGCGGTGATGAACCAGCGCGTTGGGATTTTACGTAGCGAATACGGAACCAAACCGAACGTTTATTATATCGGCCTGAACGAGGAGGTGCGCTAGCCATGGTGGAACACGTTGCCCATATGTTGGTTCACGGGGAAGCCTGGACGATAAAAGACCTCTTCGTCTTACCGAACGAATATGTCTATTGGTCGATCCAGATTGTCATGTACCCCTACATGACCGGCCTGGTCGCCGGCGCCTTTGTGCTGTCGTCCCTCTATCACGTTTTCGGCGTTGAAAAGCTTAAAAACATCGCCCGATTTGCCTTGGTCTTTTCATTTGCCCTGCTCCCTGTCGCCATGATGCCCTTGATGTTGCACCTCCAGCAACCATTGCGCGGCACCCATGTGCTGATGACTCCACATTTTACCTCGGCAATCTCCGCCTTTGGGATTGTCTTTATGACTTATGCCTGCATCGTGGGGGCCGAGATTTGGTTCGTGTACCGTAAATTCTTTATCGATTCACTACTGCGGTTGGACGCCAAACCCAATCGCAGTGGCGGTGACTCGCTGCTATTGTTTATCTACAAAGTTCTTTCCTTGGGCGTTCGGGATATTAGCGAAGAGTCCTTGCAATCGGACCACAAAGCGGTGAAGCTCCTCGCTGGGGTCGGCATTCCCGTAGCGTGTTTTCTCCATGGCTATGCTGGATTCATTTTCGGTTCGGTCAAGGCCAACGCCCTCTGGATGACTCCATTGATGCCGGTCATCTTCATCTGTTCCGCGGTCGTTTCAGGTATCGCCCTCTGCATACTCAGTTATGCGGTTTTTATGGAGATTCGAAAATGGGCAGCCCGGCGGGGAAAAAATTTTTTACTCCCCGACGCCTTGGCCCATGGCAGCGCCTCCCTCAACCCTGATCATCTGCGAAGCATCCAGACCGAAGAGGTCACGATGACCTCCAAATACCTGCTGATTTTCATGACCTTGGCGATTACCTTGGAACTTCTCGATATCATCTTCCGGGGTTATACGGCAGTGAAATCCTGGGATATTTTGAGGGACGTTATCTACGAACATGACTTTTTCAATATTTTCATCATGCAGTACGGCATCGGTAACCTGCTCCCCTTCCTGATGCTACTGCTGCCAGGAGTGACCGTCCGCCGTGCTGTCACGGCCTCCCTCCTGGTTCTTTTCGGGGTCTTTATGATGCGCTGGAACGTAGTTATCGGGGGGCAGGCCTTTTCTCTAACTTTTGCCGGCTTCATGCGTTACCACCTTCCGATCATTCCCCATGACATTGAGACCTTCAAGGAAGGCCTCGGAGGAGCATTGATGGTCTTTGCGACACCGTTTGTGATTTTTTACTTTTTGAACATGATCATTCCCGCCTTCAAAGAGGAGGATTCGGCAAGCCACTAACCTGCTTTTCCTCTTTTCCTGAAAGAAACGGCCACCCTCAGGGGCGGCCGTTTCTTTCAGGTTATTCACTTCTTCCCGCGCCTCATCAATCGATCCCCCCGAAAAGGCTAGGTAGCATATCTTTATTGACAAAAGCTTGCAATTAATGCTAGGTAACTACACCTTTTAACCCGCCCGGTGCCTCCGCCCGGAACTCCAAGCAGCCGGACGCTGCGTAACCCGTTTCAGTAAAGGACTGTGTATGAAGCGACTTACCGGTATTTTGACGGCCTTCGCCAAAGGCATCGCCCACAGCAAGGTCTCGCTGATTGGCGCCATGATCGTCACAGTCGTCTTTCCTTTCCTGCTGGGGGCACTTCTTTACGACGTCACTTATCACATCACCAACACCTATTTCGCCGCACTCATATATATGGTCCTCGGACCGATCTTCATTGGCGGTCTGGTTATGGTCTTTCTGGGCCTCTTCTTCTTCAAGGGGAAAGAAGAAGTTCGTCTCTTCACCATGGAATACCTCCGGGATTATTTCAATGATCCGAGTAAATTCAGCAAAATGCGGAAGTTGGTCTTCTTTGCGGTCTTCCTGACCGGCGTCAACCTTTTTATCTTCGGCCTGCTCGGTTACCGCGGCTACCATTATATGGAATCCGTCGGCTTCTGCGGGCAGTTCTGCCACACCGTCATGAACCCCGAATTCACGACCTTCAATAATTCGCCGCATTCTCGGGTCCCCTGTGTCGAATGCCATATCGGTTCCGGCGCCCAATGGTTTGTCAAATCCAAG
>JBBQBQ010000010.1:0-27200 GCA_038317685.1 Desulfuromonadales bacterium | reverse complement strand
GACCCTCCGACTACCGCGACGCGGGGGCCGCCCCGGGGGGACCACGATGAGCACCGAACACCGCGACGACGTCGGCCCCCGGCTCGGCATGTGGCTCTTCCTCTTCACCGAGGTCCTCCTCTTCGGCGGGCTCTTCGTCCTTTATGCCATCTACCTGCAGCGCTACCCGGAGCCCTTCGCCGCCGCCGCCCACCACCTCAATCTGTTCCTCGGCGCTGTCAACACGGTGATCCTGCTCACCGGCAGCTACTTCGTCGCCATGGCCGTGACCGCGGTGCGCTGCGGCCGGCAGCGGCTGGCAGCCGGGCTCCTGTGGGCAGGGGTGGCGACCGGCGGGGTCTTCCTCTTCGACAAGTATCTGGAATGGTCCCACGAGATCGCCAACGGCATCTATCCGGGTTCTCCCAAACTCCTCGATCTGGAGCGGGGGGAGGCGGTCTTCTACAGCCTCTACTACGTGACCCTCGGCCTCCACGGCCTGCATGTGCTGATCGGCTCCATCGTCCTGGCGACCCTGGCAATCTGGGTGCGGTCCGGCAAGGTCCACCGCGATCGTTTCGTCGCCCTGGAAAACGGCGGCCTCTACTGGCATCTGGTCGACGTCGTCTGGATCTTCATCTTCCCCCTTTACTATCTGCTCCTTTAGGAGGACCGATGAGCCAACCCGCGGAACACATTGTCCCCTTCCGGACCTTTACCATCATCTGGCTGACCCTTCTGGCGCTGACCGCGACCACCATCTATGTTTCCCGGCAGCCCCTCGGCGCCCTTCACGTGTGGGCCGCACTCGGCATCGCGGTCGCCAAATCCACACTGGTGGTCTTCATCTTCATGCACCTAAAATATGAAAACCGCATCTTCAAGCTCTTCCTGCTGATGGCGTTGACCATGTTGGCGATCTTTATCGGCTTCACCTTTTTGGACACCCTCTACCGCTAAAGGCGTGCCGTGAATCCAAATACCCTGACCACCACCGGCGCCGTCGATCCGGTCTTCTTTTACATCTTCGGTATCTCCCTGGTGATGCTCCTCGGCATCACCATCGTCATGGTGGTCTTTCTGGTCCGCTATCGGCGCAGCGTCCATCCTCACCCCGAAGCGAGCCCGCACAGCAACTACTGGCTGGAAGCGATCTGGACGATCCTGCCGACCCTGATCGTCCTGACCATGTTCTGGTACGGCTGGGAAGGCTACACCGACCTCGTCTCGGTTCCGGCCGGGGCCTTCAAGGTGGAGACGATCGGCCGCAAATGGGCCTGGGAATTCCGCTACCCCAACGGCCGCAGCAGCGCCACGCTGGTCGTCCCGGTCGGCCGGGCGATCGTCCTCGACATCACCTCCGAGGACGTCATCCACAGCTTTTACGTCCCGGCCTTCCGGGTGAAGAAGGACGCCGTGCCGGGGATGCACACCCACCTCTGGTTCCGGGCCCCGGCTGCCGGCAGCTACGATGCCTTCTGCGCCGAGTATTGCGGGACCGGCCATTCGTCGATGATCACCACCGTCGAGGCCCTCCCCGAGCACCAGTTCGAGGAGTGGTACAGCCATGAAAGCCGCCCCGAAGAAAATGCGGAGGGACGGGCACTTCTGGCGAAGTTCGGCTGTACCGGCTGCCATTCCCTCGACGGCAAGACCATGGTCGGCCCAACCTTCCAGGGGCTCTACGGACGCCAGGTCACAGTGGTGACGGAAGGCAAGGAGCGGGTCCTGAAGGTCGACGACGACTACCTGCGCCGTTCGATCCTCGACCCCGCCGCCGACGTCGTCAAAGGCTTCCCGGCGATCATGCCGCCGTTCCAGGGGCGGATCAGCGACCATGATCTGGCAACCATCATCGACTTCTTCCAGGCCCAGGGCGGAGGGACGGGGGTCCAGGCCGGCCAGGAGCTGACGACCCGTCTCGGTTGTGTCGGCTGCCATTCGGACGACGGCTCGAAGCGCGTCGGTCCGACCTTCAAGGGACTCTTCGGCCACCCGGTCACGGTTTTGACGGAGGGGAAGGAGCGGACCCTGACCGCCGACGAGGACTACCTGGAACGCTCGTTGAAGGAGCCCCAGGCCGACCTGGTCAAGGGCTATCCGGCGATCATGCCGGCCTTCGGCAGCCTCGACCAAGAGCAGGTCAAGGTCCTGACCGACTATCTGAAGAGCTTGCGATGAATTCCTGTCTGCCCGCCGATTCCCCTGCGATTTCTCAGCCACCATGGTGGCGGGTGCTTGGGCGCCTGACCCGCTGGCGGCTGTCGTTGGCGGTGGCGGTCACCGCCGCCGCCGGGACGCTCCTCCACAACGGGCGCAGCAACGGGTTCGAACTGGCTTTGACCACACTCGGGGTCGCCTTGCTCGCCGCCGCCGGCTCAGCCGGGAACCAGGTGCAGGAACGGGACCTCGACAGCCGCATGGAGCGGACTTGCGGCCGGCCCCTCCCCATGGGCCAGCTGTCCCCAATCGGTGCGGCCCTGGTCGCCTTCTTTCTCGGTGCCGGCGGGACCGGCCTGCTCCTGTCGATGGGTGCCATCCCGGCCCTCCTCGGCCTGGCGGCCCTGGCCTGTTACAACGGCCTCTACACACCCCTGAAACGGTGTACGCCGCTGGCCCTCCTCCCCGGTGCCCTCTGCGGCGCCCTGCCGCCGCTGATCGGCTGGAGCGCCGCCGGAGGCTCCCTCACCGATTTCCGCATCCTGCTGGTGGCGGCGCTGATCTACCTTTGGCAACTCCCCCACTTCTGGCGCCTCGCCGACCGGAATGCCGCCGATTACCGCAGGGCCGGACTGCCGGTCCTCCGCGATCGGTTGCCCCCCCCGTTGGAACGCCTGGCACGACTTGCCTGGACCCTGTCAATGGTCGCGGTGACCCTGCTCCTCCCCCTCTTCGGCCTGCTCCAGGCGACCCTGTCCCGCTGGTTGCTGGGCTCTGCGGCACTCTTGCTGTGCGGCAGTGCCCTCTCTCCAGAGAAACGCCATCCCGAACCCGGGCCGGCCTGGGCCGACCTTTGTCTGGTCCTCCTGCTGCTGCTCCTCCTCGGAGAACGCCTCCTCCCTCCCGGCGGGACGAGCATTATGACCGGGCTCTGGCCAACAAGAACAGGCTGACCGCACTGAAAGGTGCATTTTATCCTTCCGTTACCAAACCGGGGACTATGACCAAAGACCAGGACATCCTGCGGCTGCGCGTCTCCCTCGCCCTGCTCGGGGTGGTGATTCTTCTCGGCACCTGCGGTTGCATGGCCGCCGAAGGCCGCGGTCTGGAAGCCGCCTTCTCCTTCACCATCGTCACCATTGCCACCGTCGGCTACGGCAACATCGCCCCTGTTACCCACCTCGGCAAAGGCCTGGCCATCGTCCCGATCGTCGTCTGAAGACCCTACCCGGTCAAGTCGACCAGTTGAAAATCCGCGGGCGGATGGTACGCTACAAGAGCTTTTCTCGCCAATCCACAGCCCAAGGAGAGTGGCTCATGTCGTTGAAGAACACCCAGACCGAGAAGAATATCCTGACCGCCTTCGCCGGTGAGAGTCAGGCCCGCAACCGCTACACTTATTTTTCCGCCAAGGCCAAAAGCGAAGGCTTTGTCCAGGTGGCCGACATCTTCGAGGAGACCGCCAACCAGGAGCGGGAGCATGCCAAACGCCTCTTCAAGCTGCTCGAGGGGGGCGAGGCGATGATCACCGCCTCCTTCCCCGCCGGCACCATCGGCAGTACCGCCGCCAACTTGCGCGAGGCCGCTGCCGGCGAGCATTATGAGCATGCCGAAATGTACCCCGCCTTCGCCGCCACCGCCCGCCAGGAAGGTTTCCCCCAGATTGCCGACATCTTCCTGGCCATCTCGGTGGCGGAACAGCAGCACGAAAAACGCTATTTGGCCCTCCTTTCAAATCTGGAACAAAACCGGGTCTTCCGGCGCGAAGAGCCGGTCGTCTGGCGCTGCCGGAACTGCGGCTTTTTGCACCACGGAACCGAAGCACCGGGCAAATGCGCCGCCTGCGACCATGCCCAGGCCCATTTCGAACTGCTCGGCGAAAACTACTGAACCCCGGCGCTAACCGTTGCGCCAGAACCCTAGACCCAAGGAGGCTCATCCATGCCCAACCAACGTCTTGAACTCTACAAATGCGACATCTGCGGCAACATCGTCGAAATTCTGCATGCCGGCGGACCGCCGCTGACCTGCTGCCACGAGACAATGAAACTGCTGGCGGAGAATTCCGTCGACGCCGCCAAGGAGAAACACGTGCCGGTGATCGTCATGGCGAACGGCAAGATTACCGTCAAGATCGGCAGCGTGCCCCATCCGATGGAGGAAAAACATTACATTCAGTGGATCGAGCTGATCGCCGACGGCAAGGCCTACCTGCAGTTCCTCAAGCCTGGGGAAGCACCGGAAGCGGTCTTCAACCTCACGGCCGCGAAGGTCACCGCCCGCGAATACTGCAACCTCCACGGCCACTGGAAAGCCGAGGCCTGATCGGTTCGGCAGAACCTTAAAAAACCACGGGATGGCCTTGGGGCCATCCCGTTTCGTTTTCGCCTTGGACCCTTGACCCCTCCCATCCCGCTACGCTAAAGTCCGGTAACCGCCATCACTGCAAGGAGGACGCCGGCCATGGTCGACAAGCAGCAGCTGATCGCCGAACTTTACGCCGGGTTGCGGGCCTTCTCCCACCAATCCTTCCCCAAACGCTGTACCCGTTGCGGCCGCCAGTTCGACAGCGTCGACGACTTTCTACTGGAAACCGATGGAGTCAACCATGCCAGCGGCCTCCGGGAGGGGATCGACGACGACGAGCAGCCGGTGGTGGAACTCTTCCGCAACTGCCCCTGCGGCTCCACCCTGATGGAAATCTTCGGCGACCGCCGGGACCTGTCCCCGGCCGGTGTCGAACGCCGAGCCCGCTTCAACCAGCTCCTGGGCCTTCTCGCAGGGGACGGCATGGATCCGGCGGTCGCCCGCCAGGAACTGCGCAAGGTCCTGCACGGCGAGGAGAGTCCGCTCCTCCAGAGCCGCGGCATCGACATCCAGACTCACTGAAGGGTGCAAAGGGGGGGGACGCTAACGGGAGGGTTTGGTGTCCTGAGGCGGGTTGTCCAGATGTCTTTCGGTTTCACTGACGTTGGCGGCCACCAGGGTTTCGATTGCATCGCGAACGGCGGCCGGCAGATCGAGGAATTGAACCCCCATGCCGACCGGCAGCCGCGGGGCCTTGACCCATTCGGGGTGGTTGACCCATATCACCCGGCAGCAGACGCTGAGAATCTCGGTCGTGCCCGGCAGGGTGAACTCCAGGGCCACTTCCTCGCCTGCGGGGACGAGTCTGCGGGTCTCGACAAAACATCCCCCCCCATTCAGGTTGAGGATCGTCCCGACCCGTAACCGGCGCGAATCCTTGCCGACCATCGCCGGCAAAGGCATCTCCAGACGGGGGTCCCGGCGCTCGGTGATATGCAGCAGCCGGCAAGCGGCCACGATCAATTCGTGGGGATCGACCGGCTTGAAAACGATCTCGTTGCATCCGGCTTCCCGGCAGCGCCGCACTTCCTCGGCCCGATCGGCCCGGGCAATCAGGATGATCGGTGTTTTGCGGAGGATCGGATCACACTTGACCCTATGGCAGCATGCGTCTCCCCCCTCGCTGATCATTTCCAGGTCGAGAATCGCCAGAGCCGGGTCATGTTCTTCTATGATTTCGAATGCTTGACGTCCATCGCTGGCAATTAAAAGGGAATAGCCCCGGCGACGAAAAAGGAACGACTCCAGCGGTCGCAGGATTTCCGGCTGATTGGTCAGGAGGATATGTTTGGCCAGCAAGACGGTCGCCCTCTCCCTCGGTAAGCCTGCCCACCAGTCTCGGCATCATGCCTCACAGGGCACCGATCGGCCGACCAAAACAGCGGCCACCCTTCGCAGGAAAGGCGGCCGCCGGTTTCGGCCGAAAGCAGGAGGGTCAGTTGATCTTCTTCAACACGACCTCGAAGACCAGGGCGGTATTGGGTCCGATGGCCTGTCCCGCGCCCCGCTCCCCGTAGGCCAGCTTGGCGGGGATGAAGAGCTGCCACTTGGCGCCTTCCTGCATCAACTGCAGGGCCTCGGTCCAACCCGGGATCACATCGCCGACCCCAAAGGTTGCCGGCTCCCCGCGATCATATGAGCTGTCGAAGACCGTGCCGTCGGTGAGGGTTCCCTTGTAATCGACGGTGACCTTGTCGGTTTTGGTCGGGGTCTTGCCGGCCCCCTTTTCGAGCACTTTATACTGCAGCCCGCTCGGCAGGGTCACAACGCCTTCTTTCTTGCCATTGGCGGCGAGAAACGCCTCGCCCTCCTTGAGGTTCTTCGCGCCGAGTTCTTTGTTCTTGACTTCCTGCTTGGCGACCATTTCCTGCTTGAAGGCAACCAAAGTTTCCTGGACTTCCTTTTGGTTCATCAGCGGGGTCGTTCCCTTCAGCACATCCCGAATGGCTTGCGAAAGGGCATCGACATTGACCTCGATCCCATCCCGCTTGAAATTTTCACCGAGGCTAAGCCCGATGCTGTAACTGACGCGATCCTTGGTGTCCTTGAGCTCCATCTTCTTGTCGGCAGCGAAACTGCTCCCCGCCAGCAGCAGGACCCCGAAGGCCCCGGTCACCGCCATCCATCCGCGTTTCATGCATCTAATCCTTTCTGAAGAAGTTCACGAAATGTTGACCGCGCCAGTGCCGCGGCCTAGATACTCAGGTTAATACCAATACTCCCCCCCTGCCCGTCCTGTCAATACCGTAGTCGTCCGTTCCGGCTCCATGCATACTGCCCCTTGCCAGGCGCCCCCCCCTTGTTTAAAGTGATAGAGGCTCGGGGGGCGGCAATCCTCTTCCCCCTCCCGGCTGAACCCTCATCACGGACGGAGCCATGACCCGCTACCTGTGCATACACGGCCATTTCTATCAACCACCCCGGGAGAATCCCTGGCTCGAAGCCATCGAGCAGCAGGATTCGGCCTACCCCTTCCATGACTGGAACGAGCGCATCGCCGCCGAATGCTACCGGCCCAACGGCGCCGCGCGCATCCTCGACGAAGACCGGCGCATCTCCCGGATCGTCAACAACTACACCCATACCAGCTTCAATTTCGGTCCGACCCTGCTCTCCTGGCTGGAACGCTGCGATGCCGAGACCTATCGGACCATCCTGGCCGCCGATGCCTCAAGCCGGGAACGATTTTCCGGCCATGGCGCGGCCCTCGCCCAGGCCTACAACCACATCATCCTGCCCCTCGCCAACCGGCGGGACAAACGCACCCAGGTCCGTTGGGGGATCGCCGATTTCGTACACCGCTTCGGCCGGCCGCCGGAAGGGCTCTGGCTTCCGGAAACTGCGGTTGACCTGGAGAGCCTGGAAGAGTTGGCGGAGGCGGGGATCGCGTTCACCATTCTGGCACCGCACCAGGCCAGCCAGGTCCGCAAAATCGGCGCCAGCGACTGGCTGAAGATCGAAGGCGCGGCGGTGGACACCAAACAGCCCTACCGCTGCAACCTCCCCTCCGGGCGCTCCATCGCGCTCTTCTTCTATGACGGTGTCATCGCCAACGAGGTCGCCTTCCGCAACCTCCTTGAGGACGGCGAAGCGTTCGCCACGCGCCTGACCGGAGGCTTCACTGAGAACGGCGGCCCCGCGCTGGTCCATGTTGCCACCGATGGCGAGACCTACGGCCATCACCATCGCTTCGGGGAGATGGCCCTCGCCTATGCCCTCGACAAGATCGAGAGCCGCGGCCAGGCCCGCCTGACCATCTACGCCGAGTTCCTGGAAAAATTCCCTCCGACCCACGAAGTCGAGATTCGGGAGGATACCTCCTGGAGCTGCGCCCATGGTGTGGACCGCTGGCGTGCCGATTGCGGTTGCCACAGCGGCGGCCAGGCCGGTTGGACCCAGGCGTGGCGGGGTCCGCTGCGGGAGGCTCTGGACTGGTTGCGGGATACCCTGGAGCCCCTCTTCGAAACCCATCTCGCACCCCTCTGCCCTGATCCCTGGGGAGCACGGAATGCCTATATACAGGTCATCCTCGACCGCACTCCCGAGCGGATTCGGGCCTTCATGCGGGAGCAGGCCGGCCGCGACTTGGTGCCGGAGGAGGCGATCAAGACCTTGCGGTTGTTGGAACTTCAGCGCCACGCTCTCCTCATGTACACCAGTTGCGGCTGGTTCTTCGACGAGGTCTCCGGCATCGAGACGACCCAGATTCTCGCTTATGCCGGACGGGCCATCCAACTCGCTGAGGAAGTCTGTGACGTCTCTCTGGAGGAAGCATTCCGAAGCCGCCTGGAAGGCGCCAAAAGCAACCTTTCGCGCTGGGGAAACGCCTCCCGGGTCTATGTCGAGAAGGTCCAGCGATCACGCATCTATCTGGACCGGGTGGCCGCTCACCATGCCATTGTCGCAAGCCTCGATCCGGTTTGCCCCGACGAAAACTCGCACCGTCACGACATCGGCTGCTATGCCGCCGAGGACTGCAAGATCGACAGGTTTCCGAGCGGCCGCATGCAGCTGACGGTCGGCCACGCTCGAATCCGCTCCAAGATCACCTGGAACGAACAGGAATTCAGCTTCGCCGTTCTCAATTTCGGCGGCCACAATATCACCGCCGGGGTCGGCCCCTACCAGCATCGCGAAGACTTTACCGGGCTTCGGCAAGCCCTCAGGGAAGACTTTGAAAAAAGTGATCTGCCCGCCGTCATCCGCCAGATGGACCGTCACTTCGGCAGTCGAACCTACAATCTTTGGCACCTTTTCAAAGATGAACAGCGCCGGGTCGTACAACAGTTGATGGCCCAGACGCTGGCGGAAATCGAAGAATCCTTCGGCAGCATCTACGCCAACCACTTCCCGCTGATGCGCTTTCTGAACGAAATAGGCGTGCCGATTCCCAAGCCGCTGGCGATTCCGGTCGAACTGGTGCTGATCGGCCAGGTCCGCCACCTGCTGGAGACCGGCCAGTCCCGCCCCAACCAGCTCCAGAGTCTGGCCGCGGAGATCGAAAAACTCGACATCACCCTCGACGAGCCGATGCTCGGCCTGGCGGCCGGCCGCCAGTTGGTCAAGCAGATGGAGAAACTGGCTCGCACCCCGCAGAACCTGGCGCTGATGCTGACGGTCATCGAAACTCTGGAGGTTCTCAAGAACCTGCCGATTCATCCCGACCTGTGGCGAGCCCAAAACCTTTACTGGAAGATTCACCGCGAGGAGTCAGGCCAACCGGAAGGGGAATGGCGGGATGCGTTCCAAAGGCTGGGGGACTGCCTGCAGATGAGAATTGTCTGAGCCAAAAAAGACTGAAATCCATTCCGCGCCGAAACCGCCGGGGTAGCGACTGCCCCGGCGGTTTCGGTTATAAAGGTTGCCGGCCAGGTCCTGCGATGACCTTAACGGCGCACCTCCTCTCGCAGCAGGTATTTCACCCGTTCGACGACGCTGGGGTGGGACGCGTACCAGAAGGAGTACCAGGGGTGGGGATGCAGATTGCTGAGATTCTCCCGGGAGAGTTTGATTAAGGCGGCCGCGAGGGCCTGCGGTTCGCCGGACAGGCGACCGGCAAAGCGATCGGCCTGCCGTTCCTGCCGGCGCGACCACCAGCTCCCCAACGGGGTCAGGGGGAAGGCAAGGAGCGATGAGAGAAAAGCGAGGACCGCCACCTGGGCGAAAAAGGAGGACTCCGGCAGTCCCAAAAGTTCGGGGAGACCACCCCATTGCAGCAGCCGGAAGGCGAAATAACAAGACGTCAGAGAAAAGAGTTCGGCCCACCAGAGCCGCTGCCGGATGTGGCCCAGCCGCCAATGGCCGGCCTCATGGGCAAGGATGCCCAAGAGCTCCGGAAGCAGCATCTGGGCCAGGAGGGTATCGTAGAGGACGATCCGTTTGACCCGGCCGATCCCGGTGAAATAGGCGTTGGAATGACGGCTGCGCCGGGAGGCGTCGATCTGCAGTACGGCGCTGACCCGCAGCCCGGCCTGGGCCAGAAGCTCCTTGATCCGCTCCCGCAACTCCCCGTCGGCCAGCGGTTGGAGTTTGTGAAAGAGGGGCTCGATGAAGGTCGGGGAGAGGTCCATCAAGAGGAGCGTCACCAGGGCCGAGAAACCCCAGACCCACAGCCACCACCACTGTGCGCTTGCCTGAATCAGCCAAAGGGTCCCGGCGCCGAGGAACGAAAGGAGCAGGCTGGAAAGGAGGATCGACTTGAAGAGATCCGTCCACCACAGACGCGCCGTCATGAGGTTGAAACCGAAGCGCGCCTCCAGGCGAAAGGTCCGGTAGAGGCTGAAGGGGATGCCCAGGACGGTCTGTGCCAGGGACAGGCCGAGGAGGAAGAAAAGGCCGCCGACGATGAAGGAGGAGGTCAAGGCGCCGATCCAGCGGTCGTAGAGGGGGAGCAATCCGCCAAAGAAAAAAACCAGGAGGAGGAAGCTGTCAACGAGCGTCTCGACCAGCCCGACCTGACTTTGGGCGAGGGTGTAAGCGCTGGCCCGACGCAGCAGCTGCGGATCGATGGTCCCCTCAAAGCCGGTGGGGACGATCCCGCCGCAGCGCCTGAGGTGGGTGAGGTTGAGCCAGCGCAGCCCCAGGCGGGCGGCCAAGGTCAGCAGAAACAGGGCGAGGAAGACGGTTCTCATGGAAGTAATGATAACCGAATCCGGCGCTGGCAGGTAGAGGGCCCGGCCTGGAGGGTCGGGCCGGCACTTCCGGCAACCCGAAAACAGGGCTTTTTTGTGCTCAATTCTGCTATAGTTTTGAAGACTTGCCCGGCAGGGGAATTATTCAAGGGAAGGACCGGAGGATGCCCAAACAACTGCTCAAGAAACGCCCGAAAAAGAAACTCGGGGTCGCCCCCGGCACCTTGGTGCATGTCGGCGAGCCCAGCCAGGAGCGGATCACCATCAATCTCATCGACTACGATTCGGAGCAGTTTCACGAGGAGCTGCTGGCGATCGACGATGTACAGCGCTGCTGCCAGCTCAAGGCCAGCCCGAGCATCTCCTGGATCAACATCAACGGGGTCCACGAGATCGGCCATATCGAAGCTTTGGGCAACTGTTTCAATCTCCACCCCCTGGTCCTCGAGGACATCCTCAACACCGACCACCGGCCCAAGGTCGAGGACTACGAGGACTACCTCTTCCTGGTTCTGAAGATGCTCTTCTACGATCGGGAGGGCGGTATCCACACCGAGCAGGTCAGCCTGGTCCTCGGACCCAACTACGTCCTCTCCTTTCAGGAGAAGACCGGCGACGTTTTCGACGGCGTGCGCGACCGGTTGCGGATTGCCAAGGGGCGGATTCGCAAGCAGGGCGCCGACTACCTGGCCTATGCCCTGATGGACGCAATCGTCGACGGCTATTTCAGCATCCTGGAGCAGATCGGCGATGAAATCGAGGAGATGGAGCAGGAGCTGGTCACCGACCCGTCGCCGCAAACCCTCAACCGCATTCACAATTTCAAGCGGGAAATGATCCTGCTGCGCAAGGCGGTCTGGCCCTTGCGGGAATTGATCAGTGCCCTGCAACGAGGCGAATCGAGACTGATCGCCGAGACCACCGCGATCTATTTGCGCGATGTTTACGACCATACCATTCAGGTCGTCGATACGGTTGAAACCTTCCGCGACCTTATCGCCGGGATGCTCGACCTCTACCTCTCCAGCATCAGCAACCGCATGAACGAGGTCATGAAGGTCCTGACCATTATCGCCACCATCTTCATCCCCCTGACCTTCTTCGCCGGCATCTATGGGATGAACTTCGAGTACATGCCGGAGCTCAAATGGCGCTGGGGGTACTTCGGCCTGTGGGGGGTCATGCTCGCGATCAGCGCCGGAATGCTGATCTTTTTCCGCCGCAAACGCTGGATCTGAAGAGCTGATGAACAACGCCGCAGGGGAAAGTTTTTCATCAGCCTGGTGAGACCTCTACTCTAATACGCCTCCCTTTGCTGAGGGTACCACACAGCTCATGGACTGGACCGTCCTTGCCGTCTTTGGCCTCGTCTACCTCGGGATGATCCTCGGCGGCCTGCCGTGGCTGGCCCTCGACCGCACCGGCGTGGCACTTCTCGGCGCCATCGCCCTGCTGGTGACCGGCCGCCTTTCCCCGGAGGAGGCCTGGCTGGCGGTCGACGTGCCGACGGTAGCGCTCCTCTTCGGCCTGATGATCGTGTCCGCTCAATTGCGCCTTGGCGGCTTCTACACCGCCCTGACCCGCCGCCTGGCCGCCGCGCAACTCACCCCGGAGGGCCTCCTCGCCCTGCTGGTGGCGACAGCGGGACTTCTCTCGGCTCTCCTCGCCAACGATATCGTCTGCCTGGCGATGGCACCGGTTCTGATCGAGGGCTGCGCCCGGCGCCGCCTCAATCCGCGGCCCTTCCTGTGGGGACTGGCCTGCGCCGCCAACGTCGGCTCAGCCGCTACCCTCATCGGCAACCCGCAAAACATGCTGATCGGCCAACGGCTGCACCTCCCCTTCGGCCCCTACCTCCTCGACGGCGGGGTTCCCGCCCTCCTCGGACTGGTCGTGGTCTGGTGGATCATCGCCCGTTCCGCCCGGGGCAGCTGGCAAGGCGCGGCGCCGGGTCCGGAATTGGCTGCGCCGGCCTTTGATTCCTGGCAGACCGGCAAAGGGTTGGCGGTCCTCGCCCTGCTGATGCTTGCCTATCTGTTCGCTCCCTGGCCCCGGGAGCTGCCGACCCTGGCCGCCGCGGCGCTCCTGCTGACCAGCCGCCGGGTACGTTCCGGCCAGTTATTGGCCCTGGTCGACTGGCAGCTCCTCCTCCTCTTCATCGGCCTCTTCGTCGTCAACCAGGCCTTGGCCGGCACCGGACTGCTGGCTGGAGCCGTGGCCGCCCTGCTGGGGTTCGGCATTGACCTCAGCCATCCGGCCTGGCTCTTCACCGTCACGGTGCCGCTGTCGAACCTGGTGTCCAACGTTCCGGCGACCATGCTCCTCCTGCCATCGGCCACCTCCCCACTGGCCGGGCCGGTCCTGGCCCTCGCCAGTACCCTGGCCGGCAATCTCCTCCTGGTGGGGAGCATCGCCAATCTCATTGTTGTCGACCAGGCGGCGCGACTCGGCGTCGGTCTTTCCTGGCGTGAACACGCCCGGATCGGGGTGCCGGTGACCCTATGGACCCTCGGGTTGGCCGCATTTTGGCTTTGGTTGCGGGCTTGACACCTGGAAATTCCGGTTCGCCACAGCCGTCTTGGGTTCCGCCCCTACTTTTGTGTTGAAGCAACTCAATTTCCCCGGAAATTCCATCCACCGGATTATTTCTCCCACAACCTGCAACCGCACCGAAATACCCTGCGGTCTCCTTGACAGATTTGCCGAATGCCAGTAGGGTTTCAATAATATTAAGACTTTTGAAGTGTGTTTCGAGTCAGACCGTAACAACTGACGGTCCAATTCAATCCCGTTGCCCAGGAGAATCTGTTGATGCCAGTCGGACCTTCCTTTCGCAACCAAGCCGGCTTCACCTTGGTTGAAGTCATTGTTGTCGCAGCGATCCTGGCCATTCTCGCCGGCATTCTGGTGCCGATGATCTTCAACCAGATCGATGAGGCCAAGCTCGCCCGGGCTCTTGGCGACACCAAATCGATTGCCAATGCCGTCCTCGTTTTCCGCAAGGACACCTCCCAATGGCCCGACAAAGGCGTAGGTTGCGCCGCCACCGTCACCTTGCTGACCGGTCAGGGGAACCTCCCGACCAACCTCAACCTGATGGGCTTCGATGCCACGGTCAGCCTGCCCTTCGACGAGGTTCTGTCTCAGGACAGCAACGGTTGCTGGCCTCTCGCCGGCAATGTCGGCTGGAAGGGTCCCTATTTGCCGGCAACCACCGCCGACCCCTGGGGAAACAGCTACATCGCCGGAGCCAGCGGCTTCCGCAACGAGGGGACGTCCATTGTCCTGATCCTCTCCGCCGGACCCAACGGCCAGATCGATACCCCGAACTTCTCCTATCAGGCCCTGGGGGATGATGTCGGAACCGTTGTGAAATAGTCGGGACCGTTGCCCTGATGCTGTCCGGCACCATTCAACCGAACCAGCGTTACGCCGATATCCCAGCATTTGGCTGGGGTCCAACCTATTACTTTACTGCACAGGAGGCGTTATGAAATGGAGAGGTCAGGCGGGTTTCACCCTGGTCGAAGTCATCGTCGTCGCAGCTATTCTGGCCATCCTGGCCGGCATCCTGGTGCCGATGATCTTCAACCAGATCGACGAGGCCAAGATCGCGCGGGCAACGGCCGATACCAAGTCGATCAGCACGGCCATCTTTGTCTTTCGTAAGGACACCGGCCAGTGGCCGAACAAGGGGGCGGGGTGCATAGCGACGGTGACCCTTCTGGTCGGTAACGGCAACATTCCCGGGGGCTTGGCCGACAATGACTTCGACCTCACCAGCCAGGAAACCTTCCAGAACCTGTTGGCTGAGGACACCAACGGTTGCTGGCCCCTTGTCGACAAAACCGGCTGGAAAGGCCCCTATATCCCGGCTGTCACCGCCGACCCCTGGGGGAACAGTTATTTCGTCAATGCTGACCAGTTTGCTGCGGATATCAATCCCGTCATGGTCTATTCTGCGGGTCCCAATGGCATCGTAGAATCCGAATCGGGTGCGGTGACCACGGCCGGAGATGACATCGGCATTCGGATCAAGTGAGGTTTTGAGTTTGTAACTATGACGAAGCGGAGGCGGGGTTGACCCCGCCTCCGCTTCGTTTTTGGGTGTTTTTCGTCCTGGTTCGCAGCCTTGATCAATCCTTCACAATCCCCTCAGAAACTCGAGCAGGCAGGCATTGAAGGGTTCGGGCCGTTCGAGGTTGACAAGATGTCCCCCCTCTGGAATCAGGCAGATTTTGCCACAGGGGAGACGATCGCCAAGGAGACGGAACTGGTCAGCCGTCATGACCCGGTCGGCTGATCCCCCGATGACCAGAGCCGGCAGGGAGAAGGAAGAAAGCTGCCCAGTGTAGTCGGGACGATCCCGCATGGCCACCAAGGCCGCCGCAAGACCCCTGGGAGGGGCCATCTCCATCCAGCAACGGACCTCCTGAACCCGATCCGCATGCTCCTGCAGGGTCGCCTCGGCAAACAGGACCTCACCAAAGGTTTCCTGAATAACCTGGGGTTCTCCTCGAAGCGCCGCTTGGGACAACTCGGTCCGCCGCTCTCTGGCGGCCGGGTCATCGGCCCCGGCCCGAGTGGCGATAAAGACTGCCGCAGCCACCCTCTCGGGGTGACGGTCAAGCAGATTCAGCAGGACATATCCTCCCATCGACATGCCGCCGACCACCGCCCGCCCGATCCCCAACTGATCCAGCAGCGCAATCATCCCATCGCCATAGAGGTCCATGGACCAGGGTTGGTCCAGAGGAGGGCTGTCGCCAAACCCCGGCAGATCCGGAACCACCACCCGGTAGCCGGCATCGACCAGGGGCTGAACCTGAGGCTTCCACATCCGGCGACAGAGAGGAAAACCGTGGATCAAAAGGATCGGCAGACCTTGCCCCTGGTCATCAAAAACCATAATTTCCTCCCCTGTTCCCAGAAATGACGACCACCCTCCGGCCCACACACTCCCCGCCCAGGACCCCGCCAGACGCCAAAAACCGGCAACGGGGCCGGTTCTCGGGGCAGTCTCAGGGCCTTGACGGAGCCCCTTACAGGAATCCGAATTTCTTCATCCGGTAACGGAAGGCGTCGATGCCGAGGTTGAGTTTGCGGGCCGCTTTCGATTGATTCCCTTCGGAGACCTCCAGCGCCTGGCGGATGAGTTCCCGTTCGACATCTTCGATGTCGATCCCCTCGGCGGGAAGCCGAAAACTCACCGGACCGGAGGCTGCTCCGCTGGTCCGGTTCACGATCTCCTGGGGCAAATGTTCGAGGAGGAGGGTCTCCTCGTTTTCCAGGATGAGGGCGCGTTCGATGACGTTTTTCAGTTCACGAATGTTCCCCGGCCACGGATATTCGAGCAGAAACTTCTCCGCCATTTTGGACACCGAGCTCACATTCTTGCCGAATTCACGATTGAAGTGATTTATGAAATGGCGGGTCAACGGCGGGATATCATCCTTACGCTCCCGCAGGGGCGGCAGGTAGATGGGAATAACCTGGATCCGATAATAAAGGTCGTTGCGAAAGGTCTTTTCCTCCATCGCCTTGAGCAGGTCTTTGTTGGTGGCCGAGACGATCCGGACATCGACCGGGATCTCCTTGGTGCCGCCGACCCGGCGGAAGGAACGCTCTTCGAGGACCCGCAACAGTTTGGCCTGCATCCCCGGCTCCATGTCGCCGATCTCATCGAGGAAAATGGTCCCTCCGTCGGCGGTTTCGAAGAGCCCCTTCTTCTGGCTCTTGGCATCGGTGAAGGCACCTTTCTCATGCCCCATCAGCTCGCTTTCCAAAAGCGTTTCGGGGACCGCAGCACAGTTGATGGCCATGAACGGTTTTTCGGCGCGGGCACTTTCCCAATGGATGGCCTTGGCGATCAGCTCTTTGCCGGTCCCGCTTTCCCCCTGAATGAGAACGGTACTGGCATCACTGCGGGCGATTTTTTCGACCATCGCCAGAACGTTCTTCATGTGGCGGCTTTCGGCGATGAGATTACCGATGCCGTAGCGACGGGTCTGCTCAGAGCGCAAATGCGCCACTTCCCGCTTGAGTTCTCCGGTTTCCAGCGCCTTGCGGATGACGATAGCCAGTTCATCGAGGTTGAACGGCTTGTTGAGGTAGTCGTAAGCCCCCATGCGCATCGCCTTGACGGCGGTCTCAAGGACGCCGAGGGCGGTCACCATGATGACGATGACATCGTCTTCCTGGTCTTTGATTTTCTCCAGCACCTCCAGGCCGTTGATCCCCGGCAACTGGATATCCAGAAGGACCAGGTCGGGGCTTTCGTCGCGGACCAGCCGCAGGGCATCTTCCCCGGACCCTGCGATAAAGACTTCGTAGCCCTGTTTCTTGAGATTCTGTTCCAGGGACCAACGGATAAGGTGTTCGTCATCGACGACCAAAATTTTGTGTTTACGCACGCGATTCCTCGTTTCCGCCGCCGGGATGCCCAGGGGCGGCCGGCAGCTCGATGATAAAGGTTGTCCCCTCGCCGACCCGGCTGGCAACCTGGATCGATCCGCCGTGCTGTTCCATCAAGCTTCGGCAGATGGCCAGCCCCAAACCCGTCCCCTGAGTCTTGGTGGTATGGAAAGGGACGAAGATCCGTTCCAGCTCGTCGGCGGGAATCCCCTTGCCGGTATCCATGACCAAAACCCTGACATAGGACTGCCCGACCCGTTCCGCAGCTTCGGTCTGAAGGGTCAGGGTGCCGCCGTCAGGCATCGCCTGGATGGCGTTGATGATAATGTTGAAAAGGACCTGCTGGATCTGTTTTTCATCGACCCAGACCGGCGGCAGATCCCTGGTCAGTTCTTTGATCCGGTGGATGTTGCGTGCCTCGGGGTGCTGGGCGATGAAGAACAAGGTCTTCTTGACCAGCCCATTGATATCGAGAAAATTGAACTCGGGCTTCCCCGGCCGACCGAAATAAAGGAGGTCGGTGGAGGTCTTGTCGAGTCTGCCGATTTGCTCGAGAACTTGGCGGATGATCTCGCGACGGGGATCGTCGCCGGCAAAATCATCTCCCAATACCGAGATGGCACCGCTGATCCCGGCCAGGGGGTTTTTGATCTCATGGGCGATTCCGGTGGCCATCTCGCCGACCGAGGCCAGGCGGTCGGCCCGCTCCATCTGCCGGTAATGATAATGTTCCAACTCCTTCTTGGCCTTTTCCAGATTGACAACCATGGAGTTGAAACTGCGCATCAGGCTCCCGATCTCATCGCTCGCGTTGCTGTCCATCCGCACCGTCAAATCTCCTTCCTCAACCTGGGCCATCCGGGAGGCCATGATCCTTATCGGCCGCCGGACGAAACGCAGCAGGATGAAAGAGATGCCGACCGACAACAACACCACGATTATGGCTGTCGACAACATGAAGAACTGGGTGGATTCCCGCAGGCGCTGAGTGGTATCCGCCAGAGAGAAGTTGAGATTGAGGACCCCAATGATCTTGCGGCCGACGCCATGGCACAGATAGCAGCGTTCATCGGAGACAATCGGCTTGACCATCCCCAGGACTTCTTCACCATCGACCTTGAAGATCCCCTCGCGCTGGTTGTTGGCAAGCAGGGCCAGGTCGAAGTTGTCGACCCGGGTGCCTATCTCTCCGGGTTGGGCCGACTTGAGGATGGTCCCGTCTGGATGAAAAATCCGAACCCGGACCAGGTGATGGTTGCGGCCAACCATCTCCAGAATTGCCTGCACATCCTCGCTGTTGCCGATGCGCATCGAGTTGAAGATCGATTTTTCCACGGTCGAAAGCAGCAGCTCGGCACTTTCCCGGGTGGAGGCAATCAGATGGTTCTCCTCCCGCCGGATGTGGAAGAGGGTCAGAACTCCGATGCCGGTTGTCAGCAGGAGGATATTGAGGATGATGACGCGGGTCAGGAGGCTCTTGATGAACAAAAGTTGCCTCTACGGATTTCCGAGGACGGGATGCATACTGCCACCGGCCGGATTTGGTGTGACTCCAGCGGCGGGCTGGGTGCCGACTGGGGCGCCCTTGACGGGCTGGGGCTTAGTTTCGGGCGTGTAGATGAACTCCCATTCGCTGTATTTGGTCAGCCCTTCGAAATTCTCATACTCTTTGGGAAACCCACTTTTTCGGAAGGGCGCCAGATCACTCTTGCTGCGGACTCCGACAATGCGCCCACCGGGATCCTTGACCAGATCCCAGTCCTCACCGGTCATCGGGTCGGGATAAATCCGCCGCAAATGCCGCACCATCTGCAGCGAGCGAGGATCCCGGACCAGGTCTTCGAGACTGTTCGGGGAAGCCTGCGAGCCCTTGCCCTGCGTGAGTTGGTTGTAACTTTTCAGGGCCCGGCGGTACTGGTCCCCGCGCCAGAAGAGCTCTTCCTCGCGGGAGCGCTGCATGAAGTCCTTCCAGGTCGTTCCCGCCATCCCCAACGCCAGCCCGAGGATCACGACCAGGACCAGGACCAGGATCAGGGTGAACCCCCGTTGGTCCTCTATGCGGGTCCGGATGCCCCTCATCCTTTGCGCTGTCGCACCCTTTCGGCGGCTTCGACCAGATGGGCGGGCGTCAAGCCGTAATGGGCCAGGAGCTCTTCGGCGGTGCCGGACTGGCCAAAAACATCGCGCAGGCCGATCCGCTCCACCGGCACCGGGCACCCTTCTGCCAGAGCTTCGCAAACGGCCCCCCCGAGCCCTCCGATCACCGAATGCTCTTCTGCGGTGACGACTGCCCCGGTCTCCCGGGCCGCCTTGAGAACCAGATCGATATCGAGCGGCTTGATGGTGCCAAGGTGTATCACCCGAGCGGCGATCCCTTCTTCGGCCAGAATCTCTGCCGCCGCCAACGCCATCGCGGTCATCATCCCGGTGGTGATAAAGGTCAGGTCGGTCCCCTGGCGCAGAGTCGCCCCGCGGCCGATGGTGAAGTCACAGCCATCGGTAAAGACGACCGGGACCTTGGACCGGCCGAGCCGGACATAAACCGGACCCCGGTAGGCGGCTACGGCGCGGATGGCGGCGGCGGTTTCGGGGCCGTCGGCAGGACAGAGGACGGTCATGTTCGGCAGGGCGCGCATGATCGCCAGATCCTCCACCGATTGATGGGAGCCGCCGTCCTCGCCGACGGTGATGCCGCCGTGGGTCGCCACCAGCTTGACGTTGAGCTTCGGATAGGCGAGTGACTGCCGAACCTGCTCGAAGGCCCGACCGGCGGCGAAGACCGCAAAGGTTGAGGCAAAAGGGATCATTCCCCCTGCTGCCAGACCGGCCGCCATCCCGACCATGTTGGCCTCGGCGATCCCGGCGTTGAAAAAACGCTCGGGAAACTCCTTGGCAAAGAGCGCGGTCTTGGTCGACCCGGAGAGGTCGGCATCGAGGACCACCACCCGGCCGTCCTCCCGTCCCAACTCCACCAGAACCTTCCCGTAAACATCGCGTGTGGCAATCATTTCAGTCATGACAAAACCCGTAATTGGTGATGGGTGAAAAGAAAACCGGCTTGGACGAAACCGCGAATGGTCACCGGGATTGGTCTTCCCGAGCACCAGTTGCCGCCTTACGAATGCCCCAGATGCTCCAGCGCCTGGCTGAGTTCCGTGTCGCTCGGCGGGACCCCATGGTAGCTCGCCTTGTGCTCGAAGAACGGCACACCCTTCCCCTTCACGGTCCGGGCGATGATCGCCGTCGGCCGTCCGGGACTTCGCTCGGCATCTTCCAGGGCCATGGCAATGGCCTGAACGTCATGACCGTCGACCTCCAGCACGTGCCAATTGAAAGCCAGAAATTTGGGGCCGATCGGGGTCACGTTCATGACCTTGGCGACCTCCCCGTCGATCTGCAGCCCATTCCAGTCGATGAAGGCGCAGAGGTTGTCGAGGCCGTAATGAGCGGCGGCCATGGTCGCTTCCCAGACCTGCCCTTCCTGAAGTTCGCCGTCGCCAAGGAGGGTGTAAACCCGCGAGGTCCGCTTCTGCAGCCGTCCCGCGAGGGCCAGGCCCACCGCCTGGGAAAACCCCTGGCCGAGCGAGCCGGTGCAGACCTCGACGCCGGGGGTCTTGTTCATATCCGGATGCCCCTGCAGATGGCTGCCCAGTCGCCGCAGCGTCTTGAGATCGTCGGTTGAAAAGTAACCAGCCCGAGCCAGGCAGGCATAGAGAGCCGGGGCCGCATGCCCCTTGGAGAGGATGAACCGGTCGCGATCTTCCCAGGCAGGGTTGCCCGGGTCGTGACGCATTTTGTGAAAATAGAGGACGGTCAACACGTCAATCGCCGACAGGCTGCCGCCGGTATGCCCGGAACGGGCGATATTGAGCATCTTGAGGATTTCCACGCGCAGGTGCCGGGCGGTGTCGGTCAGTTCCCGGACGGTCTGATCATTCAACATCGGGGGAGCACTCCCTTCATGCGGTCGCCAGGCGACGGGGCCGGTGACCCAGGACAAAGAGACCCGCAGCCGGCCGCAGCCAGGCAATGGGCCAAATCGGCTATTTTTTATCGTCTCCAACCAGATAGGAGAGGATGACATCGTCGAGGCTGATTTCCGACCCGACATTCTCGCGTTTCTTTTCCACCGGGGGAGAAACGGGCGTGGCAACCGGCGGCGGGGATTCCGGAGGCACTGGCGACGGGCTCGGCGCAGGACTGGCCGCAATGGGTGCGACCGGTGCAGGGCGGAAGGGTGGTATCGCAGACGCCGCGGGCTCGACCGCGGGCGTTGCGGGCTCGACCGCGGGCGCCGCGGGCGGCTTGGTACTCCTGATGATGGTATCGAAATCTCCGGCGCGCAGACGTCGCAGCATCTCTTTATGCTGCTCCTTCATCAAGTCCTCGACCACCTGTTCGAGGTGATCGACTTTGGCGATATCGGAGTAGGAGGTCTTCTTGGAAGCCAGAATGGTCCCTCCCCGGTAGAGGAGGGTGATGATATTGGGGCTCTTGAGGCCGCCGTCCTCGGTCTGGACGTGGAAAACCTCCCCCCGGTAACAAAAATTATGGTTGAACCCGACGACCATGCCAATTCCTGGAAAGACGGCTGAAAAACCAATCGAAAAACCAGTAAAAAACCAGACTATTGTTAGCACAGTCCGCGAAATCGCGCAAGGGATCTATTCAGTCTTTTGGCGGAACAGCTCCTTGACTTTCGCCACCGCCTCCAGTGCGTCGGCGGCATAAAGGTCGGCGCCGATGGCATCTGCGTACTCCTGGGTCACCACCGCGCCCCCGACCATGGTGAAGACCCGGACCCCGGCTTCCTTCAGTTGGAGAATGGTCTTCTCCATCTGGGCCAGGGTGGTGGTCATCAACGCCGAGAGGCCGACGGCATCGACCTGGCGGGCCAGGGCGGTCTCAAGAATCCGCTGGGCGGGAACATTCTTGCCGAGGTCGATTACCTCAAAACCGTGGTTCTCCAGCAAGGTGCAGACGATGTTCTTGCCGATGTCGTGAATATCGCCTTCGACCGTCGCCATCAGAATCCTCCCCAACGACTGAGCCTGCTGGCCATGGAGTTCCTGTTTGAGGCGGGCAAAGGCCACCTGCATCGTCTCAGCCGAGAGCATGACCTGGGGGAGGAAAATCTGGTTTTTCCCAAAGCGCCGGCCCACCTCTTCGAGGCCGGGGAGGAGGCCTTCTTGACTGACCTCCAGGGGGGAGAGTCCGGCGGCGAGGGCCTCTTCAACCAGGGGGATCACACCGTCCCGATCCCCTTCGATGACCGCCGCCGCCAGTCGTTCGCGGCTGGTCGGCACCCTGCCGGTCGCAAGCGGACCCTGCGGGGCCACGGAATGGGCGGCATAATGGGCGATGTAGGCCTCAGAGCGGCGGTCATGGCCAAGCAGGACAAGGGCGGCCCGGTAGGCATCCATCATCCGCTCGTCTTTTGGGTTAATGATCGCAGCACCCAGACCGGCCTCCAGAGCCATGGTAAAAAACGCTGCGGAAAGGACCGGTCGGCAGGGCAGTCCGAAGGAAATATTGCTGACCCCCAACACCGTACTCAGCCCGAGTTGGCTGCGAATCGCGCGCAGGGTGGCGAGCGTTTCCCGGGCCTGCTGTTGCTCGGCGGAAACGGTCAGGGTCAGGCAGTCGATGGCCACGTCTTCCCGCTGCAGTCCAGCGGCCAGAGCGGCCTCCAGAATTCTGCGGGCCACTGCCAGCCGGCCGTTGGCGGTGGCAGGAATGCCTCCGACATCGAGGGCCAGACCGATGACGGCCGCACCATAGCGACGAGCCAGCGGCAGAACCATCGCGAGACTTCGCTCCTCGCCGGAGACGGAGTTGATCAGAACCTTGCCGTCGGCCGCCTGCAGACCCCGCTCCAAGGCGACCGGATCGGAGGAATCAAGGACCAGTGGCGCCGCCACCACCCCGGAGGCAGCGAAGACCGCCCGTTCCAGAGCTGCCGCCTCGTCGATGCCCGGGAGTCCGCAGTTGAGGTCGAGAAGGCTGGCGCCGGCCACGGTCTGTTCCTGCGCCTCGCGGCGAACATAGGCGGTCTTCCCCTCGCGCAGTTCCTGGCTGTAGAGCTTCTTGCCGGTCGGGTTGATCCGCTCGCCGATCACCACGCAAGGGGCATCGCCGCCGAAGGGGACAATGGCGGTCCGGCTGGAAAGGAACCCGCGGCGCGGCGGTGGCGTCCAGCTCTGGTCCCGGCCCTCCAGGGCCGCCTTCATGGCTTGAATATGGGCCGGGGTTGTCCCGCAGCAACCGCCGATGACCCGCACCCCGAGGCCCAGCAGCCGGTCGTGATAAGCAGTCATCTCTTCGGGGGTGCCGGGGAAGACGGTCCGGCCATCCTTGAGGACCGGCAGACCGGCGTTGGCTTGGGCAATGAGGGGGAGAGAGGTCACCGCCCGCATCTTTTCAAGAATGGCAAAAATACCGTCGATACCGAGGCCGCAATTGGATCCGACCACTTCGACGCCAAGCCCGTCCAGGGTCACTGCCGCCGCTTCGGGCGGTGTGCCTAGAACGGAACGACCGCCATCGTCGAAAGTCATCAGCGCCATGATCGGCAGCGAGGTGCTGTCCCGGCAGCCAATGACTGCGGCGCGCAATTCGCGGATATCAAGGAAGGTTTCGAGGGTGATCAAATCGGCACCGGCCGAGGCAAAAGCCGCCGCCTGCTCGGCAAAAACCTCGACCATCTCATTGAACCCGGCATCGCCGACCGGTTCGAGAAAACGCCCGGTCGGTCCGATCGAGCCTCCAACGAAGCGTTCCGCTCCCGCCGCCTGGCGCGCCAGATCGACGGCCCGGGCGTTGATCTCGCCAACCTGCTTCTCCAAACCGTAATGGGCGAGTTTGGTGCGGCTGCCGCCAAAACTGTTGGTGACGATGACGTCCGCTCCCGCATCCACATACTCCCGGTGAATGCCGACCACCACCTCGGGGGCAGTAAGGTTCATCGCCTCGGGACAGCCTCCCGGCTGGAGGCCCCGTTCCTGGAGCATGGTACCCATCGCTCCATCAAGGATCAGGACCCGCTGTCCAATGGCTTGCCGAAATCGCTGGGTCATGGCTGCCCCCCTGTGGCTGCGGCCGCCGTCGGGACGACCCCGAGCCCGGCCGAGGGCCGGGCAAAAGTGAAGTCTGCGGCAACCGGCTGCCGCAAATCGACATGTCCTTTGAGACTTTCCACCGGCTCCCCCTCGACCAGAATCCGCAGCTGCCGCAGCGCCGGGAAGTTGGCCGCCAGGGTGTCGGCCAGGCCATAGACCGTCAGGAGTTCCGAGATACTGCCGCCAGGATGTCCGCTGATCAGCTCTGTATCGAAATCGACGGTGACGACCCCATCGGCAACGCTGATCCCCCGTAGGGTGGTATGGGCGGGGAGGATCGGCCCCAGGAGTCCAACCGGTCCATCGAGCAGAGCTTGAACGGTGGCCCGCTGGCATTCCTGCTCATCGGGGCAATCGGCGAGTTCCCGGGTTTCGGTCACCAGGTGGGTGGCATCCTCGGCGGCGAAATAAAGAATCACTTCCCGCGGCTGAAGAGGAGGGTCCTGCACTTCGGCCGGGACCGGCAACGAGGGGGGCGAGACGGGAGAAAAGACCAGATAGGACACCACCAAAGCGCTGCACAGAACCAGCAGCAGCAGAGCCCAAGGCCAGAAGGGTTTTTTTCGGGGCGGGCGTACCATAGTGGCTCCCTTTGGGGAAGATTCAGTTCCGGTCAGAGGGGGACGGGTTCAATCGATCGCCACCTGTTCGACTCCAGCCAACGGGGCACCGAGAAAGGCCCCCCCAACCTGTTCGAAACGGGTCGGGACATCGGTGACGAAAAACCGGGTCACCTGCGGAGCTGCCTGCCGCTGCAATTGACGGGACTGAAGGGTGGCGGCCACCAGCCGTGCCGTTTCTTCGGCGGAATCGACCAGCCGCACCGCCGCTCCGAGCAGTTCGTGAAAAATCGGTTTGAAGAGGGGATAATGGGTGCAGCCGAGGACCAGGGTATCGATGTCCATGGCGATCAAGGGTGCCAGGTACTCGGCGGCCACCTGTCGGGCGACCGGATGCCCGGCCCAGCCCTCCTCGGCGAGAGGGACCAACAGGGGACAGGCGGCGGCATAGACGGCAATGGCCGGATCGTGCGCCTGAATCGCCCTGCTGTAGGCCTCGCTCTTGACCGTCCCCTCCGTCCCGATCACCCCGACCCGGCGGCTCCGAGTCAGGGCGGCCGCCTTGCGAGCTCCCGGCTCGATGACTCCGATCACCGGCAGACTGAAGCGCTGCTCCAGCTCCGTCAAGGCCACTGCCGAGGCGGTGTTGCAGGCCACGACCAGCAGTTTGACCTTCCGATGCACCAGAAAGGCGGCCGCCTCCAGAGCATAGCGCAGGACCGTGGCAGGGCTCTTGGTGCCATAGGGGACTCGGGCGGTATCTCCCAGATAGATGAGCTCCTCCCCCGGGAGCTGACGGGATATCTCTTTGAGGACGGTAAGGCCCCCGACCCCGGAGTCGAAGATTCCGATCGCACGTTCTGACACGGCCCAACCCTTTTCGACGGTCCTGCGTCCAGAGCGGGCGAAATGCCGCTGCCCCGCAGAAACAGGGAGTCATCTTAGGGGAACGTCGCCGGCAAAGTCAAGGGTCATGGCCTTTTTGCCCTTGGCCTGGACCGGCAAACCTGCTATTTTTTGAATGTCGCTTTGACTGGGTCGGGAACCCGCCAAAAAAGGGCTTGCAGTATGAATGCTTCAACCGTCGGCGAATTTCTAAGCAACTTTGAAACCGATAAGGTGGTCGCGTTCCTCAACGATATGGACGTCAGGTCGCTGATTCACGACCCGATGTTCCTCGGGGCCATGGCCGCACTCGCTATCCTTTCGCTCTTCATGAAATGGCGGTTGCTGCTGGTGACCATTCTGACCGTCACCGGCCTGGCTTGGCTCATAACCTATTCCCTGGAACGCGGCACCCAACTCGGCGGCGCTGGCGACCAGACCCTCCTGGTCTTTGTCGGGGGCGGAGCGATCCTGATTGCCCTGATCATCTACCTGCTGTTCATCAGATCCGAATGAGCGTCTTCTCCTCCATCCTTGCCCAGAGGTATTCATGACCATCCATAAACGGGACTGGCTGTTCGTCGGCCTGATCGTCATCATCTTTGCCATTTTCTTCGCCATATCGGGCTCCATCAAGACCCACCGCGTCCCCCTTGACGACAACCATCGGCGCTTTTACGACATCGTGCGCAACGATGGCAAAAAAGCGGCGGAAAAATTCTGCGGGGAATGCCACAACGACAAGGGGGTGCCCTTTCCCAAGGACCACCCTCCGAAATTCCGTTGCCTCTTCTGTCATAAATTGCAGGAACGCTGATCTCTGGGATCCCTGCCCGCCGCCATGCCGTCTGCCGAGTGCGATCTCACCGAGCTTCTGGACCGCCTTTGCCTAGATGTCTGCCGGCGGGTTCCCGAACTGACCCACATCGATCCGCAACGGGTCCTGTTTGCCCTGAGCCGCTCCCGCGCGGAAGGAGCCCACGGAACCTATGCGCGCATCGTTCCATTGCGCTTTGCGGATGGCAGCCGCGAGGCCAGTCGGCACCGGGGTCGCCTCCAGGAGATCTGGCGATTGCCGCTCCTGCGCCACCAGGAACGGGACATCCTTTACCTGATCCAGATCATGGTTCCGCGCTTCTTCCGGCTCTCCCACCACCAAAAGCTGGCCACCGTCCTGCATGAGCTCTACCACATCTCGGAGCGTTGCGACGGTGATCTGCGGCGTTTCCCCGGTCGCAAATATGCGCATGGTCCCTCCCGCAAGACCTTTCAGCGTCGGGTCGAAGAACTCCTCGACGCCTATCTGGCGACCGCCCCCGATCCGATCCTGCTGGGCCGGCTCGACTTTACCGAAACCGACTGGGCCGCAGGCCGGGTCAGAGTCATCGGACTGCAAGTCCCCCTCCCGCGAGCACAGTTGGTGGCCCGGGAACGGCGATAGGGACCCTGACGCCTCGAACGGCAGCGGGCCCCGGCCAATAACCCGGGCGCGGCCCGGGAAAAGTTTAAACAGTCGTGGGCCGGGGGGTAACCCAAGGGGGGTGTTAACACCGCCCCCGGGGGGTGGGGGCGCCCCCCCCCACGCC